>JAFEBZ010000127.1 GCA_018242405.1 Pseudomonadota bacterium | reverse complement strand
GCGACCTGCGCGCTGTCCTTGCCGCGCACCGCGACACCGGTTCCGGTCGCGTTCCACTTGCTGGTGACGCCGGAGAAACGGAAATCCGCGCTGGCACCGATGGCATCCGCGTCCTGGCCCCAGCGCAGTCCGCGCGCGACCACCGCGAAATCGAACTGCCCATTCCTCTGCGCGCCGAAATCGCCGTGACCGCTGGCCGTGATGCGACCGCCGAAGATATCGACGACCACCGGTTTGAGTTCCAGCACCTGGTTGGCCAGTCGCACCTTCGAGGGCTGGATCACCGCGTGCAGGTCGCCGCGATCAAGTCGTCCACGCAACGTCGCTTCGTAATCCTTGCCATCGCCCTGCAAGTCGAAGTTCAGCGGTGTCGTGGGTTCCGCCGTACCTGCCAGCAAGCCGGGATCGAGCGATTCGGCATTCGCGCGCAAGGTCCACACCGGCGTGCGTTCGCCATCCTTCAGAGTGAGATGTGCATACAGCGGCGCCGGCACGTTGCCGGACAACGCAATGTCCATGCGATCGAGATCGCCGCGCGCGGCCAGTCCGATCACCGGACGTGTGCGTCCCAGCGGCGCCGGCATCAGCGCCGATGCGACGAGGTTCATCCGGTAACGATCGGCAGGCGCGTAATCGCCCTGCACCTTGAAATCCCCGCGATCGGTTTCCGCGGCGAGATGATCGGCGTGGAGGCGGCCATCCTCCACTTCCAGCGCGCCGCGCACGCTGCGCACGTTGACCAGCGGCACGCCGACGCGTGTCACCGCAAGACCATCGACGGCGATGGCATCGACGCGGATCGGCAACGGCGTGTGGATCTGCGGCAGCGACTGCGGCCAGCGCGGCAACTCGAACGGCTTCTCGCTATGCGGGAGATCGAGCGTTGCACCGGTGATCGCAATCGAATCCAGGCGCAACTTGCGGCCAAGCAGCGGCTGCAGCATCGGCCGCATCGTCAGCGTGTCGGCGGTGAAGGTGGTGACTTCCGGCGTCTTGCACAGCGGATACGCCACCGGCTTGCCGTCCTTGTCCGGGCAGGCGCGATAGACGAAGCGCACGCCGTGCAATGTCATCGGCCCCGACACCGGGCCTTCGGCGGTCTTCCAGCTCAATTCGGTGCCGGTCGGCAACAGGTCGCGGATGCGCGCGAGCAGGAAATCGCGCCCGGCAATCGTGGTCAGCAACCAGTACAGGCCGCCGATCGCGAGTACCGCCAGCAGCAACATGCCGAGTCCGCTGCGCCAGGCGATCTTGCGCGCGCGCTTGTTTCGCAGCCCGCGCAATTCGGCGATGCGCGCTTCGCGCTGTTCCGGTGTCGCGTCGTCCGGCAACGGCTCCAGCCCGTAACGCTTTTCGAGATCGCGACTCACAGGTCGGCGCCGATGTTGAGATGGAGGGTGAACGGCGAATCGGGATGCTTGAGCCCGCGCGCGATGTCGATGCGCACCGGACCGACCGGCGAACGCCAGCGCACGCCGAAACCGACGCCGGTATGCCAATCGAGCTTGCGGTTGTCGAAGGCGCTGCCACCATCGACGAATGCCGCCGCGCCCCAGCTCGCATTGAAATAGCGTTCGTATTCGACGCTGCTGGTCACCACGTTCTTGGCGCCGTAGGCGAACAGGTAGCGGCCGCTCGGATCCTGCAGCCGCGGCCCGACTTCACGCCAGTTGTAGCCGCGGATGCTGCGATCGCCACCGGCGAAGAAGCGCAGCGACGGCGGCAACGCCAGCGCATCCTTGGCGACGGTGTAGCCGAGTTCCCCGCGCAGGATCAGGCGATCCTTCGGCCCCAGTCCATGGAACCACTGCGCGCGCGCATGGGCCTGGACGAAACCGCCACCGGCGCCGGCCGAGCCGCCGCGCAGGGTGAAGTTCGCGCCGATGCCGCGGCGCGGATAGAGACGATCGTCGACGCTGACGTAGTGCATGTCGACTTGCGGAAACACCAGGCTGGCGGTCTGGTACGGCGTCTTGAGCTTGCTGGCCGGGTCGATATAGGACCAGCGTTCGCGCAGCGCCTGCAGCGAAATCGCCGCATCCAGTTTGTTGTTGATCTGCCCGCTGCGGCTGAGCGCGAATTGCACGCGGCGGTTGTCGATGTAGCGGCTCTGTTCGTCGCCGAACTGCAGGCTGGCGGTGTACCAGCCGTCCAGCCACTTCAACGCGGGCACGCGGTACTGCAACGTCGCGACCTTGCGTTTCTGGGCGTAATCGACCTGCGCCAGCGCCTTGTGGCCACGCTTGTTGAGATAGCGTCGCTCCAGCCCGAAGCGCGCGCCGGCGCCACTGTCGGTGCCGTAACTCACGCCGGCGGTGTAGATGCTGCGCTTGGCCGGTTCCAGCGTCACCTGCACCGGCACTTGCAGGTCCTTGGCGTCGCCCGGCAGCGGTTCGATGTCGATGCGGCTGAAGTAGTCGAGCGCGACCAGCGATTTGCGCAGGCGATCGAGGCGGCCCTGGTGGTAGTAATCGCCCTCGTTCCAGTACACCAGCCGTTCCAGCAACTTCGTGTTGATGATCTCGTTCGGCGTTTGCTCGAAGGTCACCGGACCCATTTCATAGCGTTCGCCGCTGGTCCAGCGCAGATCGACATCGGCGGCGTGCGCGGCACGCGTCACCTCGACCTTGTGGCTGAGGAAGTCGGCATCGAAATAGCCGCGCTGGGCCAGGCGCTGGGTGATCTTGGTCTTGCCGCCTTCGTAGGCCGACTGGTCGAACACGCTGCCTGATTGCGGCCGCGTGTCGTCGAGGTCACGCGTCAGGTACTGGTCCTTCGCACCGGGACCCTCGATGTCATACGCCACCTTGCGCACGATCACCGGCTCGCCGCGCTGCACGTCGATGGTCACCACCAGCGCGTTGCGATCGCTGGACGGCGTCACCTTGATCTGTGGCGAGTAGTAGCCGTACGGTTCCAGCGCAGTGCGCGTTTCCGTCTCGGCCTCCTCCAGCAGGTAATCGAGGCGACGATCGGACACCGGCTTGCCGATCGCGTCCTCCAGCGACAGCGCTGCGCGCACATCGCTCTTCATCGTGTCATCGAGGCCGCGGATCTCGACACGCTTCACCTGCGCCGCCTGCACGAGACTGGTGCAGGAAAGGCAGGACAGGATCAACAGGAGTCGGGCCGCGCGCATCGGCCACAGGATACCTGTCGCGATGCGTCGGGCGTTAACGCATTCCCCACACCAGCGCCGTTTCCGTCAGCTGCGCATTCCGGTGCCGCGCTTGAGCAGCCACAGTGCCAGCGTGGTCAGGCCGACCACGAACAGCAGCATCAGGCCGAAAGCCGCGCCCATCGCCACGTCGCTCTGTCCGAGCAGGCCGTAGCGGAACGCATTCACCATGTAGAAGATCGGATTGAGGTGGGTCATCGCCTGCGCCCAATCCGGCAACAGCTTGACCGAATAGAACACGCCGCCGAGATAGGTCAGCGGGGTGAGGATGAAGGTCGGGACGATAGCGACGTCATCGAACTTCTTGGCGTAGACCGCATTGATGAAGCCCGCCAGCGAGAAGATGATCGCACCCAGCAGCACCGAGGCGATCGTCACCAGCGGATGCGGCACCCGCACCTTGGTGAAGAACATCGCGATCACCAGCACGATCGCACCGACCATCAGTCCGCGCAGCACCGCGCCGGCGACATAGCCGGCGAGGATGACCCAGTTCGGCATCGGCGACACCTGCAGTTCCTCGATGTGGCGGCCGAACTTGGCGCCGAAGAAACTCGAGCTGATGTTGCCGTAGCTGTTCTGGATGATCGACATCATCACCAGGCCGGGCACGATGAAGTCCATGTAGCGCATGCCGCCCATCTGCCCGACCCGCGAACCGATCAGGCCGCCGAAGATCAGGAAGTACAGCGTCATGGTGATCGCCGGCGGAATCAGCGTCTGCGTCCAGATGCGCAGGATGCGCATCACTTCGCGCCGCGCGATGGTGAGGAAGGCGACCCAGTTGGGATTCGAGGCGCTCATGCCTGTGCCTCCACCGGATCGGCAACCATGCGCACGAACAATTCCTCCAGCCGGTTCGACTTGGTGCGCATCGAACGCACGCGGATGCCGGATTCGGCGAATGCCGCGAACACGCGATTGAGGTCCATCGCGCGCGGCATGTCGAGGTCGAGGGTGTGGCTGTCGAGCGCGACCAGCGTGGTGCCCTCGATCTGCGGCAGCCGTTCCGGCAAGTGGCCTTCGATGTCGAACAGGAAGCCTTCGACGTCGAGTTTCGCAAGCAGGCTCTTCATCGGACCTTCGGCGACGATCTGGCCGCGGTTGATGATGGCGAGGTTGCGGCACAGGCTTTCCGCTTCCTCGAGGTAATGCGTGGTGAGGATGATGGTGGTGCCGGCGGCGTTGATGCGCTTCAGCGTTTCCCACATGCCGCGGCGGATCTCGATGTCGACGCCGGCGGTCGGCTCATCGAGGATCAGCAGGCGCGGTTCGGTCATCAGCGCGCGCGCGATCATCAGGCGCCGCTTCATCCCGCCCGACAGCGTGCGGCTCATCTTGTCGTGCTTGTCCCACAGCAGCGCGTCCTTCAGCACCGCCTCGGCGCGCGGCAGCGCGACTTCTCGCGGAATGCCGTAGAAACCCGCGTAGTTCACGCAGATGTCGAGCGGCTTCTCGAACATGTTGAAGTTGAGTTCCTGCGGCACCAGTCCGACCAGGCGCATCGCCGCGTCGCGCTCGCGGTTGATGTCGACACCGAATACCTGGACGCTGCCCGAGGTCTTGTTGACCAGCGAGCTGATGATGCCGATCAGGGTCGACTTGCCGGCACCGTTGGGACCGAGCAAGGCGTAGAAATCGCCGGGCTGGACGTCCAGCGAAATGCCCTTGAGGGCCTCGACGCCGTTGTCATAGGTCTTGCGCAGGTCGTGCACGCTCAGGGCAGGCACACTCGGTGCGGGCGTGCGGGTCGAATCCGTCATCGCGGCGGGAGTTCGCAGGGGAGACCCGTTATTATAGGCATCTTATGTCGAAGTTCTTTCCGATCCGGCTGCTCGAACGCCGGCAGATCGCGCCCTCCGTCCTCCACCTCGCCTTCGTTCGCGACGACGGCGAAGCGCTGGATTACACCCCGGGGCAGTTCATCCAGATCCACTTCCCGCTGGCCGATGGCAGCACCGCGCGCCGCAGCTATTCCTGCGCCACCCGCCGCGACCATCGCATCGCCAGCGGCGAGGCGGTGGAGTTCGTCGCCAGCATCGTGCCCGGCGGCGCCGCGACCGCGCTGTTCCAGGGCATGGCAGTTGGTGATCAGTTGCAAGCCAGCGGACCGCTCGGACTGTTCACCCTCAAGCCCGCCGACGCCAATCGTCGCTACCTGCTGATCGCCACCGGCACCGGCGTCGCCAGCTACCGTTCGATGCTGCCGCAACTCGACGCGATGATCCGCGAGCGCGATGTCGAAGTCGTCGTTGTCCACGGTGCGCGTGCGCCGGCCGAATTGCTGTTCGCCGACGAATTCCTGGCGATGGTGGGCAAGCATCCCGGCAAGTTCCGCTACCTGCCCTGCCTGTCGCGCGAAGAGATGGTCGATGCCGGCGCATTCGCCGGGGCCGAGCCCGCGCACGGCTACGTGCAGAATCGCCTGGCCGATCTCGCGCCCAGTGCCGAACACGACATCGCCTACATGTGCGGCAATCCCAACATGGTCGATGCCGTGGTTGCCGCGCTGAAGGAACACGGCCTGCCGATGAAGGACATCCGCCGCGAGAAGTACATCAGCCTGAAGTGAGTGCGCACGGGCGCTTCACTTCACCCGCCGCACCAGCGGAACGACATTCGCGCAATTCGCTTCCCTGCTCTCTGCTTGCCGCAGCAAGGGCGACATGACGCGTTCCAGGATCGCCATTCCTTCGCGGATGTCGGCCACCGACATCGTCGAGAAGCCCAGGATCAATCCCAGCGCTTGCGGCTGTTGCATGTAGCAGGGATCGACCGTGTAGATGCCGAGTCCTTCCTGCAGGCAGCGCCGCACCAGCATCGCGCCGGCGTCCGCGCCGAGGCTGTTGAACCAGGCGAGCAGGTGCATGCCCGATCGTGGCAGCGCGAAACTGGCAGTCGTGCCGAAGCGCGCCATCAATTCGGAGGCAAGCGCGGTTCGCCGGTTCAGCAACTCCTCGGACACCCAGCGCAAATGCCGGGTGTACGCGCCACTCTGGACCAGCCCCGCCAACGCCACTTGCTCCAGCGCCGGCGAGGCGAAATCGAGGCACCATTTCGCCGCCAGGAGATCGCGCTGGAGCGCGGGCGGCGCCACGATGTAACCCAGCCGGATTCCCGCTGAAAACGCCTTCGATAGCGTGCCGACGTAGATCGTGCGCCCATGGCGATCGGACGAATGCAACGACAGCATCGCCGGACCATTGATCCTGAACTCGCCGTCGTAGTCGTCTTCGATCACCCATGCATCGGTGCGGCGCGCGTATTCCAGCAATGCCGCACGCCGCGCTTCCGACAGCACCGCACCGGTCGGGAACTGGTGCGACGGCGTGGCATAGACCAGCTGCACGCCCGGCGGGATGTCCTCCACCACCATGCCGTCGCGATCGACCGGAATCGGGACGATCCTGGCGCCCGCGATCTGGAACAGGTTGCGCGCGCTGAAGTATCCCGGTTCTTCGAACGCGACCGCATCGCCGGCATTCAGCAGCGCCTGGATGCACACCTGGATCGCCTGCTGCACGCCCGCCACGATGATGATGTCGTCGGCGTCGCAGACGATCCCGCGGCTGCGCTCGATGTGGTGCGCCAGCGCACTCCTGAGTTCCGGATTGCCCTGCACGCGCGGATAGCGGCTTGTGGCCCGCGGAATCGCCTTGCGGATTTCCTTGGCCCACAGCAGGTCCATGCTCTTGTTCTGGATCGGCTGGCCGTATTCGAAAGCATGGCGGATGCCGTCCGGCCGACGCCCTGGCATGTTCTTGAGATCGAAGACGCTGCGCGCGATCCGACTGCGTTCGTTCTGCGGCGGGATGGCCGAGAGCAAATGGCTGCTGCGTTCCTTCACGAAACGACTTTTCGCGACGAAACTGCCGGAACCGGTAACGGTGTTGGTATAACCCTCAGCTCTCAGCAATTCGTAGGCCGCGACGACCGTGGTTCTCGAGATGCCCAACTGGCGACACAGGTCGCGCGATGGCGGCAGCCGCTCGCCTTCCGCCAGCCGTCCTGTCGCGATGGCATTCTTGAGCCCGCGCACCAGCTGCTGATAGATCGCGCCTTCGCCATCAAGGAAGATGTCCATGGCCGCGAGTATGCCGCCATCGGGGTGATGGCGAGCCGATCCAATTTCGAGGGATCGCGCCCGGAATTGGACTTACGCGACCGGCATCTTCAGATCCTGCCACTGGCGGAAGTTCAGGATCGTCGCCGGATCGCGGTTACGCCCCTTTGTGAATGCACGTTCTTGCGCTCGCGCCATGGTGCGCAGGTTCGTCAGCAACAAATGCACTTCAAGGTTGCTGCAGACATAGACGCGTGCCGGTCCGCGCCTGACCGGCCTGATCCAGCCACCCGCGACCAGCCGTTTCAGGTGTTGATACGCGTGCGGCCTGCTCATCTGGATGGCATTCACGATGTCGGTCGCGGTGATCCCGTTCCTGGTCGCGATCATGAACAGGATCATCGTGCGTTCGATGTTGCCGAAGATCTGGAAGACCCGAACGAGCGAGCGCGCCTCGAGCAACAGACTTGTCTCTTCTTGCGCGGAATTGGCTGCGAGGTTCAGCAGGACACATCCTCCTGTTGCATCTGTTCCTGCCAGCTTAGGGCGCATGTCTGCCCTTGCGCGATACCAATCCTCCGCGCATTCGCGTTACCAAACTTCTAGTGCAAGGTCTGCAACCATTCCAGCAATGTCGTCGCGAGCGTGATCCGCGAATCCGACCACGAATGATCGGTCGCCCGATGCAGGGTGGTCACCCGCGAATTGCCTTCGGACTTCAGTTTCGCAACCAGACCATCGCCGAACATCGCGAGGCCATCGTCGGATGTCAGGATCAGCATCGGCATCTTCGCCAATCGTGGCGCCGCGACATCGAAGGTCCAGCGCGCGGATCCGGAAGCGAGTTCATCGGCCATCGCTTCCGGCGTGGTGCCGACCAGCGATTCCATGCCATCGCGCATTGCTGCAACGACCTGCGCATGCGGCATCGTGCCGACGCGGCCCATGTCCGCCGCGGAGATCGCCGCGGCACCGATCAACTCGGGATGGCGCGCCGCCGCTTGCACGGCGACCCAGCCGCCCATGCTGTGTCCGATCACGACCATGTGCTTCGCATCGATGCCGTATTTGCGCGCGTTGGCGGGATCTTCGACGAATGCGAGCACCGCGTCGGCATCTTCGAGATTGCCGGAGAAGCTGTATTTCCCGGGGCTGCCCCAGGAACCGCGATAGCTGAACATCACCGCGTTCCAGCCTGCCCGCCGCACCGCCTGCGCCAGGTCCTGGTTCTTTTCGTTGCCGGGTAAGCCGTGGAAAAACACCGCGGTCGGATGCACGCCGGCACCGGATGCGAGATAGGCGATGCCATTGATCAGCTTTCCATGCGATGGGATGTGCAGCACTTCCATGCGCGCCGGATGGGCGCTGTCCCGCGATGGATCGGAGTGGATCGCCTGCGCGACGGAAGATTGCGCATGCAGTGGCAGCAGCCCGCACGACAGGACGGCGGCAACGGCGATGTGCAGTTTCATGCGCGAGGCTCCGGGTCGGTGAAAGTCAAACGGCCACCCGAAGGTGACCGCCTGATGTTGCGCGACAGACTGCGGTCCGTCAGTAATCGTAGCTCACGCTCAACTGCACGTAACGCGGCGCCTGGAAGAACAGCGGCCCACCGTAGGTGCTCAGCACGGTGCCGTCACCGGGTGTGCCCGAGGCACTGGTTTCCAGGCGTGCGCTGTACTGCAGCGGCTTGCGTTCGTTGGTGACATTGAACACGTTCGCCGCGACCGTCAGCTTCTTGTTGAAGTATTTCGGACGATAGACGATGCCCAGGTCCAGCTGCTTGGTCCACGGCCCGTGCTGCTCGCCCGGTGCCGAATCCTTGTTGAAGCAGGTGTGGTACGAAGAGCCGTAGCCGATCGGATCGGAATCGTTGAAGAAAAAGCCCAGGCAGTTGCGCGGCACGCCCGACTGCACCAGCAGTTTTCCGGTCAGCAACCACTCCGGTGCGAACTGGTACATGCCACGCATGCGCAGGGCGTGGCGACGATCATTCGCCATCATGCCGTAGGCGTTGTACATCAGGCCCGCGGAGTCCCAGTCCTGGGTCTTGGAAATGTCGCCCTGGCCGATATCCGACTTGACCTGGCCTTCGGTGTTGCCCGGATTGCGGCTCCAGGTGTAGTCGATGCGGTACTGCCACTTGCCGTCGAACGGGTGCTCCAGGTACAGGTCGAGCGCCATGTACTTGCGGATCGGCTTGAGGTTGCCGAAGCCGAGATCCGCGTTGGTCATGCTGACATCGGTGTAACCGGAACCATCGGCCTTGGCGACGTGGAACACGTTGGTGCGGCCCGGGTTGATGATGTAGCAGCCCGGGATGGTGTAGTTGGCCGAACCCAGCCCGGTTGCATCGAGCTTGTTGGCGATGAAGCTGGTATCGCACCAGTCATCGATCACCGTGCCGAGCTTGCGATACGTGCCCTTCACGCCTGCGATCCAGTTCTTGCGGAACTGCCAGTCGAAACCGAGGATCGCCTCATCCTGGTATTGCGGCTTCAGGTTCTTCGACGCGATCGAGGCCGGATCGACCGCCTGGCCGAATTCGCCGTTCGCCGAGAACGGCGCGCCGCAACCGCTCAGGCCCAACGGCTGGCCGTTGATGTCGACACTCGCGTAGTTGCACGTAATGCGGTAGTTGGTCGACGGCGAAGCGCCACGGATGGCGACTTCGTTCGGCAGCGCCAGGTAGTAGCGTCCCAGGTTGCCGTAGAGCTTCATCGTCGAATCGCCATGGAGATCCCAGGCGAAACCGACGCGCGGTGCAACCTGGTGCTTCTCGTGGACGTAGCTCTGGCCGGCGTTGTTCTTGTTGTTGAAATCGTCGCTGCGCAAACCGGCCTTCAGCATGAAGCGATCGGTGACCTGCCAGACGTCCTCGAGATACATCGCCTTCTGCACTACCGACATCGATGCCAGCGAGTTGAAGTAGAGCTGGCGAACCGTGGTGCCGCCGGCGCGGTACTGCCAGAAATAGCCCGGTCCACTGGTGGTGCCGCCCTGGTCGAAGGCCTTGTAGGTCATGTTGTCGATGCCACCGGTCAGCTGGTGGGAACCGATCTTGTACTCGACGTCGAAGCGAACGCCGGTCGCGGTCATCCTCGCGCCCGGCGTCGCACCGACATTGGACAGCTGCGGCAAGTCCAACTGGGTCGGACTGGTCACGCCTGCCGGCAGTTTCGCCGTCGGAATCAGGTCGGCGCGGGCGATGTTCGGCAGTGCACTTTCGGCAGCAACCATCGTCGGATTGCGCACCGTGTCCTTGCCGTAGGTCACCGAGAAGTTGAGGTTGTCGGTCAGGTAGTTGGTGTATTTGGCGATATAGACCGTGGTATTCAGCTTGGTCGGTGTCGACGGCGACAGGAACTTGCCCTGGCTGAAGGTCGGATAGTCGTACGCGTACGTCGAGCCGTGGCTGTTGTCGTTTTCCTTGATCCCGGTCAGTTCGATGATGTTGGAATCATTGATGTTCCAGTCGATCTTGCCGTAGATCTTCTGCGATTTGCTGTCGTCGTGCGCGCGCGTGGGCGTGCCGGCCTTGCTGGTCGTTGCGATAGTCGAGTCCTTGGACTTTTCCGCAGACAAGAAGAAGTACAGCTTGTCGGGAACCAGCGGGCCGCCGACGTACGCCGAGTAGATCGTGTTCCAGCGCTTGTCGTCGTTGCGCTTCTGGAACAACGTGCCCGGATTGTTGGGGTTGTCGTAGTGCCAGGGATGCACGCCGTCACTGGTGCCTGACGGCAGGGTCATCGCCTTCGGGTAATAGACATCCTTCGGCGTCGACGCCAGCGCCTTCGGGCGGATGGAGATCTGGCCACCGAAGTGCCAGTCCTTGGTGCCGCGCTTGCCGACCTGATTGATCACGCCGCCATCGGAACGGCCATACATGGCGCTGTAGCCGCCGGTATAGGTTTCCTGTTGCGCGATCGAGCCGTAGGGCAGGCTCAAGCCGCCGATGTTCGCCAGCGGATCCGACACGTTGAAGCCGTTGATGTAGTACGCGTTCTCGGTCACGCTGGAGCCGCCGAACGATACCGCGCTGCCAAAAAACCCGCTGCCCAGGACAGTGCCCGGCGCCAGCAGCGCGATGGCTTCGGCGCTGCGTCCGACCGGCAGCACGGCCAGGTCCTTCGCGGTGATGACGGTACGAGAATCGACCTGGGTCACGTCGATGCCGGCGCCCACCGAAGTCACGGTGATCGTGCCGAGTTCATTGCCGGGGTTGGCTTGCGCACCCGCGAATGACACTTCCGTACCCGAGCTCACTTTCACCAGCACCTGCCTGGTGCCGACGACCTGATCGCCTTTTTTCGCAGTGACGGTGTAATTGCCGATCGGCAGGTTGCTGGCGTTGTAGCGACCGCTGCTGTCTGCAGTCACCGTGCGCGCGAAGCCGGTGTCACTGACCAGCGTGATGGCTTCGCCGGGTGCGGCGTTGCCGTAGACGGAACCGGTGGTCGATTGTGCCTGCACGCTGCCGGCGAAACACAGCCCGAGGGCAATCGTCAGCGCACTGCGCTTGAAACCGGATTTGATGGAAATCGAATCGAATGCCATTGAAGTGGACTCTCGTGGATGACGATTCGACTATGTGTCGGAAAAATTTCTTGAACAAGATGTTTACAACCCATTTATGGATTGGCATCGACAAGTGATTTCGAATTGGACGTCAAGGACAAACCGGACCAATCGTGATTTTTTCGGACAGGAATTGGTCTTGGATCGCGCTTGATCGCAATGCAGCGTGCTTGATGTCAGCGGCGCTTCGCCAGGTATCGCGAACCGCAATACGCGCACCAGATTCCGAACAGCAGGTGCATGAATACGCTGGCTTCGATCCATTCCGGATTGCCGAACTTCGGCCAACCCACCGGCGTGATCGGCAGCAACACGAAATTCATGAAGACGTACAGGAGAAATCCATAGAGCGCGCCCCACGCCACCCATCGCCTGTTGAACGCCGGCTTGAACGAAACAAATCCGATCCACGCCAACACCATGCAAATGGCGATGAAGAAATGGCAGGCCGCGCCGACGGAAACGCTCGTATTTCCCAGTGCTGCCGCCTGCTTTCCGTAAACGCCGCGCGCAATCGACTGGAACACGTCCGCGACCGTCACGCCCTTGCTGTTCCAGAACAGCCAGGCGAAGAGAATGTCGACACAGCCAAGCACAATGCCGCCGATGACGGCATGGGCAAGAATGTTTGCAGCTTTCGAATTCCGAGGCGCCTGTTTTCCTGCTGCTGCAAGCACTGACATGTCGTGATCCGGGCGCGTACTGGTTTGATGAACTATGCTGCCCACCCCGACGGAAGACCGGGCCAATTCAGCGAACCAGGCCGCAACCAATCCATCAGCCCGGCACGTGCACCTGGCCGCTCATCAGCACGCGCGCGCTGCGCGACATCACCGCCTTGGTCACCGTCCATGCGCCATCGCGCTGCTCGGCGCTGGCGCCGACACGCAAGGTTCCCGAGGGATGGCCAAAACGCACGACATCGCGCGGCGTTCCGCCTGCCGCTTCGCACACCAATGTGCCAGGCACCGCAGCAGCGGTACCGATCGCAACCGCAGCAGTGCCCATCATCGCGTGATGCAACTTGCCCATCGACATCGCGCGCACCAGCACGTCGACGTCGCCGGCCTTGACGGTCTTGCCCGCGGAATTGACGTAGTCCCGTGGCGACGCGACGAAGGCGATCTTGGGCGTGTGCTGGCGGGTGGCGATCTCGTCGAGCGACTTGATCAACCCCATTTTCAACGCACCGTGCGCACGCAGCGTTTCGAAACGCGCGAGCGCCGCGGCGTCGCCATTGATCGCATCCTGCAATTCACTGCCGGTGTAACCGATGTCGGCGGCGTTGACGAAGATCGTCGGAATGCCGGCGTTGATCAATGTCACGCGCACGTGATCGTCCTTCAGGCCGATGCCGGGGACGTGCAGTTCGTCGACGACATTGCCGGTCGGAAACATCGCGCCGCCCGCACCTTCCTCATCGGCGCCGGGATCAAGGAATTCCAGGCGGATTTCCGCAGCGGGAAAGGTCACGCCGTCGAGTTCGAAATCGCCGAGCTCCTGCACTTCGCCGTCGCGCATCGGCACGTGGGCGATGATGGTCTTGCCGGTATTGGCCTGGAAAATCCGCACCTCGCATTCGCCATCGCGGGGAACGCGCGCGGGATCGATCAGGCCATGCGCGATCGCGAACGGACCCACCGCCGAAGTGAGATTGCCGCAGTTGCCGCTCCAGTCGACGAAGGCCTTGTCGATGCCGACCTGCCCGAACAGATAGTCGACATCGTGATCGGGCTTGGCGCTTTTCGCCACGATCACCGTCTTCGAGGTGCTCGAGGTCGCGCCGCCCATGCCGTCGATCTGCTTGCCGTAGGGATCGGGCGAGCCGATCACCCGCATCAACAAGGTATCGCGGGCTGCGCCCGGCACGCGCGCGGCTTCGGGCAAATCGTTCAACGAGAAGAACACGCCTTTCGAGGTGCCACCGCGCATGTAGGTGGCGGGAACGCGTTGCTGGATTCGATGCGACATGTCTGTAGTTCCGTAACTGTCTAGAGTAGGCCGAGTTGTGCGCCGGGAAGCTGGTCGCCCGCCTGCAATGGCCAGCGTTCGACGACGCGGTAACGATAGGGTTCGCTGCCGCCACCGATGACCAGCAGGAGTTCATCGACCCGCCATTCGACCGGTTCGATATCCGTCCGTCGCAGCGGGTGCGGCGCGTTGTAACTCAAGGTGATGTGCGGACTGTGGACGAGAGTGTCGGCAAGTCCTTCCGTGCCCAGTCCGTGTTGCACGGCGGCCAGCAGGTCCTTCAGTCCGCGACTTCCGCCCTGCACGCCGAACACCCAATGGTCGCTGCCGCCGATGCGATCGAAGCGCAGCGTGAATGCAGCACCGTCGATGCGATCACCCGCACGCTTCAGTTGTTCGATGCGCTCTGCGCTCGGACGCCAATGGCGATCCGACAAGGTCTGGTGCCAGTTGAGTGGATCGAACATCGCGCTGCCGAGCTGGTGCTCGAGACCGTGTGCCCGCGCACCAGTCAACAATCCATCCCGCACTTCCGCGCCCGGCATCGCCACGAACAACGCACGCTCGGCCGATGCCATGGACTCAGGCCGCTGCCGTGTTTGCGTTGAGGAAGTCCTGCGCAAACCGCTGCAGCACGCCACCGGCTTCGTAGATCAATACTTCTTCGTCGGAGTCGAGGCGGCACAGCATCGGCACTTCCACGCGTTCGCCATCTTTGCGGTGGATCACCAACGTCAGCGTCGCCCGCGGCGTGCGCTCGCCGATCACGTCATAGGTCTCCGTGCCGTCGATGCCCAATGTCTTGCGATTGGTACCGGGCAGGAATTCCAACGGCAGCACGCCCATGCCGATCAGGTTGGTGCGGTGGATGCGTTCGAAGCCTTCCGCCGCGATCACTTCGACACCGGCAAGACGCACGCCCTTGGCCGCCCAGTCGCGCGAACTGCCCTGGCCGTAATCGGCGCCGGCGATGATGATCAATGGCTGGCCGCGATCCATGTAGGTCTCGATCGCTTCCCACATCCGCATCACTTTGCCATCGGGTTCGACACGCGCCAGCGATCCCTGCTTGACCGCGCCGTCGACCACCGCCATTTCGTTGATGGTTTTCGGATTGGCGAAGGTCGCACGTTGCGCGGTCAGGTGATCGCCGCGATGCGTCGCGTAGGAATTGAAGTCTTCTTCCGGCAGACCCATTTTCGCCAGATATTCGCCGGCGGCACTGCTCGGAAGAATCGCGTTTGACGGCGACAGATGGTCGGTGGTGATGTTGTCGCCGAGCACCGCGAGCGGGCGCATTCCGCGCATGGTGCGTTCGCCGGCCAACGCGCCTTCCCAATACGGCGGACGACGGATATAGGTGGACTGCGGGCGCCACTCGTACAACGGCGCGGCCTGCACACCATCGCTTCCACCGCGACGGAACATCGGCTCATAGACCGCGTTGAACTGTTCCGGCTTCACCGCCGACTTCACGATCGCGTCGATCTCGGCGTCGTCCGGCCAGATGTCCTTGAGGTAGACCGGCGTGCCGTCGGCACGATGGCCGAGCGCATCCTTC
This sequence comes from Pseudomonadota bacterium, assembly GCA_018242405.1. Taxonomy (GTDB): domain Bacteria; phylum Pseudomonadota; class Gammaproteobacteria; order Xanthomonadales; family Xanthomonadaceae; genus Solilutibacter. The sequence goes on along the minus strand of JAFEBZ010000127.1, from coordinate 11,003 downwards.
TCGATGTCGAAACGCACGGTGCCGGCGATCGCATAAGCGACCACCAGTGGCGGCGAGGCGAGGAAGGCCTGCTTGGCGTAGGGATGGATGCGCCCGTCGAAATTGCGATTGCCCGACAGTACCGCGACTGCATAGAGATCGCGATCGATCACTTCCTGCTGGATCTTCGGATCGAGCGCGCCACTCATGCCGTTGCAGGTGGTGCAGGCGAAGGCGACGATGCCGAAACCGAGTTTTTCCAGTTCCGACTTCAGCCCGGCTTCTTCCAGGTACAGCGCGACCGCCTTCGATCCGGGTGCCAGCGAGGATTTCACCCATGGCTTGCGGATCAATCCGGCGCGATTTGCATTGCGCGCGATCAGGCCGGCAGCGATCACGTTGCGCGGATTCGAGGTGTTGGTACAGCTGGTGATGGCGGCGATGATCACCGCGCCATCGGGCATCAATCCCTGCGCTTCTTCACCGCGCCCCGCTTCGAGTTTCGTTTCGTCGGCGATCCCGCGTGACTGCAATTCATTCACCGGCAGGCGCGCGTGCGGATTCGACGGGCCGGCCAGCGTGCGCACCACGCTCGACAGATCGAACGACAGCGTGCGTTCGTACTGCGCGTCCTTCAGCGTGTCGGCCCACAGGCCAGCGGTCCTGGCATAGGTTTCGACCAGCGCGACCTGCTTGTCGCCGCGCCCGGTCAGGCGCAGGTAGTCGAGCGTGTTGTTGTCGATGAAGAACATCGCCGCGGTCGCACCGTATTCCGGCGCCATGTTGGAGATCGTCGCGCGATCGCCCAGCGTCAGCGCCGCCGCGCCTTCGCCGCGGAATTCGAGGAAGGCACCGACCACCTTCTGCTTGCGCAGGAATTCGGTCAGTGCGAGCACGACGTCGGTGGCGGTGATGCCCGGCTGCGGCTTGCCGCCCAGTTCGACACCGATGATGTCGGGCAGGCGCATCCACGACGCGCGACCCAGCATCACGTTCTCGGCTTCGAGACCGCCGACGCCGACCGCGATCACGCCCAGCGCATCGACGTGCGGCGTGTGCGAATCGGTGCCGACGCAGGTGTCCGGATAGGCGACACCGTCCATGACACCCACGACCGGCGACATCCGCTCCAGGTTGATCTGATGCATGATGCCGTTGCCCGGCGGGATCACGTCGACGTTGCGGAACGCGTGCTTGGTCCAGTCGATGAAGTGGAAACGATCGTCGTTGCGACGATCCTCCACCGCGCGATTCTTGGCGAATGCATTCGGGTCATTGCCGTCGAATTCGACCGCCAGCGAGTGGTCGACGATCAGCTGCACCGGCACCACCGGATTCACCTGCGCGGGATCGCCACCCTGGTCGGCGATGGCGTCGCGCAAACCGGCAAGGTCGACCAGCGCGGTCTGGCCGAGGATGTCGTGGCAAACCACGCGCGCCGGGAACCACGGGAAATCGAGGTCGCGGCGGCGTTCGATCAGCTGGCCGAGATAGTCGGCGATCTTCGCCGGATCGGCGCGACGGACGATGTTTTCGGCGAACACGCGCGAGGTATAGGGCAGGCCAGCCCAGGCACCGGGCTGAATCGCCTCGACCGCAGCGGACGCGTCGAAATACGCCAGATCGGTGCCCGGCAACGGCTTCTTGTGGGTGCTGTTCATGACGCAAATGGTACTCCAGCACCCTTCCCGGCTTCGAGGCTGCGGCCCTGATTGTCAAGGGTGCTTGACAGGCGGGATTTGTCGGGCTTAGTGTGTTGTCAAGGTTACTTGACACACTGCCATGAACGACAAGCCCCGCTCGAACCACAACGCTGGCCTCGCATTCCTGATCGTCGGGATCGTGTTCCTCACGACCGGGCTGGCTGTCCATAACGCCGGCCTGTGGGCGCCCGGCCCGGCCTTCATCGCCCTCGGCGTCGCCCTGATGGCGCGTGCGCGGAGGACGCCGCAATGATGAGCATGAGCTTTCGCAACCGCTTCGTCACCGCCGGCATTTTCGCCGTCGTCGCGTTCGGCCTCGCCCTCTACGGCAATGCCGCGGGCTGGCCGGACACGCGGGTCGGGACCCTGACCGGCATGGGCGCCGGCGCCCTTGTCGCGATCCTTGCGTGGCGATTCCTGCCGCGCTGGTGGCGCGATCACTGCGAGGAGGAATATGGCAGCCGCGCCAGCCGCGATTACCGCCGTCGCATGTGGCCGGCGATGATTGTGTACATGGCGATCGTGTTCGGATCGACCTGGCTGCTGAAACACTACGTCATGGCGATGCCCTTGCGCGCGCTGATCGCGGTCGCCCCGGCGCTGCCGATCTCCTTCGTGCTGTATGCCTTCCTGCGCTACCTGCGCACCGTCGACGAAATGCAGCGGCGCATCGAAATGGAAGCGGTCGGCGTCGCCGCGTTGATCGTCTCGCAAATCTATCTGGCCGGCGGTTTCCTCCAGCTCGGCAAGGTCATCGCCGTCCCGTCCGGCGTCGCGATGATCTGGGTATTCCCGCTGATGTGCTTCACCTACGCCATCGGCAAGTACCGCGCGACGCGGCGCTACCGCTGATGGACAACCGCCTGCGCGAATTGCGCGAACAGATGGGCTGGTCGCAGGCCGCGCTGGCCGAGCGCCTCGAAGTCTCGCGCCAGACCATCAATGCGCTGGAAACCGGCAAGTACGACCCGTCGCTGCCGCTGGCGTTCCGCATCGCGAAATTGTTCGACGAATCCATCGAATCCGTTTTCATCTATCACGAACCTTGAGGAGGGGACATGTCGAGAAAGATCCGTTTCATTCTTGCCATGGTGGTGGCCATAGGCTTCATCGGCTACCAGTCATGGCGCAAGCACCAACCACCGGCGCAGGCCGCGAACACCGGCGCATCCACGCAGGCCGTCCGCAGCGAACCGGCGCCGCAACGCAAGCTCGGCCAATTGAGCTTCAAGCCGTGCACGCTGCCCGGCGCGGCCGGACGCGAAGGCTTGCCCGCGCAATGCACCACGCTGTCGGTGCCGGAAAACCGCGCCAACGCGAACGGCCGCAAGATCGACCTGCGCATCGCCTGGATTCCGGTCAGTGAAGACGGCGACGCCCATGACGATCCGGTGTTCCTGATCGCCGGCGGTCCCGGCCAGTCTGCGGTCGACACCTATTCCACCCTGGCGCCGGTGTTCGATGGCGTGCTCAACCAGCGCGACGTGATCCTGGTCGACCAGCGCGGCACCGGCGGCTCCAACAAGCTCGCCTGTGATGTCGACGACGAGGCCGCGACCAAGCCGGACGACGCCACCATCGCCCGCGAAATGCAGGCCTGCATCGACACCTTGTCGAAGCGCGCCGACCTGCGCCAGTACGGCACCACCGAAGCGGTCGCCGACCTCGACGCCGTGCGCGAAGCGATCGGTGCGAAGCAGATCAACCTCTACGGCGTGAGCTATGGCACCCGCGTGACACAGCAATACGCGATGCGCCATCCGCAGCAGACCCGCAGCATCGTGCTCGATTCCGTGGTGCCCAACACGTTGCATCTTTCCAACATCTGGGCGCGCAACCTCGACGATGCATTGGCGTTGCAGTTCGGCGTCTGCACCAAGGACGCGCAGTGCAAGGCGAAGTTCGGCGATCCGCGTGCCGAACTCGGCAGCGTGCTCGACACCTTGCGCAAGTCGCCACCGCAGGTCAGCTATCGCGATCCGCTGAGCGGCGAACAGAAGACCGAAGCACTCAGCGCCGATGAAGTGGCTGGCCTGGTGCGCATGTTCGCCTACATGCCGGCGATCGCCTCGATCCTGCCGCTGCAGATCCACGAAGCGGCGCAGGGTCGTTACGCCGGATTGAAAGCGCTGACGGCGATGCTCCACACCCAGATGAAAGACCAGATGGCGATGGGCATGCAGCTGTCGGTGGTGTGCGCGGAGGATGCCGGCATGCAGGCGGAGGCAGTGCAGGACAACAGCGGCACCGTGCTCGGCAACGACATCGGCAACATGATGGCGAAGGCGTGCACGCTGTGGCCCAAGGGCAAGGTGCCCGCCGATTTCCACGATGCGCTGAAGACCAATGTCCCGGCACTGGTGCTGGAAGGCCAGTTCGATCCGGTCACGCCGCCGCGCTATGGCGAGGAAGTGGCGAAGTCGCTGCCCAACGGCCGCCTGCTGGTGCTCAACGGCCAGGGCCACAACGTGATCGGTGCCGGCTGCATGCCGCGCCTCTTCGCGAAGTTCATCGAAACCGCCGACGCCAAGTCGCTCGACGCCAAGTGCCTCGACGCGCTCAGCCCGACGCCTTCCTTCATCGACTACAACGGATGGACGCCATGATCGTCGCCGAACATCTCCACAAGACCTTCCCCGGCAAGGGCAAGAAAGACGCGCCCGTGGTCGCCGTCGACGACGTCAGCTTCACCGCGCACGACGGCCAGATCACCGGCCTGCTCGGCCCCAACGGTGCCGGCAAGACCACCACCATGCGCATGCTCTACACCCTGATGACGCCGGAACGCGGCAGCGTCAGCGTCGACGGCATCGATACCCGCGTCGATGCCAATGCGGTGCGACGCGCGCTCGGCGTGTTGCCGGATGCGCGCGGCGTCTACAAGCGCCTGACCGCGCGCGAGAACATCCGCTACTTCGGTGAACTGCATGGCTTGTCGTCGCAACAGGTAGAACAGCGCATCGCCACGCTGGCATCGGCGCTGCAGATGGAGGATTTCCTCGATCGCCGCACCGAAGGCTTCTCGCAGGGCCAGCGCACCAAGACCGCGATCGCGCGCGCGCTGGTGCATTCGCCGCGCAACGTCATCCTCGACGAACCGACCAACGGCCTCGACGTGATGACCACCCGCGGCTTGCGCAGCTTCCTCAAGCAGCTGCGCGAGGAAGGCCATTGCGTGGTGTTCTCCAGCCACATCATGCAGGAGGTCGCCGCGCTCTGCGATCGCATCGTCATCATCGCTAACGGTCGCGTCATGGCCGAAGGCAGCCCCGACGAACTGCGCGAACACGCCCACGAATCCAACCTCGAAGACGCTTTCGTCCGCCTGATCGGCAGCGAAGAAGGACTGCACGCATGAATGCCTTGAAAGCCATCGTCGGCAAGGAACTGCTCGACTTCTCCCGCGATCGCAAGACCCTGTTGTTGACCTTGCTGATGACGCCAGTGCTGATGCTGGTGCTGATCTTCGGCCTCGGCACCTTCATGCAGCACAAGATGAAGGAACTCAACGACAAGCCGCTCGAAGTCGCCATCGTCGGTGCCCAGCACGCACCCAACCTGGTGAAGTGGCTGGCCGGACGCGGCGTGACCGCGAAGAACGTCGCCGATCCCGATGCCGCCATCCGCAGCCAGCGCGAGGACGTCTACATCCGCATCGGCGACAAGTTCGAGGAACAGTGGCGCAAGGGCGAACCGGCGCTGGTGGAAGTCGTCAACGACTCCACCCGCCAGGACGCCCGCATCCCGACCGAACGCGTGACCACGCTGCTCAACGCCTATACGCAACAGATGGGCGCATTGCGCCTGCTCGCGCGCGGCATCAATCCCGAAGTCGCGGCACCGGTGATGGTGGCGAACAAGGATCTGTCGACGCCGGAAGCACGCCGCGGCAAGGTGATGTCGTTCCTGCCCTACCTGCTGATCCTCGGTGGATTCCTCGGCGGCGCCGCACTGGTGATCGACATGACCGCCGGCGAACGCGAACGCCAGTCGCTGGAACCGCTGCTCACCAATCCGGTCACGCGTCGATCCATCGTCAGCGGCAAGGTGATCGCGGCCATGCTGATCGGCATCGTCTCCGTCACCCTCACCTGCCTGTCGTTCAAGCTCGGCGCGCAACTGACGCCCGGCATCGGCAAGTTGATGGACATCAGCACGATCGCGGTATTGAAGATGCTGCTGATCCTGTTGCCGCTGGTCGGACTCGGTTGCTCACTGCTCACGCTGATCGCATCGGGTGCGAAATCGGTGAAGGAAGCGCAGAGCTACATGTCGATCCTGATGCTGCTGCCTATGGTGCCGACGCTCTTCCTGATGGTGAACCCGGTCAAGAACGCGCTCTGGCAATTCGCGGTGCCGTTCCTAGCGCAGAACCAGATCATCCTCAAGGTGCTGCGCAGCGAAACCGTCCAGCCGCTGGAATGGCTGGTGTATTTCGGCTCCGCGATCGCCGTGACACTGTTGTTGTGGTGGATGGCGGTGCGCCGCTACAGCCAGGAGAAACTCGCGATCGCCTCCTGATCGCGGCAGGTTGCAGGCAACAAAAAAGCCCGGCTCTCGCCGGGCTTTTTCTTGCATCACGAAACGATCATTCGCTCGGCTTGAACTGCATCGTGCGGCGGGTGGTGACCGGATTCGCCACCGGCTCGAAGCGCCACTTGCGCACTGCGTTCAGGGCTTCGCGATCGAACACGCGCGGCGGATCGGCGTTGACCACGCGGGCGGCGCTCACCGAACCATCGGACGACACGGTGAACTCCACCGTCACGCTGCCGCTTTGGCCGCTGCGCAATGCCTCGACCGGGAAGCGCGGGCTCGGCGTGCTGATCGCGCGCAATTCGCTGCTGGCGCTGCGCGTCGGTGCGGCGGCGGCACGTTGTTGTTGCTCGGCGGCGCGATCGGCGGCCGCCTTGCGATCGGCTTCCGCTTTGCGGTCGGCTTCAGCCTTGCGATCCGCTTCGGCCTTGCGATCGGCATCCGCCTTGGCAGTGGCGGCCTGCTGTTGCTGTTGCGCCGTTTGCGCGGCCTTGTCCTGCGCCTGCTTGGCCGCCAATTCCTTCGCTGCTTGTTCCTGCAGCTTCTTCTGGTCCTCCAGGCGCTTCTTCTCGAGTTCCGCCTGCTTGGCCTGTTCCTGCGGCGTCAGCACCGGCGTGGTGCCCGATGCCGCCGCTGCGGCCGCGGCCTTCTCGCCATCGGCGATCGCGTTCTTCAGGCGCGGCAGCGCCGGCGCCGCGGAATCGGCTTTCTCCAGCAAGGCGTAGAGACGGTCGGCTTCGCTGAAATCCTTGCGCGCGATCGCCTGTTCGGTGGCGATGGTCGCGTACGGCTGCAGATCGGTCAGCGCGCTGGCAACCGAAGGATCATTCGCCGACTTGTCGCGCAGCGCGAGGTAGTACTCCATCGCGTTGTTGCCGGCCGGTGCGTACAGGCGCTGTTCGCTCAGGGCCTTCGCGGCGGCATCGCGCAATTGATCGGCACCCATCGCGGCCACCGTCGACGACACCGCCTGGGCAGGTGCGGCCGGCGTGGCGGCAGGAGCGCTGCCGGCAGCAGGCGCGGCGCTGTCGTTCTTCTTACAGGCCGTCATGCCCAACGCCAATGCGAGGGCGACGCCACCGGCGAGCAGTGAACGGGTCAGGTGTGAGGGCGCGGGCCTTGCGGCGGCGGTCGTTTGCATGTGGATTTCCCCGGGCGAATGCGTAACCGGACGAATACAAGCGACCGACAGCCTCCTTGTCAACACCCCGATGTCCGGATATGTCGGGCGCGTCACAGCGCCGGGGCTATTTGCCGATGCAGAAGCTGGCAAAGATGTGCCCGAGCAGGGCATCCGCGAGCAGGCGCCCGGTGATTTCGCCAAGGGCATCGTGCCCCAGGCGCAGGTCCTCGGCGGCCAGTTCGAGCTGGCCGTGGCCGAAAGCTGAACCGGCGGCGGACAGGTGTTCGCGCGCACGCTGCAGGGCTTCGACATGGCGCGCGCGCGCGCTGAATGCGCCCTCGCCGGCCTGCTGTCCGGCCAGCTCCGCCAAACGTTCACGCAAAGCCGGCAAACCATCGCCCGTGCGGGCGGAAATGACGACGGCATCGTCACCGACATTCGCCGGCGCGAACAGGTCGCCCTTGTTGTGGATCCACAACACGCGCGGGACACCGACCAAAAGGTGTTGAAGTTGTTCGCGCTGGCTGTCGGCATCGCGTCCATCCAGCACCGCGATCGCGAGATCGGCGCGTTCGAGTTCGGCGCGCGCGCGGCGCATGCCTTCGCGTTCGATGGCATCACCGTCATCGCGCTGTCCGGCGGTATCGACCAGGGTCAGTTCGATGCCGGCAACGCGGATGGTTTCGTGGAGCAGGTCGCGCGTCGTCCCCGGCACATTGGTGACGATGGCGCGGTCGCTGCCGGCCAGCGCATTGAGCAATGAACTCTTGCCGGCGTTGGGCAGGCCCACCAATACCGCATGCAGGCCATCACGCAAGCGTCGTCCCTGCTCGGCCGCGACCAGCAAATCGTCGAGTTCGCCGGTTGCCGTGGCGATGCCATCGCGCAAGGCCTCGCCACCCAGCGTCTCGATCGGTTCGTCGGCGAAATCGATCGCCGCTTCCATGTGCACGCGCAGATGCAACAGGCGCGCGGCGAGCGCATCGACGCGCGTCGAGAACACGCCGTCCAGCGAACGCCGCGCCGCGCGCGCAGCCTGCACGTCGCGCGCCGCAATCAGGTCGACGATCGCTTCGGCTTGGGCCAGATCGAGTTTGCCGTTGTGGAAGGCGCGTTCACTGAATTCGCCGGGCCGCGCCCGTTGCGCACCGAGCTGCACCGCCGCCTGCACCACTTGTTCCAGCAGCACCGGACTGCCGTGCAGTTGCAGCTCGACGACGTCTTCGCCGGTGAAACTCGCCGGCGCAACGAAGCGCAAGGCGATGCCATCATCGATCAGCTCGCCGCTGGCGGCGTCGCGAACGTCCACGCGTTGCGCTGTTCGCGGCGCCAGTGTTTTCCCGCACAGGCGCGTGGCGATGTCGTGCGCCTGCGGACCCGACAATCGCACGATGCCAACGCCACCCTGTCCGGGCGCGCTGGCGATCGCAACGATCGTGGTGCTGGCGGCCATGCTCATGCGCGCATCATGCCGCCACGCCAATTACTTCTTCTTGGCGTCGTGCGTGCCCGGCGACGACTTGTCGGCGTACTTGCGCAGCATGTAGGTCTGCTGGATCAGGCCGAGCGCACCGTTCGCCACCTGATACAGCACCAGGCCGGCGGGCAGAATGGCGAGGAAGATGCCGAACATCACCGGCATCGCCTTCATCATCTTCTGCTGGGTCGGGTCCATGCCCGGCGCCGGCGGCGTCAGGTGCTGGGTGAAGAACATGATCGCGGCGTTGAGCACCGGCAGCACGAAATAGGGATCGCGCGCGGTGAGGTCGTGGATCCAGCCGATCCACGGCGCATGGCGCAGCTCCACCGATTCCGACAGCACCCAGTACAGCGTCATGAAGATGATGGTCTGCGGGATTACCGGCAGGCAGCCGCCGACCGGATTGATCTTCTCGGTCTTGTACAGCTCCATCATCGCCATCTGGAGCTTCTGCTTGTCGTCGCCGTAGCGTTCCTGCAGCGCCTTCATCCGCGGCTGCACGCGACGCATCTGCGCCGTCGACTTGTACTGCGCGTTCGACAGCGGGAACAGCGCCAGCTTCAGCAGGAACACCAGGCCGATGATCGACCAGCCCCAGTTGCCGAACAGCGCGTGGATCTTCATCAGCAACCAGAACAGCCAGCCACCGAGCACCGCGAAGATGCTGAAACGGCTGTAGTCGATCGCGCGATCGAGGCCGGGCACGTTCAGCGCTTCCAGCGCCTTGACGTCCTTCGGTCCGACCCACAGGCGTGCGTTGGTGGTCGTGGACTGACCCGGTTGCAAGGTGAAGCCCGGACCCATCGCCGCGATCGCATCGAGCGGCCCGGTCTGGCTCAGCGAGAACTTCGCCTGCTGGTCGGCTTCGGGAATCCACACGCTCAGGAAATGGTGCTGCGGCATCGCCAGCCAGCCACCCTTGATGGTCTGGTCGATCGTCCCGCCGTCCATGTAGTCCTTGAACGCGCGGCGATCGTAATGCTTGCCATCCGACCAGGTCGCGCCAACGAAGCTGTACGACTCGGGATGCATCATCCCGGTCTGGATGGTCGGCGGCACCCGCACCAGCTGGCGATAGACGTAGCCCTGCCATGGCGTGCTGCCGCCGTTGGTCACGCTGTCGCGCACATCCACCGCGTAACTGCCGCGGGTGAAGCGCACCACGCGATGGATCACGACGCCATTGGCGCCGCTCCAGGTGAACGGCACCTCCAGCGTGTTCGCGCCGGCGGCCAATTTGAATTGCGTGGCACCACCATCGGCGACGAATCCGGAATGGTTCGGCGCCAGCGAACCGCCCTGCCCACTCCAGCCGGTCTGCGCCTGGTAGTAATCGGCGTTGTCGGCCGAGAACAGCCGCACCGGATCACTGCCGTCCATCGTCTTCGGATATTGCAACAGGTCGACCTGGCGGAAGCTGCCGCCATCGAGTTGCACGCGCAACACGTCGGTCTCGATCTGGACCGCAGCCGGCGCGGCGGACGCACTCGCCGTGGCGGGCGTCGCTGCAGCGGGCGCCTGGCCCGGAACGACAGCCGCCGGCACCGCAGCCGGGGTTGCGCCCGGTACCACTTGCGGAACCACCTGCGCGGCAGGCGTCACCACCGGCGGGGCCAGCTTGGCGGCTTGTTCCTTGCCCCATTCCATCCACAACAGGACGGCCACCATTAGCCAGGCGAACAAAAGGAAGAGGCGGGTCTGCTGGTTCATGCGCTCAGTCGGAATGGGACGCCGGCGATCCGGCATCGGGCGTAAAGGGATTGGAAGGGGTGGCTGGTGCGTCGGGCGGCATTGTGCCGATCCCGGGTTGTCCCGGCAATCTGGCGGCGCGCGCCAGCAATTCAAGCAGGGCCGCGCGCAAGGCCGGATTATCCGCCTGCGCCGCGGCCGGCTTGGCCACCGCGACATAGCTGCCGGCCGGCAGCAGCGGGCGCTGGTGGCGGAAGGTTTCGCGCCAGACGCGCTTGATGCGATTGCGGCCAACGGCATTGCCATCGACCTTGCGTGATACCGCGAGGCCCAGCCGCGCGCCGGTCTCCACCGCGACGTCGCGCTTCACCGCGAGTTGCAGCAACGGCCCGTGCAGGCGTTTCGCACCATCGAATGCGCACGAATAATCGGCCCGCGTTCGCACGCGAGCCGATTTGGGAAATTTCCGGGTATCCGCAAGGGACGGCATCAG
>JAFEBZ010000126.1 GCA_018242405.1 Pseudomonadota bacterium | reverse complement strand
GGGGATGATGGCATCACGCGTCGCCAGCACCGAGCCGACGGTGGCGCCGATGCCGGTGTGGGCATCGGGCATGGCCGCGACATGGTGATGGATGACCGGAAGCTGGGCGATGTTGCCCAACTGGCGGGTGCTGCGCTCGTCGAGGTCGCTCGCCCAGATCTTGATCGGGACGGCGTGGTCGTGGATTTCGTGCTGGATCGGCATGGTCGTGACTCCGGTTGCGAATGCGCGCAATGCACGCGTGGTTACGCCGCAACGGAATCGGGATGACCGGGATGATCCGTCAGGCGTGGCCTGACGGGATAGGCGTCAAGCCGTGATGGTATTGCTCGGGGAATTCAGGCGATAGCCTGCAAACGATGTTTCGGGGTTCATGCGGATCAACCGCAACGCGCGCGCAAACGCCACCTTCGCTGGCTTTCGCAGCGATTTCGGGGCGTGGCCGGTTGGCAGGATCGAGGTATGCATGACAGATGTTCCGAAAGTGCGCGCATCGTACCCGCGCCATTTTGCTCGCGCAAGGACTTTCCCTGATCTTGTGGCGGGCGGATCAGGGCTCGGTGATCTCGTAGCCCCGCGCGCGCAAGGCATCCAGCCAGCCTTCCTTGCCGATCAGGCGATCCAGCGACACCACCACGAGAGTGGTGTCGTTGTTCGCAACAGCAGCATCCACTGCCTTCAGCCAGCTCTCCTTGAAACGCGCCGGAAGGTTGGTGATCCCGCGCGACGATGCGACCTGCGCATCCATCAGCGCCTGCACGCAGTTGGTGTTGATATCGGAAATGGGCAACTGGCGCAGGCGAGCAATGTCGCCACGCGCCCATGCGTTGGCACGGGCCCTGATCGCCGGAAGATTGTGCTCCGCCAACGCCATGGCATTGGACAAGCAGCCTTCGTCACCGAGTTTCTCGTTGGCGAATTCCTTCAACGCCTTGCCCGGGTCCTCGATCTTCACCTTGATCGATGTCGATGTGACCTTGATGCCATGCTGCTTGGTGGCTTCGTCGAGCACCGATGAGACCACTTGGCGGCCACCCAATCCTTGCGCCTTGTACACCGCCCTCAACAATTCGCCAGCCGCGAACATCGGGCGCTTGCGCTCCACCTTGTCGTCATTCGCGAGGTAGCGCACTTTCAGTGCCGACCAGCGCGCGTAAAGCGCGGGAGACAATACCTGCTGCAAGGTTTGGCCGCCGGGATTTTGATCCATCTTCCGCAACGAGTTGAACAGGAACAATCCCTTGAAGATCCCGATGTCGGCATCGATGCTCACCGAAGGCTGATAGATGATCTCCTTCGATTCCGCGAGGACATCGCGGATCAACTTCGAATTCCAGGTCATCTTGTCCGGCAGTGGCGAGACCGTCGCGAGTATCCATACGCTATGGCCGTGCTTCTGCGCTTGCCACAGCCCGGGACCGGGCTGGGCACCCTGCACGGTGACCGTTTCGAATTCGCTCGACTGCTGGGCGGGTACCGGCGTCGCCACAACCTGTTGTGCGGTGATTCCGGGGGAGATGAGGCAGGACGTCAACACGAGGGCAAGCATGCGAATCACGGGCATGGGGTTTCTTCCTGAATCCGAAAAATCCCGACTGGGACAAGGGGTGTCCGCCGCAAGTTCCTGCACCGGGCTCGCCACGGGTGCCAGAAACGAAAAAACCCCGGACTGACCGGGGCTTTCTGGATGGTTTGGGATGCCATCGGACTGCTAATTGGTCGGGGTAGCCGGATTTGAACCGACGACCACTTGTCCCCCAGACAAGTGCGCTACCAGGCTGCGCTATACCCCGAAAGGCCGTCCATTATAGACGCGATCGCCGATCAGCGTTTCAGCAGCGCCGCGATCTGTTCCAGCTCGATGCGCAGGCTGCGCAGCGAATCCTGGGCCGGCGATGCCGCAGAGGCGGACGCAGCGGCAGCGACGGCCTTGCCCTGGTCACCTTCGAGACGCAGGCGGGCACCGCTGATGGTGTAGCCCTGTTCGTAGAGCAGGCCGCGGATCTGGCGGACCATCATCACGTCGGCACGCTGGTAATAGCGGCGGTTGCCGCGACGCTTCACCGGCTTCAGCGATGGGAATTCGGTTTCCCAATAGCGCAACACGTGCGGCTTGACGTCGCACAGCTCGCTCACTTCACCGATGGTGAAGTAGCGCTTTGCTGGGATCGGCGGGAGTTCCTTGTTGCTGCCGGGATCAAGCATGTCCTTCCACTCGCTCCTTCAGCTTCTGGCCCGGCTTGAACGTGACCACGGTACGCGCGGTGATCGGAATCTCGACACCGGTTTTCGGGTTGCGCCCGGGACGTTCGCTCTTGCGGCGCAGGTCGAAGTTGCCGAAACCAGACATCTTCACCTGGCGACCATCGGAGAGCGCTTCGGACAACGACAGGAAGAACGCATCGACGAATTCCTTCGATTCGCGCTTGTTCAGCCCGACCTCTTCATGCAATCGGTCGGCGAGTTCAGCTTTCGTCAACGCCATGTTGCTTCCCCTTATCCGCGCACTACGGCTCCGTGCCTGGATGCCGCAGTATCGATCACCCTTGTGATGACAGCATTGACATCCTGGTCGGTCAGGGTGCGTGATTCTTCCTGCAGAATCAAGCCCATGGCGAAACTTTTTTCAGTGATTCCGACACCACTTCCGGTGTAGACATCGAACAGGATCAGGTCGCGCAACCACTCGCCTGCGGCGGAATGCACGGTCCCCGCAAGTTCCGCCCATTCAAGATCGCGCGGCACCACCAGTGCCAGGTCACGGCGTACCGACGGAAAACGTGACAGCGGCCGCGATGTCGGGACATCGCGTTGCGCCAGCGGAACCAGATCGACTTCGAATGCGCAGGTGCGCGCGGGAAGATCGAGCGCGTCGCACAGCGACGGATGCAGTTCGGCGATCCAGCCAATCCGGGTGTCGCCACGGAAGACTTCGGCGCACCGTCCGGGATGTGCCCATGCCAATCGTGCGGAACGATATTGCAGTGCAACGCCGGTCAGCGCCGCAAGCGAGTCGAGATCACCCTTGAGGTCGAACACGTCGTTGGCGCGCTTGCTGTTGGCGTCACCCCATTGTTCGTCGGCGGCGCTGCCGCAGGCG
>JAFEBZ010000125.1 GCA_018242405.1 Pseudomonadota bacterium | reverse complement strand
GTGCATGTCCGCCACGTGCGGAAAGCCCGAAGGTCGCCGAGCGCTTCCACTTGAACCCTGGGTTCAAGGCCGTTCCGCCGCATCGGCACGGCGGAGGAACCTTCTTCTTTTGCATTCGCGGATAATGTGCGGATGCCCGCGACCCGCGATCCCGCCCTCGATCTCCGCCGCCGCCTGCGCGATGCCCGCCGCAGCGTGGGCGCGGGCGATCGCCTGGCCGCCGCCGACGCGGTTGCGCGCGGATTGCTGGCCTTGCCGTTCGCGCCGACGCAGGGATACGTCGCCGGTTACTGGGCGGTCGATGGCGAAGTGCCGCTGCACGCCTGGCAGTTGCGGCTGCCGAAAGCGTGCGTGTATTGCCTGCCTGTACTCGATGAAAGCGACAACACCTTGCGCTTCGCGCCGTTCCGCGCGGGAGATGACACCCGTCCGAACCGTTTCGGCATACCCGAACCTGTGCTGGAATCGTCGTCGCTGCTGCGCGTGACCGACATGGCGATGATCGTGCTGCCGCTGACCGGTTTCGATGCCAATGGCCATCGCCTCGGCATGGGCGGCGGCTGGTACGACCGCAGCCTGCGCGATCATCGCGCCGCGCCGCCACATCTTGTCGGCGTCGGTTTCGATTGCCAGCGCGTCGATGCCTTGCAGCCGCGCGAATGGGACGTGCCCTGCGATGCCATCGTCACCGAATCCACCACGTATCTGCGGGAGAAAGCATGAGCACGCGTGCCCACTACTGGCTGATGAAAACCGAGCCGACCGATTTCTCCATCGATGCCCTGCAGAAGGTCGGGCGCGAACCGTGGACCGGCGTGCGCAATTACCAGGCACGCAATTTCATGCGCCAGATGGCGCCGGGCGACCAGGTCTTCATCTACCACTCGAACTGCGAAGTGCCGGGCATCTACGGCATCGGTGAAGTGGTGGGGACGCCGTATCCCGATCCGACCCAGTTCAACAAGAAGTCGAAATACTTCGATCCCAAGTCGACGCAGGAACAGCCGCGCTGGGACCTGGTCGACATCGGCTATGTGCGGCACCTGAAGCGACTGCTGTCGCTGAACGAGATCCGCGAACATCGCGACGCGCTAGGCGAGGAATTCGCATTGACGCGCACCGGTTCGCGACTGTCGGTGCTGCCGGTAACCGCGGCGCAGTGGAAGCTGCTGCTGGGCCTCGAAAAGAAATAACCACAATCTTGGAACGCGGAAAATGAGCAACGAAGGCAAGCGGCTGGCCGCTGAAAAGGCCATGGACTGGGTCGAGGACGGCATGATGGTCGGTGTCGGCACCGGCTCGACGGTGGCGTTCTTCATCGATGCACTGGGTCGCGAAAGGCACCGCATCCGCGGCGCGGTATCGAGTTCCGAACAGAGCACGGAAAAATTGCGTGCGTACGGAATCGAAGTGTTCGATCTGAATGAAGTCGGCGAGCTCGAGCTGTATGTCGATGGCGCCGACGAATGCGATCCGCGCAAGAACCTGATCAAGGGCGGTGGCGCGGCGCTGACGCGCGAGAAGATCATCGCGCAGGCGAGCAGGAAGTTCGTCTGCATCATCGATGCCAGCAAGCAGGTCGACGTGCTCGGCAAGTTCCCGCTGCCGGTGGAAGTGGTGCCGATGGCGCGCAGCATGGTCGCGCGCGCGCTGGTGGAGTTGACGGGCGGGCAGCCGGTGTTCCGGATGGATGCGCTGGAGCGACCGGTCGTGACCGACAACGGCGGCCACATCCTCGATCTGCACAATCTGCGCATCACCGATCCGGTGGCCGTCGAGGAGCGCCTGAACCAGATTCCCGGCGTGATCAGCGTCGGGCTGTTCGCGCGGCGACCGGCGGACGTCGTGATCGTCGGTGGCGAACCGCCGCGGGTGTTGTAGCGACAGCTCGCGCGGCTGTTGCTTTTGCTCTCACGCCTCTTGAAAGCACCCACCGGCGGCGCCGTGCGGTTCGTCCGCAGTGGCCGACCATGCGAGGCATGGATGCCGAGCCGAGCCCCCATGGATGGGTTCACGGCGTGTCGGCCACTGCGGATAACCGCTAAAGGCGCTCAGCCGGGCGATGCTTTGTCGCGACCCCTGCGACGCATCGCGCGCAGTCTCATCCGTTAGTAGAACCGTGAAATTCGCAGCCATCGCGGAGACGCGCGGCGCGGATACTGCGGAACCGGACGGATGCTGTCATGACGCTGCGTTGCCTCTTCGTCGATTTCAATTCCTACTTCGCCTCCGTCGAACAGGAGGACGTCGCGGAATTGCGCGGGCGACCGGTCGCGGTGGCGCCGGTGATGACCGACAGCACCTGCTGCATCGCCGCCAGCAACGAAGCCAAGAAATTTGGCATCCGCACCGGGACACTGGTGCGTGAGGCGCGCGAACTTTGCCCGGAATTGCTGGTGGTGCCGGCGCGGCCGGCGCTCTACCTGCAGACGCACACCCGATTGATGGCGGCGATCGCCGACTGCATTCCGCATGGGACGCCGGGTTCGATCGACGAAGTGCCGTGCTGGCTGATCGGGCGCGAACGCCTGCGCGACAATGCGGTCGCGATCGCGCAGGCGATCAAGCGCCGCATCGCCGACGAATTCGCCGCGATCCGCTGTTCGATCGGCATCGCGCCAAACCAGTTCCTGGCCAAGACCGCTTCCGACATGCAGAAGCCGGATGGCCTGGTGGTGCTGGAGAAGCACGATCTTCCCCATGCCTTGCTCGGGCTGGAACTGCGCGACCTGTGCGGCATCGGTGCGTCGATGGAGGCGCGCCTGCTCGCCGCCGGCATCGACAGCGTGGAGGAGCTGTGCGCGGCACCGAAGGATCGTTTGCGCGCGGCCTGGGGCAGCGTCGAGGGCGAGCGTTTCTGGATGCAGTTGCGCGGCATCGAGGTGGCGGATCGCAAGACGCAGCGCGGTTCGATCGGCCATTCGCATGTGCTCGATCCGAAACTGCGCAATCTCAACGGCATGCGCGCGGTGCTGTTCAAGCTGCTGGCGAAGGCGGCGATGCGCCTGCGCCACGAGGACGGCGGTTACCTTGCGCGCGGATTGCAATTGCACGTGCGTTTCGTCGGTCTCGACGACCGTTTCAGCCCTTCGGTGGAGTTCGCGCCGATCGACGACACGCCGAGCCTGCTGCATCAGTTGGCGAAGATGCTCGCGCCACTGGAGCGCGCCGCGGCGAGCGGGCGCTGGAATGTCGGGCGCAATCCGCCGCTGTCGGTCGCGGCGACTTTGGTGGGAATCGAGCTGCGCAGCGCGCGCAGTGGCGAACTGATCGCGACCACGCGCAGGCGTCAGTCGGTGACGGAAGTCCTGGACAAGGTCAATCGCCACTTCGGCAACAACGCGCTCTACGTCGCGGCGATGCAGACCGCGATCGAGCACGACGCCGCGCCGATGCGCATCCCGTTCTCGCACCTGCCTGACGCCAGGCTGGAGGAGGACGTGCGCACCCAGGCCCACGCCGAGGAGCTGGTGCGCTTGCGCGAACGCCAGTTCAAGGTGCTGGCCGAGGCGGCGCACAAGGCGAGTCAAGCCAAGCGCACCGGTGGCGCGAGTGGATCAACCCGGAGCAGCGCGGCCATGTCCAGCCCTTCCGGCGCGACACCGCGGGTGCGGATGCCGGTGCGGGCAGTGCCGCCATCACCGCAACTTGGGCTGGGATTCTGAGCGTCTGCGGTATCCTTGCGCCTTTCCAACGGCGCCTCCCCACGTGAGCGTTTCCACGTCTTCGCCATTCGAGCAGGAAGAGGCGCGCATCGCGCCGTGGCTGATCCTGCTGGTCATCGGCACCCTGCTGTACCGCATCGCTTTCGTCTGGGCCCACGACTACAGCCTGTTCGTCGACGAGGCGCAGTACTGGCTGTGGTCGCGCGATCTCTCCTTCGGCTACTACTCCAAGCCGCCGCTGGTGGCGTGGCTGGTGCGCGCCAGCACCGCGTTGATCGGCGATGGCGAACTCGGCGTCAAATTGCCGGCGATCCTCGGCTATCCGCTGGCTGCGCTTGGTCTCTATCGGCTTGGCACGGCGATGAAGAACGCACGCACCGGCCTGATCGCCGCGGCGCTGTTCCTCTCCATGCCCGGACAGGCGCTGGGCGGTTGGGTGCTGTCGCCGGACGCGTTGCTGCTGTTCGCGTGGTCGTGGTCGTTGTACCTGCTGTGGCAGGCGCGCACGCAGGCGCAGCTGAAGTGGTGGATCGGCCTCGGCGTGGCGATCGGTCTCGGCGCGCTGGCGAAATACACCATGCTGGTCTTCGTGCCGATGGCGGCGTGGGTGCTGTGGCGTGGTCGTGAAGCAGCTCCGGCGCGCGGCAAGGGGCCGTGGATCGCGCTGGCGATCGTGCTGGCGCTGATCGCGCCGAATATCGCCTGGAACATCCAGCATCACTTCGAGACGGTGCGCCATACCGCCGATCTCACCAATGCCAGCCAAGCCGGCCTGCACTTCAAGCACTTCGGCGAATTCCTTGGCGCGCAATGGGGCATCGTCGGGCTGCTGGCGTTCCCGTTGCTGGTGATGCTGATGGTGCGTGGCGTACGTAGTCGCGATGACAACGCGCGCTTCCTCGCCCCGTTCACCATTCCCTATCTGCTGGTGATGCTCGCGCTGTCGCTGGTGACGGCGGCGAATGCCAACTGGGCGGTGACCGCGTATGCGGCTGGCAGCGTGTGGCTGGCGTTGTGGCTGGACGGGCGCAAGCCGGCGTGGGTGTGGAGCGTGATCCTGCTGAATTTCGTGCTGCAGTTGGGCGTCCTCCACTATCGCGACATTGGTGCAAAACTTGGCCATCCGCCGTCACGCAGTGGCAACGATCTCTATGCGCGCGTGCTCGGCTGGCGCGAACTCGGTCGTGCGCTGCAGCCGATGACGCAGGAGCAGGGCGGCTTGCCGATCCTGTCGTCGGATCGCATGTTGCTGGCGGAACTGACCTACTACGTGCAGCCGCATCCCTATCCGGTGGCGGCACTCGATGTCGACGGCCGCATCACCAACCAGTTCGAGATGGATACCGCGCGTCGCGGCCTGCCGCAGGAAGCGCTGTGGGTGGAATTCGTCGGTGGCCAGGACGGATCGCACACTACGGCGAATGACAGTGCCGTCGCCGAACCTGCAGTGCTGACGAAAAACTACGAACGCGTCGAGGAGCTCGGCGTGATCCGCGTGCAGCGCATGGACGCACCGGCGCGTGCGGTGCAGGTGGTGCGCGTGCGTCGTCGCATCACCACCGAGGCGCTGCCATGAATCCGAAGATGCGCGCGTGGCTGCCGTGGATCGTGCTGGCGATCGCGGCTGTCGCCTGCACCCTGCCGTTCTGGAGGAGTGATCTCGACATCCGCGCCGCCGCGCATTTCTACCACCACGCGCCGTTCGAACTCGGTTACGACGCGTCGTGGCCGATGGGCAACAAGCAGCCATACAAGGCGCTCTACACCTTCGGTTCGGCGCTGTCGTGGCTGATCGTGCTGGCGTCGATCGTCGCGTTCGCGGTGCCGCGTTGGCGCAAGCATCCGCTGGTGCGCAAGATGGCGCTGACCACGCTGGCGACGGTCGCGCTCGGCACCGGCCTGCTGGTCAACGGCATCGGCAAGGATTACACCGGGCGCCCGCGTCCGCGCACGCTGCAGGAATTCGGTGGCCAGGCGCAATATCGTCCGCCACTCGATCTCGGCACGCCCGGCGTCGGCAAGTCGTTCCCGTGCGGACATTGCTCGGTCGGTTTCGCGGTCGGTGCGATCGGGCTGACGGTGATCGCGGTGCGGCCCACGCTCGGCGTCGCCATCATCATCGGTTCGTTCCTGCTTGGCGGCGCGATCGGCAGCGCGCGCATGGCCGCGGGCGGGCATTTCCTCTCCGACGTGCTGTGGTCGGGCATCCTCACCTGGGCCGCGGCGTTGACATCGCACGCATTGATTTCCGGGCAGCGCATGCGCGCGTGGGTGTCGCGTTGGCCACCGTGGCTGGGGTATGCCTTGTTGGGCACGCTGATCCTGGTGGTGGTCGCCGGATTGCTGTTCGTGCGGCCGTTCCACAAGCGCATCGACGTGCGCATGCCGATGGCTGGCACAGATGCCAGCTATGTGCTGAAGCTGGAAACAGCCGCGCTCGACGTGCGCGTCGATCCCGCGCAAACCGATGCCGTGCATCTGCAGGGTGAGGTCAAGGGCGTCGGCTTCCCCAATGTACGCGTGCATGAGGACGATAGCGGCGATGCCACGTCGCACGTCCACGTGATCCGCCACAGTGGGCAGGCCCGTGAAATCTCCGCGCCGATGGTGTTGAGCGTGCGTCCGGAGGCGGTGCCGCATTTGCGCGTGGAGATCGATCGCGGTTCGGTGCGCCTGGCCGATCCTGCAGCGTTGCGCGCGGCGCAGATCCACGTCCAGGTCGAAGACTCGGCGGAATAACGGCAGAATATCGGCATGCCCTGGCTCGAACTCACATTGCCCTGCACGCTGGCCGAACAGCCGCGCTGCGAACGCGCGCTGGAAGATCTCGGCGCACTCTCGGTGACGATGCAGGACGCCGATGCCGAAACCGCCGACGAACAGGCGATCTTCGAGCCCGGGGTCGGCGAAACGCCGCTGTGGAAGCAGATGACGCTGACCGCGTTGTTCGATGCCGACACCGATGCGCTGGCGCTGCTCGCCGCGCTCGAGAGTTTCGATCCCGGCCTGCATTGGGACCAGGCGGCGTTCCGCAAGGTCGAGGACCAGGACTGGGAACGCGCCTGGCTCGACCAGTTCAAGCCGATGCGTTTTGGCGCGCGCACCTGGGTGGTGCCGTGGAACCACGACGTTCCCGCCGAAGCGGGTACGGACGCGGCGATCATCCGCCTCGATCCCGGCCTCGCCTTCGGTTCCGGTACCCATCCGACCACTGCGCTGTGCCTGGAATGGCTGGACACGCTCGCCGCGGAAGGTCAGTTGCAGGGCCGCGAGGTCCTCGACTTCGGCTGCGGCAGCGGCATCCTCGCGCTGGCGGCGATCAAGCTCGGTGCCGCGTGCGCCGACGGCATCGACAACGATCCGCAGGCGATCATCGCCACGCATGACAATGCCGAACGCAATGGCGTCGCCGCGCAGTTGCAGGCGGTGTTGCCGCAACAGGCGGCGCCGCGCCGCTATCCGGTGGTGGTGGCGAACATCCTCGCCTCCGCGCTCGATGCGCTGGCGGAAACATTGGCTGGCCATTGCGAGCCCGGCACGCGCATCGCCTTGTCCGGCATTCTCGCCGGACAGGAAGATGAATTGCTGCAGCGCTATGCCGCATGGTTCGATGAACTGAAGGTCGCGCGCCAGGATGACTGGGTCCGCATCGACGGCGTGCGTCGCGCACAATGACGGGCATGGCCGAAGAATCCGCAACCCCGCGTTTCGCCCGTGACGCCGTCGACGAAGCCACGCAGTCCTTGCCGGTGCCACGCTGGGCGTGGCCGTTGCTGTTCGTGCTGTTCGTCCTGCTGCTGGTGCAGATCCTGGTCGGTGACCGCGTCGCATTGGCGAACAATCCCTCGACGCGCCCGATCGCTGTCACCGCATGCCGGGTGCTCGCCTGCACCATACCGGCGTGGAGCGACACCTCGAGCCTGAAGATCGTCGACCATCGCATCCATGCGGCGCCGGACCGTCCCGGCGTGCTGGTGGTGGAGGCGAGTTTCCGCAACGATGCGCGTTGGCCGCAGGCGTGGCCGCTGTTGCAGCTCACGCTTTCCGACATCAACGGTGTGCCCGTGGCGCAAGGGCGCTATGCCGCGGTGCAATACCTGGCGGGCGCGCATGCCGCCACGATCGGCAGCGGGCAGACCGCCACCGTCCAGCTGAATGTGAGTGATCCGCCGCAAAAGGCGGTTTCGTTCGATTTTGCTCTGCTGCCTCCGGCAGACGACATAAACACGCGCTAGACTCA
Organism: Pseudomonadota bacterium; assembly: GCA_018242405.1. Lineage (GTDB taxonomy): Bacteria > Pseudomonadota > Gammaproteobacteria > Xanthomonadales > Xanthomonadaceae > Solilutibacter. The sequence continues at coordinate 5,144 of JAFEBZ010000125.1, read as the reverse complement.
GCAGCCGCTGGTGCGTCGTGCGTCGGCGTTGTTGCCATCTCCCCCAACGACCGTGTCCGACCGCCAAGACCAACTCCGTCATCCGCGCACGCCGCTGCGCGACCATGTCGCCTCCTCGATCAGTCGCTACCTGCGCGATCTGGACGGCTGCGGTGTGAGCGACCTGCACGCGGTGGTGATGCGCGAAGTCGAGGTGCCGCTGTTTGTGGAAGTGTTGAGCCATTGCGACGGCAACCAGAGTCGCGCCGCCGAGATGCTCGGCATCCATCGCGCGACCCTGCGCAAGAAACTGCGCGAATACGGTATCGACAACGCTTGAGGATGGTTCCATGACCACGCGCGCCTACGGTGTCCACGCTGCCGACAAGTCTTTCGAAGCGCTGGAGATTGCGCGCCGCGCCCCCGGCCCGCACGACGTGCAGATCGAGATCGCGTATTGCGGTATCTGCCATTCCGATCTCCACACCGCGCGCTCGGAATGGGGCGGCACCCGTTATCCCTGCGTGCCCGGCCACGAAATCGTTGGCACCGTCAGTGCGATCGGCAGTGACGTGAGCAAATTCAAGGTCGGCGATACCGTTGGCGTCGGCTGCATGGTCGACAGCTGCCAGCACTGCGCTGAATGCGCTGCGGGATTCGAACAGTTCTGCGAGAACGGCTTCACCGGCACCTACAACGGCCGCACGCCGGATGCTCCGGGCCACACGCTGGGCGGGTATTCGCAGCGCATCGTGGTCGACGAGAAATTCGTGCTGCAGGTTCGCCACCCACGCGAACAACTGGCGGCAGTGGCACCGCTGCTGTGCGCCGGCATCACCACCTGGTCGCCGTTGCGCCACTGGAAGGTCGGTCCGGGCAGCAAGGTCGGGATCGTCGGCATCGGCGGGCTCGGCCACATGGGCGTGAAGCTCAGCGCTGCACTGGGCGCGCATGTAGTCGCGTTCACCACCTCGGAAGGCAAGCGTGCCGACGCCAGGGCATTGGGCGCGGATGAAGTGGTGGTCTCGCGCAACGCAGCCGAAATGAAGGCGCACGCCAACAGTTTCGACTTCATCCTCGATACCGTCGCCGCCAGCCACGATCTCGATGCCTTCACGAAACTGCTGCGGCGCGACGGCACGCTGGTGCTGGTCGGCATTCCCGAGCATCCGCATCCGTCGCCGAACATCGGTAGCCTGATCATGAAGCGCCGCCGGATTACCGGCTCGCCGATCGGCGGCATCGCCGAGACGCAGGAGATGCTGGATTTTTGCGCCGAACACGGCATCGTCTCCGATATCGAGATGGTCAGCGCGCAGGACATCGACAAGGCCTACGCGCGCATGCTCAAGAGCGATGTGAAGTATCGCTTCGTGATCGACAACGCGACGATGGCCTGAACGTCACCGCTGCGGATTGACCAGGAACACCACGTAACCGCGGAAATTCGGGTTTGCCGCCAATGTCGGCGGCACCTGCCATTCGCCGCCCTGCACCAGCCCGATCCGGAACGGAATCGGGAAGCCGCGCATGCGTTCGAGATAGTTCGCGTAACCGGGAATGGTGGCGCGGCCCTGGTAGGTCTGCACCACCACTTCATCGACGACACCGGTCAATCGCGCGAGTTGCGCGGGATCGCCGTTGGCGCTCCAGTCCATCAGTCCGGTGATGCCGAGCCGGGTCTCGCGCGGGAGCTGCCTGCGCAGATCGCGCAGGAAATCGGCGTAGCGATCGAGATGGCGGGTACGGGCATCGAAATCCAGCTGCACCCCGATGACGCGATTGCCGTTGTCGCGCCAGCGCGCGATGTCGCTGCGGATGGCGGGGACGACGTCATCCGACCACGCCAGCGTATCGGCGCGATAGACGATCCACACATCCGCATGCGTGACGTGCGGCGTCGCGGCCAGGCGTCGTTGCAGATGCGCGGGCTCGCCGCCGATGATCTCGCCTTCCAGCAGGTAGAGCGTGCGTGTGTGGTCAAGGACGGGTTGCGGCTGTACGCCGGCCCACAGCCAGAATGCATCGAAATCCTCCGCGTGCACCGCGGCATCGGGCGCCTGCGTGCAGGAGACCAGCGCAAGGCAGAGCGCACAGGCAGCGACCAATGCAGCCAGCGCGCGATGCCCCATCATCCTTACCAGTAATGCTTTACCGAAGACGCCCAGTGCGACGCCTTGTAGGTGGTCTTGAGCATGGTGAACCAGCGTTTGCGTTCGGCGGTCGGAACATCATCGCCACCGCAGTCGTTGTTGCCGCTGGGCGCATAGCAACGGATCGCGCGCACCAGTGCATAGGCGCGATCGTCGCTGCTGGCGTTGGCATCGGCCATCACCCGAAGGTAGATCGACTGGCGATCATTCTGCTTGCCGGGGAACAGCAAGGGCGTGGTGCCGAGTTGCTGCGAGGCCTGCTGCTTCTTGCGCCAGTCGCTGTCAGATGCGGCGGGCGTGGCCAGCGAAATGTGGTCGAAGCCGTTGAGGCGCAGGAATTCGCCGACACACAGATTTGCGTGGGGATCGCTAGGCGTGCGCGCGAGCGTGGTCGTGATCGCGGACAGCGCGGGGCAGGCGTAACCCTTGTCGTTGCCGGTCCAGTGGAACACGCCGAGCGATGGCGTCGGATGCAACAGGTCGTAATTGTTGATTTCCGGCTTGGCGCCCGCAGGCACGCGCACCAGCCATTCGTTGAATTGCGCATGACGACCACCGACCAGGTCGCGATAGAGCAGCACGAACAGGGCGACGTTGCGTTCGGCGAGCGGAACCTTGGCATTCGCGGCCTGTTGCTGCAGCAAGTCCGGTCCGGCGACGTTCTCCAGCAGGATGCGCCGGATCGCGGGATCACGGACCTGGCTGTCGGCGGCGAACACCTTGTCCAGCGACTGGTGGCGCTCGTCGTGGATCGCCAGCGCCAGTTCCAGCGTTTGCCGCTGGTAATTGCGGGTCGCGAGCGGCAGCAGTTTCAGCAGCCCATCGCGCACGCCAGGCTGGCCGAGATCGTCCATTGCCATCAGGCGCAGCAGTTGCGCGCTGAACTCGACGTAGCCCATGCCCTTGCGCGCTTCGCTGGCGGGCAACAGTTTCAACACCTGCGCCGGCTGCAGTTGCACGTGGTAGGCGTGCACCGCCTGCAGGTAGCGGAACAGCGCGGGTTCGCTGGAAAACACCGACTGTTGCGCGGCCAGTTCGTCCGCGGACAAGTAGAGCTTGGGCTCGGTCTTGCGATCGAGGCGCATGCGCCAGAGATCATCGACCGCCAGCAGCAGCGGATCACGCGTGGCCAGCGGTTTGGTCGCGCCGTTCTGCGTGGTCGGCAGCAGGCGGGTGTCGATTTCATTCAGGAGATCGACGAAGGCCGCGCCATTTCCTGGTTGCGCCAATGCCGTGGTGTAGACGTTCGCGGCTGCGCTGTCGTTGCCGCCCAACCATTCGACGCGACGCATCAAGCCTTTGGCCGATGCGGCATAGGTGCCGTTGGGATACGACTTCAGGTAACGCTGCATGCCATCGCGGGCACGCGCCACTGCCGTCTTGTCGACTTTTGCTGCATCAAAGCTGCCGTAGTCGCTGAAGGCGTTGAGTTGCGCTGTGTTGAGATCGGTGCGTGCCTGCATGTAGATCGCGGCTTCGCGCACCCACGGCTGCTTTACATCGGCCAGCGACTTGAATGCCGGAAGTGCAGCGCCCGGTTCGGGGCCGTAGAACACCGCGGCGCTCATCAGGTAGGCGGCGAAGGCCTTGCCCGCCGCGCTTTGCATCTTGTCGGGCAGGGGATTGAGCAGGGCCTGGGTCACCTCGGGATGGCCGCAATCGGCGGCAATCTTTGCGCGGGCGTCGATCAGCAGGCTGCGTTCATTGGCGCTCAAACTGCTGTCGGCCTGCAAGGCCTGGCGAAAACGATCGGCGCCATCGCGATTGCTCACGCAGCGGCCGCTGGCGCCATCGGTGTCGCCGGAATCCGCCGATGCATCGGGATTGGCCTTGAGCGCATCGTTGCCGATCGCGTCCGACAGCGCCGACCATGACAGCATCGCCGCGGGAACCGGGGATCCATATGCGGGCGTTTCGTTCTTCACCATCGCCGGTTGCACGCGACCGCGGTCGGCAAGCAACAACAGCATGTTGAGGCGGGTGTCGTTGCCCGGGCTGACCAGCACCAGGTCGCTGCATGAAGCGTACGTGCGGTGGTGCAGGCCCGGTTGCATGTCGCAGCCGGAATCGCCGCTGGCGTGCGCCTGCGTGCTTGCCGCAAGCAGACCCAAGACCAGCAAGCCGCTGGCACAAACGTGTTTCGACATTATCGGCTCTCCCCATCACCCAATGGCACGAGTCTACTGTGCGCCACGGGCAATGAGGATGCCGTTACATCACGTCAGTGCATCGCGCCGAACTTGCCGCTGTTGAAATCGCGGATGGCTTCGGCGATCTGCGCTTCGGTGTTCATCACGAACGGACCGTAGCCGACCACCGGCTCGTCGATCGGTTCGCCGGACAGGAACAGGATCTTGGCGTCGCTGTTGGCTTCGATCGTCACGCCGGTGCCCGCGGTCGAAAGCGTCGCCATCTGCGCATCGCGCAACACCGTTTCGCCGTTCACCTGCACGGTGCCGGACAGCACCACGACCAGCGTGGTCCAGCCTTCCGGTTGCGGCAGTTCGACCGTCTTGCCGGCAGCGATGCGCACGTCCCAGACATTCATCGGGGTGAAGGTGCGTGCCGGTCCCTTGGCGCCGTCGTACTCGCCGGCGATCACGCGTACCGTTCCCGCGTCGTTCGGCATGGCTTGCGCGGGAATCTCGCCATCGGTGATCGCCTGGTAACCGCCGGGCGCCATCTTGTCCTGCGCCGGCAGGTTCACCCACAGCTGCATCACCTCGAAGGTGCCACCCGTGCGACTGAAATCGTGCGAATGGAATTCCTCGTGGAGGATGCCGCCGCCAGCGGTCATCCACTGGACGTCGCCGCGACCGATTACGCCACCCTTGCCGGTGGAGTCGCGATGTTCGACTTCGCCGTCATAGACGATGGTGACGGTTTCGAAACCGCGATGCGGATGCTGGCCGACGCCACGGCGATAGCCGGTGTTGGGCGGGAATTCGGTGGGCGCGGCGTAGTCCAGCATCAGGAACGGGCTGCGCTGGGCGACGCCCGGACCGCTCTAGC
>JAFEBZ010000124.1 GCA_018242405.1 Pseudomonadota bacterium | reverse complement strand
GTTGTCTGCAGCCGCCGACACGCCGTGAATACGTCCATGTAGGCTCGTACGCAGCATCCATGCTGCGTACGGTCGGCGCTACAGACGAACCGCATAGGCGCCGCCGGTGGCGGGCTTTTCGCTCTCTGAGAAGCAACAACACGTCCGCCTAGCCAGCGCGTGCGATGAAAGGCCCAACCCAATCGGCTACCGGCACCGGCGTCTCCATGTGCAGATGATGCGTGCCCGGCATGGTCAGCAGCTCGCCGCGCGGCAACGCATCGACGTAGCGACGGCGCACATCGGCTGGAAGATACGGCTGCGCCGGATCGGCGAACACCACGCGCGTCGGGCATTCGATTCCGGCGCACACCGTCACCACCTGCGCATCGACCGGTCGCAGCCACGTCGGCACCATCAGGCGCGGATCGCTGCTCCATTGCCAGCCACCGGCAACTTCGCGCACGCCACGCTCGACGATCAATCGTGCCACCGGCTCGCTCATTGCGTTGGCACGCATCCGCGCCTGGATCGCCACGTCCAGTTGCGGGAACACCCGCAGCGACTTGGCATCGATCGCGCGCATCGCCGCCACCGATTCGCGCATCCGCCGCGCGGTGTTCTCGGCGGCATCGGCCAGGCCACCCAACGCCTCGATGCAGACCAGTCGCTCGACGCGTTGCGGGCAAGCCGCAGCGACCAGGCTGGCGATGCCCGCGCCCATCGAATGACCGAGCAAGGTGAAGCGTTCCCAGCCCAGCGCATCGGCGATGTCGAGTACGTGATGCACCGCCATCTCGAAGGTGTAGATCGCACCCGCCGGCAAATGCACGCTGCGGCCGTGACCGGGCAGGTCGATCGCAACCAGTTCGATTCCCGACAGATGCTTCGCCAGCGGGATGAAACTCGCGGCATTGTCGAGCCAGCCATGCAGTGCCAGCACGCGCGGCGCGTTTCCATCCAACGTTGCAGGCGTGCGCAACGCCGTGATCGTGCCCAGCGGGATGTCGATCCGCGTGTCCTTCAATTCCAGGCTCATGCAGCGGACTCCGCGATCGCTGCCAGCGCTTGCACATGCGCGGCGCCATCATTCAGGCAGGGGATGTAATGCAGCGCGCGGCCACCTGCGGCGACGAAGGCTTCGGCGTTGAGCATGGCGATCTCTTCCAGCGTTTCCAGGCAGTCCACCGCGAATCCGGGACAGACCACGTCGATGTCGTGCACGCCGTCGCGCGCGAGTTGCTGCAGCGTCGGCAAGGTGTAGGGCTGCAACCAGCGTTCGCGCCCGAAACGCGACTGATAGGTCAGCAGGATGTCGTCGCGAGCAATGCCCAATGCGGCCGCGATTGCTGCCGTTCCGGCTTCGCACTGCGCGGCATAGGGATCGCCGCCCTGCACCAGTCGTTCGGGAATGCCATGGAACGAGAACAGCAACTTCCCGGTGCGGCCGTTGCGGGCCCAGTGTTCGCGGATCGATGCCGCCATCGCCTCCACCCAGTGCGGGTCGACGTGGTAGTCGTGCACGGTTTTGAACATGGCCTGCGGATGCTTCGCGCGCGATTTCACCACCACGTCTTCCACCGATGCGGTGGTGGTGGTCGAATATTGCGGGTACAGCGGCAACACCACGATTTCCCTCACGCCATCCGCGATCAGGGCATCGATCGTCTTTGCTAGCGCCGGTTCGCCATAGCGCATCGCGCTTGTCACTCGCCATTCCGGCAATGCCGCCTGCACGCCATCGGTCAGTCGCTGGGTGTACGCCGCCAGCGGTGATCCTTCATCCATCCAGATGGATGCGTACTTGCGCGCGACCACCGGGCTGCGGCGCGGCAGGATCACCCAATTGAGCAACGGCCACCACAGCGCGCGCGGAATCTGCACCACGCGCGGATCCATCAGGAATTCGCCGAGATAGCGGCGCACGGCCGCGGCCGTGGGCGCGCTCGGCGTGCCCAGATTGACCAATACCAGGGCGCGCGTGGATTCGATCGGCATCCGCATAGCTTAATCGCCCCTGCCCCGCGGATCGCCTCCGGGTTGCGGCTGCGCGCGATCGCGGCCTAGGATCGGTGATCCCCTGTGTTCCGAATGCCCATGTCCCGATTCAATCCAGGCACGATATTGGCGCGTCTCGCCCTGCTGCTGGCCTTGTTCGCCACCCTGCCCGCGATGGCCGCCGATGACCCCACCGATGCCCAGCGCACGCAGATGGCGCTGAAGGTGTTGCGCGATATCCAGATGATGCCGGAACAGGCGATCCCCGACCGCCTGTTCGACGACGCACAAGGCATCCTGGTGGTGCCGGACACGCTGAAGATCGGTTTCATCTTCGGTGGCCGCCGCGGCCACGGCCTGCTCTCGATCCGCAATCCCGATGGCACCTGGTCGAATCCGGTGTACGTGCGCCTGACCGGCGGCAGCGTCGGTTTCCAGATCGGCGTATCGAAATCCGACGTGGTGATGGTGTTCCGCACCCGCCAGGGCCTCAACGACATCACCGCCGGCAAGTTGACGCTGGGCGCCGGCGCGACCGTCGCCACCGGACCGGTCGGACGCGACGCTTCGGCCAACACCGACCAACAGTTCAAGGCCGATATCTGGTCGTGGTCGCGCGCACGCGGCCTGTACGCCGGTGTCGCCTTCGACGGCGCCGTGATCGCCATCGACGACGAAGCCAACCAGCGCATGTACGGCCAGGGCGCGACCCCGCGAATGATCTTCGAGCACCGCACGCCGGTGCGCCCGCCCAACGTGATCGTCGATTTCCGCGACGCCCTGGAAGAAGCCGGCGCCACCGCCCACAACCGCCGCATGGTCGAACGCGACAAGGGCGCCGACATCGATCGCACGGTCGAAGCCGCCGAACGCGGTGCGCCCGCCGCGACGGCGACGGCTTCCGCAGCCGCCACCACTTCTTCCGAGTCCGCAGCCACGTCTTCCGCCACGCCTGAACAGGCCGACAGTCAACCCGAGCAGGACCCCGGCGTTACCACGGAAGCACTGCCCGCGGCATCCACCGCTCCCGCGAAGAAGGCGCCTGCAGCCAAAAAGACGTCCGGCAAGCCCTGAGGCGCTGCGGTATCCTCTCAACCTGCATTGAATCGTTGGAAGTGTTGTCATGTTCGAGCTCAGCTTCGGCAAATTGCTGGTCCTCCTGGTCATCATCCTGGTGATCTTCGGGACCAAGCGCCTGACCAGCGGCGCGCGTGACGTCGGCAAGGCCGTCAACGAATTCAAGAAAGGCATGCGCGGGGACGAGGAAGAGAAGAAGCCCGAGAGCCTGGGCAACGACTCGCAGCGCAACGACGCCACATCGCAGTCGCAGTCGCAGCAGCGCCAGGACGATCAGGCGCCGCGCTGATCGCGCCGCAGACCACGGAGTCCCGCCATGTTCGAGGTCGGCTTCGGCGAGATGGTGCTGATCGGCATCGTCGCGCTCATCGTGCTGGGTCCGGAACGTTTGCCGAAAACCGCGCGACTGGTCGGCCTGTGGGTCCGCCGCGTGCGCGCCTACTGGTTCAACATGCGCGCCGAACTGGAACGCGAACTCGCCGCCGAGGACATGCGCAAGCAACTGGAAGAGGCCAAACGCGCGGTGCATGACACCGACGCCGAGGTTCGCCATCTCGCCGACGCATCTTCGCCGGAAGGCGCGAAGCCCGCCGACGACAGCCACGGCGACCACGTCCAATGAGTTTCGCCGATGATCCGGAATCGCTGGTCGGCGGACTGATCCCGCACCTGCTGGAACTACGCTTGCGCATCCTGCGCGCACTGATCGGCGTCGGCATCGTGCTCGCCGCGACGCTGCCGTTCTCCAATCAACTCTATGCCTGGCTGGCGAAACCGTTGCTACGCTCGCTGCCCGCCGGCGGCCAGCTGATCGCGACCGGTGTCGCTTCGCCCTTCGTCACCCCGATCAAGCTGTCGTTCTTCGTCGCGTTGATGGCGGCGATGCCGTGGGTGCTCTACCAGGCCTGGGCGTTCGTCGCGCCGGGCCTGTACCAGCGCGAGCGCCGCATCGCATCGCCATTGCTCGCTTCGGCGATGGCACTGTTCTACATCGGCTGCGCCTTCGCCTATTTCGCGGTGCTGCCGGCGGCATTCGTATTCCTCGCGCACACCACGCCGCCGGGCGTCGCGCGCATGACCGACATCAACGCCTACCTCGACTTCGTGCTGGTGATCTTCTTCGCCTTCGGCCTGAGTTTCGAATTGCCGGTGGCGCTGGTCATCGCCGTGCTGATGGGTGTGGTCAACACGAAGCAGTTGCGCGAATGGCGCGGCTACGCCGTCGTCGCGATCTTCATCCTCGCCGCGATCATCACCCCGCCCGACATCGTTTCGCAGCTGATGCTGGCGATCCCGATGTGCCTGCTCTACGAAGCCGGCATCCTCGCCGCGCGCGCGCTCAAGCCGGGCAACGCAACGACATGAGCCCGCCGCCACTGCGCAATCCGCACTGGCAACGGCGTTGTGCCGCCTTCCTGATCGATTTCGGCGTGCTCGCCACGGCAGCGCTGGTGGTGACGTCGGCGTGGTGGCGCGTCGACCTGCGCGAAGCGGATAGCGCGATCGACGGCTTGCGCACCACCATGGATGCGACGACGGCGAACGCGCTCGATGCCGGCGCCAATGCCTCCGGCTTCTACGCCAGCCTGCTCTCCGACCCGACCCTGCATGCGGCGGTGACGGCATTCACGCATCACATCGCCGATGCCATTCTCGTGGTGGCGATCGCCTATGCGCTGCTGTCGGCCGCGTGGAATCTCGGCGGCGAACTGTCGTCGTGGCAAGGATCGCCGGGCAAGCACCTGCTTGGCCTGCGCGTGGTCGATGCGGCGCGACGCCCCACATCATTCGTGCAACTGCTGGTGCGCCAGATCGCCGCGGGACTGTCGTGGCTCACGCTCAACATCGGTCATCTGCTGGCGTGGTGGCCGCCCTTCCGCAGCCTGCACGACCGCATCGCCGGCACCGACGTGGTGGTTATCCCCGGAAGTGGCCCGTTGCCGGGATGGGCGCGTGCATTGCTCAGGATCGCGACGCTGGCTGCAATCGTGGTGCCGATCCTGTTCGCGACGTGGCTGGCGATGCGCCTGACCACGCCGTGATCATCACTCAGGCTTCGCTTCCCGCGTCAGGAACGGCTTGAAGCCGCCCCAGAACATCCGCTTGCCATCGAAAGGCATGTCTCCCGGAGCCATCGCCGCAAGCAGCGGGTCGGCCATGATCTTTTCCATCGCCTTGTCGCGCGCCTTGCGCGAGGCGAACGTCACGATGCCGACCACCACCGTTTCGCCTGGCGCAAGCTGCACCGATTGCGGAAACGACGTGATCTTGCCGGGCTGGACGTCATCGGCCACGTTCTCGGAATAACTCAACGCACCATGCTTGATCCACACCGGTGCGCATTTGCGGCTGAACTTCTTGTACTCGTCCAGCCGCGTTTCGGGAACCGGAATCACGAACACATCGACGTACATCGCATGCTCCTTTGTGGGCAACTCACTTCATCGAATGCAGGCCGAAGAGGTTGCCTTCGCTGTCGTGGCACAACGCGCAGTTGCCGTATTCGCCGATCGAGAACTTGGGTTTGAAGATCTTGCCGCCGGCGGCTTCGACGCGACCGGATTCGACACCGCAGTCCGCGCACACGAAATAGGCCAACGTGCCGCCCATGCCGGAAGGCACGCCCTCCATCTTCACCAGGGCGCCACCGCTGCCGGGCAATTCCATCTGCGCCGGGAAGAACACCATTTCCATCTGCATGTCGGGAGGGACGGGATGCTCTTCCAGCTTGATCGCCAGCACCGTCTCGTAGAACTTGCGGGCACGCGCCATGTCCTGCACGTAGATTTCGGTCCAGCCAATGGGATTGTGTTGCATCGGTCAGTCTCCTGTTGCGGAGGATGGAGCATGATGTTTATCTCGTAAACATGACGTTACGCCGGGATGTTATTATTGTCAACATGAAGCGTTTCTGCCCCATTCCCCGCCCGCTGGGCTATCACCACGGCGATTTGCGCCGCGCCTTGTTGCTGGCTGCACGCCAGCTGGTGGATCGTGGCGGCTCTTCGGCACTGACCTTGCGCGCCGCTGCGCAACAGGCCGGAGTCAGCCCGGCGGCACCCTATCGCCACTTCGAGGACCGCGACGCCCTGCTGGCGGCGGTCCTCGCCGAAGGTTTCCGCGAGCTCGCCGCGACCACCCACGCCGCACGCATTTCAACGTCCGTGCCGGTCGACAGCTATCTCGCGGTCGGCAGCGCCTACCTGCAATTCGCCAGTGGACATCCGCACCTCTATCGGCTGATGTTCGGCCCCGAGTGCAACAAGCTGCAGCATCCCGATCTGCTGGAAGCAGGCCAGGAAGCCTTCGGCGTGGTGTTGCGCGCCGCCCACGAATGCGTGGCTGCAGGCGTTGCCGGCACGCGTACGCCCGAAGACGTGGCGATCGCCGGCTGGTCGGTGGTACACGGGCTGGCTTCCTTGCAGACCGATGGCGTGCTCGAACGCGTCACCCAACGACCGCTGCCGGATGTCGCGCAGGCGCTGTTCTCGATCCTGGTGGAAGGCATCACACCGCGCTGATCGCGCGGCTCATTCGGTGCCGTGGTTCTTGCCCTGCCACGGTCGGTACCACGCACGGATATGCGCCATGTCGGCGACGGGATCATCGCTGGTCCGGAACAGCGGACCGATGCCGATCACCTTGTCGGGATAGTGGAAGTATTCCAGCAGGATCGGGATGTCGGCCGCATGCGCGATCTTCCAGAATCCGCTCTTCCACTCCTTCACCGGCTTGCGCGTGCCTTCCGGCGCGATGCCCAGCCAGAACTGGTCGGCGGCACGAATGCGTTGCGCGGTCTGTTCGACGAAACCGCCGGGCGCCTTGCGATCGATCGCGATCACGCCGAGCCGGCGCAGGATCGGACCCATCGGCCACCAGAACAATTCCTTCTTGCCGAGGATGCGGATGTCGAGGCCGAGCGCCATCTTCGCCGCGAATCCCCACACGCCATCCCAGTTGGACGAATGCGGCGCACCGATCAGCACCAGTTTCGGCACGTCGGGGAATTCACCGACCATGCGCCAGCCGCCGAGTTTCAGCAGCGTGCGCCCGAACCAGCGCGAGAACGCGCTGTTGCGCACGCGCGGCGCGCTTGGCGGCAACGGCAGGATCGGTCCGTCGGTCGCCGGTGTCGGCGGATGCGGCGCGCTCGTTTGATTCATGCGTTCAATCCCAATCCCTGACGGCACGGCCACGCTTCACTTCGCTGCGCCCGCGCTTCGATTCAAGCCGGCGTTCCTTCGATGCCCGCGTCGGTCGCGTCGCCTTGCGCGGCTTGGCGACTTCAGTGCCGTGGGCGATGAAGGCCATCAGGCGTTCGCGCGCGTCATCGCGATTGCGGTCCTGGGTCCGGAAGCGCTGGGCGTGGATGACGATCACGCCGTCCAGGGTGACGCGGCGATCGCGCCGGGCCAGCAGGCGTGCGCGCACGGCATCGTCCAGCGACGGCGACTGCGCGATATCGAAGCGCAGCTCCACCGCGGTGGCGACCTTGTTGATGTTCTGCCCACCCGCACCCGACGCACGCACGAAGCGCTCAACCAGTTCGGATTCGGGAATGGCGATCTCGTTCATGGGTGCAGTCTAAATGGGCTCCCCGGTCCCTGACGCGTTCACATAGCACAACGCCGGTTGAGCGCTCGTACCCCTGCGCTTGACGCTGTCCACGCAGGCTTCCGAGCATACTGGCTCAAGATGTCGTCTTGCATCGGGGGAATACGCCATGAATCGCACCGCAGCCGCCTTGCTCCTTGTCGTCGCCAGCGTTGGCGCCCATGCCGGCACTGATTCGGCCACCGCGCGCAGCGCCGCCGACACCACGGTGGCCATGCGCCAGGCCACCGACGAATTGCAGCGCGCGCAGCCGCAGATGCAGAAAGCGATGCGCCAGATGCCGAAGATGATGAAGCAGATGCAGCCGGCGATGCAGGCGATGGCCAAGGAAATGCAGGCGATGATGAAGGCGATGGCGCCGATGATGCGGACCATGGCCGACACGATGCCGCAGATGATGGAGGCGATGCGGCCGGCGATGGAATCGATGGCGCGCGAGATGGAACCGGCGATGCGCGATTTCGGCAAGGAAATGGAACGCGCGGACAAGGCGCCGCGCCAGCACTGAGTTCAGGCGTTCCAGCCGAACAAGGCCAGCGCCTTCGAGAATTCCGCGTCGGGTGGCGCGACGATCGAGAGTCGTTCGCCACTCCACGGGTGGGTGAACGTCAATCGCTCAGCGTGCAGCAGCATGCGATGGATGCCGAGCATGCGGAATTGGCGATTGTGGCGGCCGTCGCCGTGGCTGGTGTCGCCGATCAGGTGATGCGACAGATGCTTGAGATGCCGGCGAATCTGGCGGAAGCGCCCGGTCTCGGGACTGGCGCGCAACAGCGCGTAACGCGAAGTCGGGAATCCCGCTGACGGCAGTTCCAGTTCACCGGTCGCGAGTTTGCGAAAGCGCGTGCGCGCCGGTTTCTTTTCCGGTTTGCCGGGACCACCATCGAGCGGATGATCGACGATGAAATCGTCTTCCGCCGGCCAGCCGCGGCACACCGCGAGATAGTCCTTCCCGGCATCACCGGCCATCCACGCCTTGCCGAGGATCGATGCGGTGTCGCGATCGAACGCGAGCAACAGGCAGCCGCTGGTGGCG
>JAFEBZ010000123.1 GCA_018242405.1 Pseudomonadota bacterium | reverse complement strand
TGGATCAGGCCGGGCGAGGGCAGGAACGATTCCGGATCCTCGGCATTGATGCGGCATTCGATCGCATGGCCGCGCAGCACGATGTCTTCCTGCCTGATCGACAGCTTGTGGCCGGCGGCGATCATCAGCTGCTCGCGCACCAGGTCGATGCCGGTGACGAATTCGGTGACCGGATGTTCCACCTGGATGCGGGTGTTCATTTCGATGAAGTAGAAGCGGCCGTTCTCGTAGAGGAACTCGAAGGTGCCGGCGCCGCGATAACCGATGCGCTTGCACGCCTCGACGCAGACCTTGCCGATCTCCGCGCGCTGTTCCTCGGTGATGCCGGGCGCAGGCGCTTCTTCCACCACCTTCTGGTGGCGACGCTGCATCGAGCAATCGCGTTCGCCAAGATGGATCGCGCCGCCCTGGCCATCGGCCAGTACCTGGATCTCGACGTGGCGCGGGTTCTCGAGGAACTTCTCCATGTAGACCATCGCGTTGCCGAACGCCGCCTTGGCTTCCGACTGCGTGGTGGCGATGGCGTTGATCAGTGCGGCTTCGCTGTGCACGACGCGCATGCCGCGCCCGCCGCCGCCGCCCGCTGCCTTCACGATCACCGGATAACCGATCTCGCGGGCGATGCGGATGTTCTCGTCGGCGTCGTCACCGAGCGGACCGCCGCTGCCGGGTACGCAGGGCACGCCGGCCGACTTCATCGCGCGAATCGCTTCCACCTTGTCGCCCATCAGGCGAATGGTGTCGGCCTTCGGTCCGATGAAGACGAAACCGGATTGTTCGACGCGTTCGGCGAAGTCGGCGTTCTCGGATAGGAAGCCGTAGCCGGGATGGATGGCCTGCGCGTCGGTGACCTCGGCCGCGGCGATGATCGCCGGCATGTTGAGGTAGCTCTCCGACGATGGCGCCGGACCGATGCACACCGACTCGTCGGCCATGGCGACGTGCTTGAGGTTGCGATCGACGGTGGAGTGCACCGCGACCGTGCGGATGCCCAACGCCTGGCAGGCGCGGACGATGCGCAGCGCGATCTCGCCGCGGTTGGCTATTACTACTTTATCGAGCATGTTCATTGTCCAAGTCGTTCACCACCCGGCCCGTCGGCTTGCATGCCGACGGGCGTTCGCAGGCTCGCGCCTGCGGCGCTCGAAATCCCTGCTCACCCAATCACGAACAGCGGTTGGTCGAATTCGACCGGCTGACCACTCTCGCACTGGATCGCCAGCACGGTGCCGCCGACTTCGGCTTCGATCGGATTGAACATCTTCATCGCCTCGATGATGCCGAGGGTGTCGCCCGGCTTGACCTGCTGGCCGACGGTGACGAACGCCGGCTTGTCCGGCGACGGCGAGGCATAGAAGGTGCCGACCATCGGTGCACGCACCACGTGGCCTGCGGGCAGGTCGTTCGGCTTCGGCGTGCCACCGGTCGCGGCCTGTACCGGCGACTGCATCGGCATCGGTGTGGCGGCGGCAGCCGGAGCGGCGGCTGCGGGCGCAGCGATCACGACCGGCGCGGCCGGCGCAGCAGCGGCGCGCGACAGGCGCACGGCTTCCTCACCCTCGCGGATTTCGATCTCGGTGAGGTTCGATTCCTCGAGCAGGTCGATCAGCTTCTTGATTTTGCGAAGGTCCATGTGGCCTCTCTATCTTCAATTTGAATTCGTGGTGACGACGGGTCAGGCCGCGGCAAGCTTCTTCAGCGCGGCGTCCAGCGCGTAGCGGTAACTGTCGGCCCCGAAGCCGGCAATCGTGCCGACGGCGAGGTCGCTGAAATAATTGGTGTGGCGGAACGGTTCGCGGCTGTGCGGGTTGGACAGATGCACTTCGATGAAGGGAATCGCGACCGCCGCCAGGGCGTCGCGCACTGCAACCGATGTGTGGGTGAACGCGGCAGGATTGATGATGATGAAAGCGCTGCCATCGCCACGTGCGGCCTGGATGCGGTCGACCATCTCACCTTCGTGGTTGGTCTGGAACGTTTTCAGCGCGATGCCGGCCTGTTCGCTGCGTGTCCGCAGCTGATCGTCGATGTCGGCCAGCGTGGCGTGTCCGTAGATGCCGGGCTCGCGCGAGCCAAGCAGATTCAGGTTCGGACCGTGCAGGACGAGGATCGAAGGCATCCGGGGAGGGCGGACGATGTCTGGGGCGGTGGGCGCGTAGTCTGGCCGATCCCGGGGCTTGCTGTCCAGTTCGGCGACGATGGGCGATTTTAAACGATTGTTTGAGTTTTCAGTCGACCTTCGCCCACGCCGTCAGCTCGCTCGCGTTCTGGAACGGCCCGACATGCTGGCGCACCACGCGTCCTGTGGCATCGACCAGCAAGGTATAGGGCAGCACGCCCGACGGATTCCCGAACACGGTCGCGTTGGCCTGGGTCGGTTCGGCCAGGAGCATCGGATATTTCGTCGGTCCGTCGTGCAGGAAGGCGCGGACATCGTCGGCCTGGTCCCAGGCGACCCCGACCACCCGGACATTGCCGGCGCGGGCCAGATCGACCAGCAGCGGCATTTCGCGCAGACAGGGGCCGCACCAAGTCGCCCACAGATTGATCACCACCGGCTTGCCCAGGTAGGCATCGGGCAATGGAACGTGTGCGCCCTGCAGGTCGGGCAGTTCGATTCGCGGCAACGGCTCGCCGCTGCGCGCCATTGCGGCGCCCTCGGGCATGTGGGCGCGGTATTGCAGCCAGCGGTTGAGTGCGTGCTGGCCGATGCTGGTCCGCCACAGCGGCGCGAAACCCTGGGTCACCAGCGTCACGAACAGGAATGCGCAGGCGAAGATCGCCGCCAGCGAAACGATGGTGCCGAAGCGCGGCTTCATGCAGGCACGATCATCGGGCTGCAGCGCGCGACAGGGCGCGGTCGACGATACCGGTGGTCAGCACCGTCTGCAGCAGTTCGCCGTCGCCACCGGAACGCGGGTACACCACGTAGAGCGGCACGCCGACGGCGTTGTGTGCCTTGAGGAAGGCGGCGATGTCGGGATCCTCATTGGTGAAATCGCCGACCAGATAGGTCGCGTCGTGTTGTTCCAGCGATTGCTTGAACGCATCGCTGGTGAACACCGCCTTCTCGTTGACCTTGCAGGTGATGCACCAGTCGGCGGTCATGTTGACGAAGACGACCTTGTGCTGCGCGCGCAGTTCGGCCAGGCGTTGCGGCGTCCACGGCTGCACGCGGCTATTGGTGTTTGCAGACAGGGAAGATGTCGCGGCCGGCGCTGGCATCCGCACGATCGTCGCAACGGCGAGTCCGCACAACACGATGCCGATGATCGCGGCGATCTTGCCCCAGCGCGCACGCGGCCATGCCCACAGCGCGAAGGTCAGCGCGATCGCCGCCATGCCCCAGGCGAGGACGACGTCGGCGCCACGCTGGTGGGCGAGTGTCCACAGCATCCACGCGGCGGTGATGTACATAGGGAATGCCAACACCTGCTTGAAGGTGTCCATCCACGCGCCGGGTTTCGGCATCCGCTTTGCCAGCGCCGGCACGAAGGCGATCAGCAGGACCGGCAAGGCCAGCCCCAGTCCGAGCATCGCGAAGACCAGCAATGTCGCCGCTGCGGGCGCGGTGAGCGCATACGCCAGCGCCAGCCCCATGTACGGCCCGGTGCACGGCGTCGCCACCATCACTGCGAGCAGGCCGGTAAGGAAGTCGCCGCGCGCGCTGTCCGCATTCGATGCCGCGGCGAGGCGTTGCGGCGCAAATCCCGGCAATGCCCACAGTCCAGACAGCGACAGCCCGAGCGCGAATATCAGCAGGCTGAGCATGGTCACGATCAGCGGCGATTGCAGCCAGAAACCCCAGCCGGCGGCGTGCCCGGCGCGTTGCAGCAGCACGACTGCCAGCCACAGCACGGACATCGCGGCGAGGATGCCGAGCGTGTAGAAGATCGCGTGGCGCTTGGCGTGTTCGCGGCTGTGTCCGCCTTGCACCAGCGATAGCGCCTTGAGCGACAGTACCGGCAGCACGCAGGGCATCAGGTTGAGGATGACGCCGCCCAGCAGCGCGAACAGCAGCGCGCCGATCAGGCCGATGCGATTCGCCGGCGCGGTTTCGGTGTTCGCGGGCGTTGAGGCTTGCGCTGTCGATGTCGCGCCGGTTGCAGTGGTGGCCGCTGCAACTGCTGCGGTCGTCGCGGCGGCAGTTTCGGTCGGAGCAGGCGATGTCGTCGCCGCTGCGGAAATCGCCGTCTGCGCCGGTTCACTCGCGACCGCTTTCGTCTGTTGCGTCGATGCAGCAGCCGGCAACGCGAGATTGAAGCGGTTGCGCATCACCGGATAGCAGATGCCGCCGTCCTGGCAGCCCTGCCATTCGGCATCGAGGGTGATGTTGGCGGTGCGATCGTGCGTGCGCTGCAACGGCACCGGGATCATCGTCTCGCCGAAATACACCGCGACATCGCCGAAGTGTTCGTCGTGATGCGCGGTTGCTTTCGGCAATTGCGGAGTGCCGATGCGGATGCCGGGATCGCCTGATAGTTTCAGCTTGAGCTTGTCGCGATAGAGGTAATAGCCCTTGGCCGGCGTGATCCGCAGCAACAGCTTCGATCCGCCATCGGCGATCGCCTCGAACTTGAAGGCCTGTTCCGGCGGCAATGGTGCGGCGTCCTGGTTGGCGATCAGTCCATTCGCGCTGTCGCCGCGCGCGCCACCGAGACTCTTGCCGAAGGCTGCGAATCCGGCATCTCCCCCACCGTCATTGGTCGCTGCAGGCAACACCACCGACAGCGTGCGGGTTTGCGGCGGATAGCAGACGCCGGCATCGGCGCAGCCCTGGTACTTGATGCGCAGGCTCACGGCATCGCCCGTGGCCTTGCCCGGCAGCACCGCGGTCACGCTGTCGCGATAGGTCTGGACGTCGCCGAAGAATTCGTCGTGGTGTTTCGCACCCTCGGGCAACTGCACGGCGCCGGCCTCGAATCCGCCCAGTGGCTGCACGCCCATGCGGTGGCGATAGAGGTAATAGCCCTTGGCGATCGTCCACGTCACCTCGATGCGGTCGCGCGACGGCGCGCTGGCCTTGGGGATGAAGACGCTGTCGACCGGCGGCAGCTGGCTCGGGTCGACCGTTTGCGCGGCGGCCGGCAGCAAGACCGACAGACCGAGCGCCAGCGCGGCGAGGTGGCGGAGCAGGAGATTCATGAAGATCGGGTTTCCGTGGCGATCCAGTCGAGGTAGGCGGGCAGTCCGCCTGCAGCTTCGACCGCGATCAGTTCCGGGAGTTCGTAGGGATGGAGGGCCGGCAGTCGTTCGCGCAGGGCGTCGAAGCGGTCGGTCGTGGTCTTGATGATGAGCAGGATCTCGTCGTCACGCCGGACCTGGCCTTCCCAGCGGTAGGTGGAATGGAGGCCGGGCAGCACGTTGACGCACGCGGCCAGCCGTTCCTCCACCAGGGCGGTGGCGATGCGGTCGGCGCTGGCGGCGTCGGGGCAGGTGCTGAGGCAGATGAGGACACTCATTCGCATAGGGTACGGGGTTGAGGCCTTGAAACCCCCGGCCGCCACCCCATCTCCAAGGCATGCCCGCTTGCGGGTTGCTTTAGTCCGGATTCTGGCAGTCGCGCCTCCAGACTGCTAAAATCGACGAGTTTTCTCCATCCAATCAACTACTTAAAAGAGATTGCGTATGAACCTCAAGCCGCTCTACGACCGCGTGGTCGTCAAACCGATCGACGCCGAAGAAACCTCCCTCGGCGGAATCATCATCCCCGACGCTGCCAAGGAAAAGCCGACCAAGGGTGAAGTGGTCGCCGTCGGCTCCGGCAAGGTGTTCGACAACGGCCAGACCCGCGCCATGACCGTCAAGGTCGGCGACAAGGTGATCTACGGCCAATACTCCGGCAGCGCCTACAAGGCCGACGGCGTCGAATACAAGATCGTGAAGGAAGACGACATCCTCGCCGTCGTCGCCTGATTCGTTTTTCAAATATCGAAAATTAATTCGGAGTTACACACATGGCTGCAAAAGACATTCGTTTTGGTGAGGACGCTCGTGCGCGCATGGTGCGCGGCGTCAACGTGCTCGCCAATGCCGTGAAGGCAACGCTCGGCCCGAAGGGTCGCAACGTGGTGCTGCAGAAGAGCTTCGGCGCGCCGACGA
>JAFEBZ010000122.1 GCA_018242405.1 Pseudomonadota bacterium | reverse complement strand
CGGATGCAGGTACTGGCTGGCGACCTGCGGCAGGGTGTCGATCTGGCGCTTCAGCGCATCGTTGAGACGCGGGTTGGCGTAACCGAAATTGCACGCCGAGTACCACATCTGCAGATCGAGATAGGGAATGCCCTCGCCGTCGAACATGTAGCTGCCATCGCAGCCGTGGAAGATCTTCGGCGGATCGACGTAGTGAACGGTATCGCCGTGCGAGCTGTAGAGCTCTTCGTCGGCGAGGAGTTGGGCATCGTCGTAGCCGTCGCCGGGACGGGTGGACTGGATCGCGGCGAGGTTAGCCGACATGTGAGGTCTCCAGGTATTCGGTGATGGATTCGAGATCGCCACGCAGCAGTCGCGGCAGCCATTCCAGCGCTTCGGCAAACCCGGTGATCGGCACATAGGGAATGCCGGCGGCTCGGCAGTGTTCGATCAGGCGATGTTTCGCGAACACGAAGTCGGCGCGATCGGCGACGCAGAAGTCGGACACGCCATCACCGATCAGCAAGGTTTTGCGGCCCTGCTCGCGCGCCATTCGCGCGACCGCACACTTGCAGGTTCCGCTGGCGCAACCTTCGGCGCTGAACGGCGACTCCAGCCGCCAGTGTTTTGGATCAGCAGTCGGCTGCAGCGAGTTGGCAACGACATCGAGATCGTCCATGCCGAAGCGTGCGAGGATGTTGTGGATCGCATAGTCGAGGCCATCGCTGACCACGCGGATCGGAATGCCCTGTGCACGCAGCGCGGCGTGGAAGGCCGGGAATGCGGGATCGATCCACAATTCACCGAGATGCGCATCGAGTTCATCGCGACGCATCTGCAACAGTCGCGTCTGTCCCTGCATGCATTCGCGCGAACCGATGCGGCCTGCCCGCCAGTCGCGTTCCAGCGTTTCCCAGCCGGGTTCACCGAAACGCACCAGCAGCGAATCGATCACGTCCTCGACGCTGATGGTGCCGTCGAAGTCGCACAACACGGTCCAATTGCTCACGGCGATGACCTTGGTTCCTGAATCACGCCGCCAGCATCGCCAGTGCGCCTTTCGCACGCCTTTCAAGCCGAATTTCAGCGATTTAATGTTCATTGAAGGATGGCTGGGCTAGAGTCTGCGAACCTTCACCGGCCACCACCATGACTATTTTTTCCCGCTTCTTCGTGATCTCCATCGCGTTTGCGGCCTGGTCTCCATTGGCACGGGCGCAGGACTCCGCGGATGCATCGAATGCGCCGATCTACGCCATCGGCGCTGGCGTGCAGCGACTTCCGGCGTGGCTGGGCGCGAAGCACCAGCGCACGCAGGCGGTGCCGTTCTTCGACATCGAATTGCCCGGCAAGGCGGAACTGTCATCCGTCGACGGACTCACCGTGGATGTCGTGCGCGGCAAGCATTGGCACGGCGGCTTGTACGCCGACATCGTCTGGGGCCGTTCGCGCGGCGATCTCGGCCCGCAGCTTTCACCGGTGGTCAAGCGCATCAATGATCGCCTCGCCGGCGGCGGCTATCTCGAAAACGAGATCAACAAGACGGTGACGATCGGCGCACGTGCGCTGCGCGAACTTGGTGGCAATGGCGCTTACGCCGATCTCTATACCGACATCACCCTGCCCAAGATGTTCACCCATGTCGAACACGGCTTCGAGTTTTCCCTGCGTGCAGCGAATGCAGCGTCCAATCGCGAACGTTTCGGGCTCGACGCTTCACAGGCAACGCAACTCAATCTTGCGCCATCACGCCCCGGTTCGAGCTGGCAGCAGGCAGCGTTGCAGTACCAGATCTTCGTGCCCACCAGCCAGCACACCGGCATCGCCGCCAACGTCGAGTACGCGCGATTGCTCGGCGATCCCGCGCGCAGTCCGCTGGTGAAGAATTTCGGACAACGCAACCAGATCAGTGAAGGCATCGCCTTCGTGTATCACTTCTGACGCGTACAAAATAACGTGTTGACCTGCTCCATCATGCTCACTACCATTCGCGCCAACTCATCCTCCCTCCCGGAGACCTGCTTCCTTGGACAGTCATAGTCGAATGCGTTACGGCACCTGAGCCGGCGGACCCTGACCCCAAGGTCGGTCTCGCCCGCTCAGGGCGAGGCCGCACAGCGTGAACTAGCATCACGCATGCGCTTCGTATCACCCGATCACATCCCCTAGGACCCGAGCAAATCGGTCTCTGGCACTCCGCGCGCGTCTGGAGATTGCCATGGTGTTCTTCCCACGCAAGATGTCCGAACGCAACGCGCTGGCGGCCCTCGCCACGGCGCGCTATGCGCCCAACACCTATGACGCCGTCGCCTTCGTCCTGATCATCGGCTTGATCGCGGTGATCGCCCACGGCGTCGGTGAAATGCATGCGCCATTGACCGTGCTCGCGCAGAGCCCGGTCACTCTCGATGCATCGCGGCTGCCCGAATACGGCCTGCGCACCACCTTGCGGATGTTCGCCGCGATGCTGGCATCGCTGCTGTTCACCTTCACCATCGCGACGCTGGCAGCCAAGAACAAGCGCGCCGAACTGGTGATCGTCCCGGCGCTGGACATCCTGCAATCGGTGCCGGTGCTCGGCTTTCTCACCTTCACCGTCGCCTTCTTCATGCATCTGTTCCCGGGCAGCCAGCTCGGCGCGGAATGCGCGTCGATCTTCGCGATCTTCACCGCACAGGCGTGGAACATGGCGTTCTCGTTCTACCAGTCACTGCGCACGGTTCCGCAGGACCTCGACGAAGTCAGTCGCGGATTCCGCTTCTCGGCGTGGCAGCGCTTCTGGCGACTGGAAGCGCCGTTCGCGGCGCCCGGACTGATCTGGAACATGATGATGTCGATGTCGGGCAGCTGGTTCTTCGTGGTGGCGTCGGAAGCCATCACCGTCGGCAACACCACCGTCGAACTGCCGGGCATCGGCTCCTATCTTGCTCACGCCATCGACCAGAAGAACTTCAAGGCGGTCGCCTGGGCAGTGCTGGCGATGGCGGTGCTGATCGCCCTCTACGACCAGCTGCTGTTCCGGCCGATCGTGGCGTGGGCGGACAAGTTCCGCTTCGAGCAGACCGCGGGCAAGGACCAGCCGCATTCGT
>JAFEBZ010000121.1 GCA_018242405.1 Pseudomonadota bacterium | reverse complement strand
GCGCGTGCATACGGATCGACGATGATGATGGCGAGCTTGCTGCCGTCCTCGTTGAAGACGTCGTAGGTCTGCACGTCTTCCTGGTAGACCGGCAGGTCGGTGCGGCGCTTGAAGCTCAATCCATACAACTTGTGCGCGGCGAAGAACACGCCGTTGTTGAGCACGTTGTTGAATTCGAGGTAGGGCTTGATCTCGTTTTCGTCGTAGTCGTACTGGGCCTTGCGGACCTTCTCGGTGTAGAACGCCCAGTCCCACGGCTCCAGCTTGAAGGTCGGCTGGCCCTTGGCCTTCTGTTCCTTGTCGATCATCGCCTGCAGCACCGCGCCTTCCTTGCGGGCGTTGGCAACCGCGATCGGCGCGACCTTGTCGAGCATCGCGTTCACTGCCTGCGGATTCTTCGCGGTTTCGTCGGCCAGCGCGAACGAGGCGTAGTCCGGGTAGCCCATGATCGCCGCGCGTTCGGCGCGCAGCTTCATCAGGCGCGAGATCGAAGCGGTGTTGTCGAACTGACCGCCATGGCTGCCGCGTGCGATCGAGGCGTTGTGGATCTTCTCGCGCAACGCACGATTCTCCAACTGCGCTTCCAGCGGCTGGCCAGTGGTGTTGACCAGCGCGATCCGGAACTTGCCGGGCTGGCCCTTGGCCTTGGCGTCGTCGGCGAGGCCCTGGATCTGCTCGTCGGTAAGGCCGGCGAGGTCGGCGCGGTTGTCGACGAAGACCGCGTCCGCGTTTGCTTCGGCGAGCACGTTCTGGGTGAGTTTCGTCTGCAGGCCGGCGACTTCGGCATTGATCGCCTTGACGCGTTCCTTCTGCTGCGGCGTCAGGTCGGCGCCGGCGTGCTTGAAGTCCTCGTAATAGCGTTCGACCAGGCGCGTGCCCTGCGCATCCAGGCCCAGCTTGCCGCGTTCGTCGTAGAGGGTCTTGATGCGTTGGAACAGCTTGGCGTTGAGATAGGTGCTGTCGCGGTGCGCGGCGAACTTTGGCGAGTACTCGGCGTCGAGCTTGTCGAGATCGGGATTGGTATTGGCGCCGGTCAGGTTGGAGAACACATAGGTCGCGCGCGACAGGATGCGTCCGCTCTTCTCCATTGCCAGGATGGTGTTGTCGAAAGTCGGTTTCGCCGGATTGTTGGCGATCGCCTCGACTTCCTTCTTCTGCTCGGCCATGCCGCGGTCGAAGGCGGGGGCGAAATCGCCGGCCTTGATTTTGTCGAACTGCGGGAAACCGAATTCGAGCGTGCTGTCCTGGAAGAACGGATTGGCGGCAGTTGTCGAATTGGCAGCAGGCATGGCGTGTCCCGGTTTCCTGGTGGCGGCATTGGCGGAATGATCGACCGACGCGCCGAACAGCAGGGTGAGGGCGAGTGCGGCGGCGAGTGGCGTGCGGGAGGGCATGGACATGAACGTTCCCCTTGGGGTTGGGATCAAACGGACGGAATCATTTTTCGACGAAGGCGCGTTCGAACACGTAGTCGCCGGCCTGGCCGATCTTCGGCGAGACCTTGAAGCCGCGTGCATCGAGCAGTGTGCGGAAATCGGCCAGCATCGCCGGGCTGCCGCAGATCATCGCGCGATCGTGCGCGGGATCGAGCGCTTCGATGCCGAGTGCGGACGCGATGCGGCCATCGGCGAGCATGTCGGTGATGCGACCATGGTGGTCGTGGCCGCGATATTCGAACGGCTCGCGCGACACCGCCGGGAAGTACAGCAACTTGTCGCGCACGATCTCGCCCAGCAGTTCGTGGTTGGGCAATTCGTGTTCGAAGAAGTCGCGATAGGCGAGATCGGCGGCGCTGCGCACGCCGTGGCAGACGATCACACGCTCGAAGCGTTCGTAGGTTTCGGGATCCTGTGCCACCGACAGCCACGGTGCGAGGCCGGTGCCGGTGCCGAGCAGATAGAGGTTGCGGCCGGGGTTGAGGTCGCTGATCAGCAGGGTGCCGGTCGGCTTGCGGCTGACCAGCAGTGAATCGCCCACCTTCAGGTGTTGCAGCTTCGAGGTCAGCGGGCCGTCCTGGACCTTGATGCTGAAGAAGTGCAACGTCTCCGCCCAATTGGCGCTGGCCACCGAATAGGCACGCACCAGCGGCTTGGCTTCGCCTTGCAGGCCGATCATCACGAACTGGCCGTTCTCGAAGCGCAGGCCGGGATCGCGGGTGGTGGTGAAACTGAAATAGGCATCGGTCCAGTGATGGACCTCGAGCACGGTTTCGGTGAAATAGGGCGGCGGATTGGACATTCAGGCGACAACGGAGGCAATCGGGCCATTTTAAGGGTTGTGGCCGCGCCGCGCCTTCAGCGGTAGCCGGCCGCCTGCAATTCGAACAATTCGGCGTAGCGGCCACCCTCGGCCATCAGTTCCTCGTGGCTGCCCTGCGCCTCGACCTTGCCATCGGCCAGCACCAGGATGCGGTCGGCCATGCGCACGCTGCTGAAACGGTGGGAGATCAGCACCGCGGTGCGTTCCGCGCTGAGTTCCTTGAAGCGGCGGAACACTTCGTATTCGGCGCGGGCGTCGAGCGCGGCGGTCGGTTCGTCGAGGATCACCACTTGCGCGTCGCGCATGTAGGCGCGCGCGATCGCGATCTTCTGCCATTGGCCGCCACTGAGCTCGACACCGGTCTTCCAGCGTCGGCCCACCAGCTGCTCGTACCCTTGCGGGAGATCGGCGATCACCTCGTCGGCCATGCCGCGTTGCGCCGCCTGTTCGATGCGTGCCTGATCATGCAATGCGTCGATCTGGCCGACGCCGATGTTCTCGCCGGCGGTGAGGTGGTAGCGGACGAAGTCCTGGAAGATCACCCCGATATTCGCGCGGAGGTCGTCGAGGTCGTAGTCGCGCAGGTCGACGCCGTCGAGCAGGATGCGGCCCTCGTCGGGATCGTAGAGTCGCGCCAGCAGCTTCACCAGCGTGGTCTTGCCGGCGCCGTTCTCGCCGACCAGCGCCAGCACTTCGCCGGCTTTCAATTCAAACGACAGCCCACGCAATGCCCAGCGTTCCGAACCGTCGTAGCGGAAGCCGACGTTGTCGAACACGAAGCCCCGGGCAATCGGTCGCGGCACCATCGCGGCTCCGGGCTTGCTGATGATTTCCGGTTCGATCTTGAAGAAGGAATAAAGATCGTCGAGATAGAGCGCCTGGTTCGCCACCTGCGCGAATCCCGACAGCAGTGATTCCAGCAGGCCGCGCAGGCGCAGGAAACTGGCGGAAAGGAAGGTGAGGTCGCCGATGGTGAAGTCGCCACGCACGGTGCGCCACGCGATGTAACCGTAGGCGCCGTAATAGGCGATGCTGCCGAGCGCGGCCAGCAGCGTGCCCCAGGCCGCGCGGCGCGCCGCCAGTTTGCGATTGGCCGTGGTGAATTTGTCGGAGAGGGTGCGGAAGCGTTCGATCAGGAAGCGGTTGAGATCGAAGATCTTCACTTCCTTGGCGGTTTCGACGCTCGATCCGACCTGCTTGAGGTATTCCAGTTCGCGGCGCTCCGGCGTCCACATCGTGTTGAGGTGGTAGCCGAGCGTGTTGAAGTGGGATTCGCCGATGAAGGCCGGCACCAGCGCGAGCGCCAGCATCGCCATCAGCCATGGTGCATAGGCGACCAGACCGGCGGCGAAGGCGGCGACGGTGATGAAGTCCTGGGCCTGCCCGAACAACTGGGACATCAGGTTCATCCGGCCCATCGTCTGCATGCGCGCACGCTGCAGGCGATCCTGCAGGTCGGCGTCCTCGAAATCCTCGAGATCGAGCGTCGCCGCGTGTTCCATCAATCGCGCACCGATGCGATTGGTGTAGAGGTCGGAGAGCACGCCATCGACGTAGGAGACGAGGCGCCCCATCAGGTCGGACAGCACCGCGATCGCCAGTTCCAATGCGAGCAGGGCGACCAGATGGTTCAGCAGTCCGGATTGCCATGCGGTCTGGACGTCGTGGGGCAGGGATGTGCGCGACAGCCGCACGGCTTCGTCGATGATCAGCTTGCCGATGTAGAGCAGTGCCACCGGCGCCACCGCGCGCACCAAACGCAGGCCGATGTCGGCAATGGTCAACGCGGGGCTGGTGGCCCAGACATCGCGCAGGAACGGCGGGAGGTTGCGCAGCGCCTGGAAACGCTCGCGCAGCGAGAGATCGGGGGTGGGCAGTGGTGGCGGCATCGCGACAGTCTGCCCGTCAGCGCATCAGTGCGATGTCTCCGCGAAGGTCTTGAGGTTCGCCAGGCCGTGTTCGAAATCGGGGCCGATCATCTTGTCCATCGACACGAACACGCCGATCACCTTCATCCCGAATGGCGTGGCGCCGCGCATCGTCCACGTCACTCGCGTGCCATCGGCCTCCGGCGCGAAGGCGAAATCGACCGTATTGGTGCTGGCGAACGGCTTGATGAAATCGAGCTGCATGGCGATCTTCGACGGCGCCTGTGCTTCGGTGATCTTCATCGATCCCTGGCCGGCCTTGTCGTTGCCCGACCACGCGTAACCGGAGCCGACGCCGTTCTGCGGGCCGGAGTAGGTGGTCTGCATTTGCGGATCAAGGTGTTGCCACGGCGACCACTGCGGGAAGTTGTGGAAATCGTTGACGATGTCGAACACATGCTGCTGCGGCGCCTTGACCACCGCGCTGCGGCTGACTTCGAAAGTGTCGGGGCGGGTCGCGGCGTAGCCGAGGAACGCGGCGATCACCACCACCAGGACGATCAGGATCTTCTTGAACATGGCGCGCTCCCGTGCTGATCCGCTGGAATGTGCGCCGATCATGGCACGGTGGCCGGGGCCGCGTGCCATCTCCTGCGGTTCCGGGGGATAATTGTGCCGGTCGCGACCTGCCGGGGGGCTTTGGGTTCACGCCTGTCATGCGGGTGTCGAAAAATTCGTGCAGATTCCGCCGGGGCGCTTTGGCCACCCGGCCGGCCTTATCAATTCCCAGGGAAATCCATCCAATGAAACACCAGATGCGGATCACTCGTCTGTCTCTTTCCATTGCGGCGCTGCTTGCCGCGGCGCCGCTGCTCGCGCAGAACGTCACCACCGCAGCCGTCTCCGGTCGCGTCGTCGATGCCGCCGGCAAGCCGGTGGCCGGCGCAACCGTCGTCATCACCCACGAACCTTCGGGCTCGGTCAAGGAAGTCGTCACCGATGCCGAAGGCCGTTATGGCGCGCAGGGCTTGCGCGTGGGCGGGCCGTTCGACGTCAAGGTCAAGTCCGGGGCCGGCAATGGCGACCAGGAAGGCATTTTCCTGCAACTTGGCCAGGTCACACCGGTCAACTTCAATCTGAATTCCGCAGGCGCCAACGAGCTTGGATCGGTGACGGTCAAGGGCAGTGCCCTGACCCAGATCTTCAAGCCCGACAACAAGGGGCTTTCGACCGCGGTGTCGTCGCGCCAGTTGCGCGACCTGCCGCAGGGCAACCGTTCGATCGACGACGTCGCGCGCCTCGATCCGCGCGTGAACGTGCTCGATCCGGGCCTCGGCACGATCTCGATGGCGGGCATGAACAACCGCTACAACAGCATCAGCGTCGATGGCGTGTCGCAGTCCGATCCCTTCGGCCTCAATGCCAATGGCCTGCCGTACCTGAAGTCGCCGATCTCGGCGGAAACGATCGCCGAATACAACATCTCGCCGTCCAATTACGACGTGATCTCCGATTCCGTCGGCGCCGACGTCAACGCAGTCACCAAGTCGGGTACCAACAAGTATCACGGTTCGCTCTACTACTCCTATCGCGACTCCGGCAAGCTGATGGGCAAGGCCGGCTGGTTGCAGCCGGGCACGCGCGGGTACAAGTACACCGGCTTCGACCGCGACCGCGTCTACGGCTTCACCTTCGGTGGCCCGATCATCAAGGACAAGCTGTTCTTCTTCCTTTCGGCCGAACACGAGAAGACCACCGGCATCGGCGCCGATTCCCTCAACGGCCTCGACCCCAGCCTTGGCCAGGGCGCTTCGACCAGCGGCAAGGTGTCGCCGGGCGATCTGCAGAAGGTGATCGATATCGCGACCCAGCTCGGCTTGAAGCCGGGCGCGTTCGGCGGTCCTTCGGCGCTGGCCTACGACGACAAGCGCTACCTCGCCAAGTTCGACTGGAACATCAGCAACAACCATCGCGTCAGCGTGGCCCTGCAGCGCAACAAGAACCTGCAGCCGGCCGTGGGTGGCAACGGTTCGAACAGCGTCGGCCTGAGCAGCTACGTCTGGACCAAGGCGATCACCACCGACAACTACGTGATCCATCTGTTCGACGACTGGACCGACAACTTCACCACCGAAACCAAGCTCGGTCTGCAGCACTTCGTGCAGAACACCAGCGCGCCGTGGCAGCAGCCGGCGATCGCGGTCAACCTCGATCCGGGCGGCAAGGGCCCGACGGTGAATCTGGGCGAGGAGCGTTATCGCCACATCAACAAGATCGACACGCGCAAGTTCACCCTGTTCGCTGCGGGAACCTATACGGTCGGTGCCCATGCGATCAAGGGCGGTTTCGACTACCAGCGCAACAAGATCTACAACATGTTCGGGCAGGCCGAATTCGGCGTGTACAGCTTCTGGGGCCTGACCAATTTCGCCAACAAGCAATACGCGCGTTACGACCTCTACCACCCGGCACCAGGCTATTCGCTTGACGACATCGCCGGGCAGTGGACCTACAGCCAATTGAGCCCGTTCATCCAGGACACCTGGCAGGTCAACGATCGTCTGTCGATGCAGTACGGCATTCGCGTCGACGTTCCGCGCGCATCGACCAAGCCGGTCTACAACGCCAAGTTCGCGAACACCTTCGGCTTCGCCAACAACACGACGGTGGGCGCGAAGAATTACGTGGTCGAGCCGCGTTTCTCGTTCAACTACACCTTCAACACCAAATACCAGACGCAGCTGCATGGCGGTCTCGGCCTGTTCCAGACCTCGCCGCCGACGGTGTGGATGACCAATCCGTACCAGAACAACGGCGTGACGCTGGCGAGCTACACGTCGTTCGCCCCGGCCACCGCGCCGTTCAGTCCGGACCCGATGAACCAGCCGATCCCGACCGGGAGCAATCCCGCCGGTTCAATCGACGTGATCGATCCGAACTTCAAGCTGCCGACGGTGTGGAAGGCCAGCCTGGCGATCGATCGTGAAACGCCGGTGTGGGGACTGGTCGCTTCCGCGGAATACCTGCACATCCAGGTGCAGAACGGCGTCCTCTACCAGGCCGTCAATTTCGGCGCACCGACCGGTACGCTGCCCGATGGTCGTCAGTCGTACTGGAACCCGGCGCTTGCACCGGGCAAGGCACCGACTGGCTCCGATGCACTGGCCAACCAGAACCGCGCGTTCAGCACGTCGTCGACGCTGCTCAGCAATACCCACAAGGGCAAGTCGGACAGCCTGACGCTGGCGCTGACCAAGCCGCTGTCGCACGGCTTCTCCGGCAGCTTCAGCTACACGCTGAGCCACGCCACCGATGTCGATCCGGGCGCCGATACGGTTGCGTTCGATGGTTACCGCCGCAATGCGCGCGTGAACCCCAACACGAATATCGCCACGACGTCGAACTACAACATCCCGCGCACGGTCAAGCTGTCGTTGAACTGGGAGCACAAGTTCTTCGGCAACTACCGCACGCAGGCGTCGCTGTTCTACGCCGGTCGCAGCGGCAATCCGTACACCTGGGTGTTCGGCAATGACGCCAACGGCGACAGCGTCGCTGGCTGGGATCCGGCCTACATCCCGGGCGTCAACGATCCCAAGGTCGCCTACGCCGCCGGCACCAGCGCCAAGGCCATCAGCCAGTTCCAGGATTACCTTGCCGGCGATTACTACCTCGCCGCGCACCGTGGCCAGATCGCCGCACGCAACGCGACGCATGCGCCGTGGAGCAATACGCTGGACTTCGGCTTCACCC
The DNA here is from genome assembly GCA_018242405.1 of Pseudomonadota bacterium. Lineage (GTDB taxonomy): Bacteria > Pseudomonadota > Gammaproteobacteria > Xanthomonadales > Xanthomonadaceae > Solilutibacter. Next base: position 6,312 of record JAFEBZ010000121.1, on the reverse strand, counting down.
AGGAATTGCCGGGCATCTTCAAGGGCAACAAGGGCGAGTTCCGCCTCGACCTCCACAACTTGCTGAACCTGCTCAACAAGAACTGGGGCCAGACATCGACCGTCGGCACCTATCCGACGCGAACCCTGGCCAACTACGCGGGCGTGAACGCGCAGGGCCAGTACCTGTATTCATTGCCGACCGACAAGAACGGCAACTACGCGCCGCAGGCGCTGCAGGTGTACGACGGCGGCTTCTACGATCCCAGCCGCGTGGTGTCGCGCTGGTCGCTGATGGCGACGGTGCGCTACACGTTCTGACCGTAAAATGGGGGCTCGTTCCACAGCGAGCCCCCTCTTTGAGCGCCCATCCTTCCGCCTCCCGCACGTCCGGTCCCGTTTCGATCAAGCAGGCCGACCTGATCCAGTCCGTCGCCGACGCACTGCAGTACATCAGCTATTTCCACCCGGCCGACTACATCCGTAACCTGACTGCTGCGTACGAGCGCGAGGAATCGCCGGCCGCCAAGGACGCGATGGCGCAGATCCTGGTCAATTCGCGCATGTGCTACGAAGGCCATCGTCCGATCTGCCAGGACACCGGCATCGTCACCGTGTTCCTGAAGATCGGCATGGACGTACGCTGGGATGACGCCACCATGGGCGTCGAGGACATGGCCAACGAAGGCGTGCGCCGTGCCTACCTCGATCCGGAAAACAAGCTGCGTGCATCGGTGCTGGCCGATCCCGCCGGCAAGCGCCGCAACACCGGCGACAACACCCCGGCGGTGGTGAACGTCAGCGTCGTGCCCGGCAACACGGTCGAAGTGATCGTCGCGGCCAAGGGCGGCGGGTCGGAAGCGAAGTCGAAGTTCGCGATGCTCAATCCCTCCGACTCCATCGTCGATTGGGTGCTGAAGACGGTGCCGACCATGGGCGCCGGCTGGTGTCCGCCCGGCATGCTCGGCATCGGCATCGGCGGTACCGCCGAGAAGGCGATGCTGATGGCCAAGGAATCGTTGATGGAGCCGATCGACATCACCGACCTGCAGGCGCGCGGTGCATCGAATCGAGCCGAGGAATTGCGCCTCGAGCTGTACGACAAGGTCAATGCGCTCGGCATCGGTGCGCAGGGTCTTGGCGGACTTACCACCGTGCTCGACGTGAAGGTCAAGGACTATCCGACCCACGCAGCCAATCTGCCGGTGGCGATGATCCCGAATTGCGCGGCCACGCGTCACGCGCATTTCGTCCTCGACGGCAGCGGTGCGGTCACGCTCGATCCGCCGTCGTTCTCCGATTGGCCGCAGATCGCCTACGACGCCAGCAAGGGTCGCAAGGTGAATCTCGACACGGTGACGAAGGAAGAAATCGCGTCGTGGCAGCCGGGCGAAACACTGCTGCTCAACGGCAAGCTGCTCACCGGTCGCGATGCCGCGCACAAGCGCATGGTCGACATGCTCAACAAGGGCGAGAAGCTGCCGGTCGATTTGAAGGGGCGCTTCATCTACTACGTCGGTCCGGTCGATCCGGTGCGCGATGAAGTCGTCGGTCCCGCAGGTCCGACCACCGCCACGCGCATGGACAAGTTCACACGCCAGATGCTGGAGCAGACCGGCCTGGTCGGCATGGTCGGCAAGGCCGAGCGCGGTCCCGCCGCGATCGACGCGATCCGCGACAACGGCGCCGTGTACCTGATGGCGGTCGGTGGTTCGGCCTATCTGGTTTCCAAGGCGATCAAGGCTGCGAAAGTCCTCGCGTTCGAAGATCTCGGCATGGAAGCGATCTACGAATTCGAAGTCGAGGACATGCCGGTCACCGTTGCTGTCGACAGTCGCGGCAGCTCCGTGCACCAGACCGGCCCGAAGGAATGGCAGGCGAAGATCGGCAAGATTCCAGTGGCCGTCATCTAACTCGACGTCGTTGCATCAGGAGCGGGAACATGTTCATCAACCACATCGTGCTCGGTGCCAACGACATCGACGCCTCGAAGCAGTTCTATGACGCCACCCTCGGCGCATTGGGTGTGCCGGCCGGCGTGATCGACGCCAAGGGGCGGGCGGTGTACCAGCATGACGACAACCGACTCGTCATCACCAAGCCGGTCGATGGCCAGCCCGCGACACACGGCAACGGCACCACGATCGGGTTCCGCGCCGCATCGCCCGCAGCCGTCGATGCGTGGCACGCGGCGGGCGTCGCCAACGGCGGCACCAGCGTCGAGGATCCGCCCGGGATCCGCCATGGCACCGAGAATCGCGTGCTGTACCTGGCTTATTTGCGCGATCCCAGCGGTAACAAGTTGTGCGGCTTCCACCGCATCAGCCCGCCCTGACCAGTCTAGAAAAAAAGTTCTAGACAAACAGTTCTAGATGGCGTAGGGTGCCTGCTATCGCAACCAGCGGGCATCACGATGGGCAGTGGCAAGCGTCTTCCCAAACCTACTCCGGCGGAGCTTGAGCTGCTGCGCGTGTTGTGGGCGCTCGGTCCGTCTTCGGTAAAACAGGTGCACGAAGCGCAGCAGTGCGAGCGCCCGGATCTCGGTTACGCAAACGTGTTGCGGCTGATGCAGATCATGCACGGCAAGGGCTTGCTCAATCGCGATGAAAGCCAGCGTTCGCACGTGTACTCGGCTGCACAGAAACAAGACTCGATGCAGACGAAGTTGCTTGACGACTTCATCCACAAGGCATTTTCGGGGTCCGGCAAGGACCTGGTGATGGCCGCGCTGCGCGGCGACAGCGTGAGCGACGCCGAGCGCGAAGAAATCCAGCGTTTCCTCGAGGAAACCCGCAATGACTGACCTCGTTTCCATGGATGCGATCGCCGCATGGGTCCCCTTGCTGGCTGCCACGCTGCTGCATTTCCTCTGGCAGGGCGCGCTGATTGGTGCGCTGACGTGGATGTCGCTGCTGGCCTTGCGTTCGGCCCGTCCGCAGGCGCGCTATGCGGTCACCTGCCTTGCATTGCTCGCCTGCCTGGTGGTGCCGGCGCTGACATTCACGAAGCTGTATGTCGCGAGCGTGTCCACGGCGGTCGCGGCAACTCCGCTTGCATTTGCAGCTGCCGGTTCCGCCGGTCCGGCGCAGGCGGGAATCCCGCTATTGGTGTCGCTGCCGTCTCCTTTGCACTCCATGTTCTCGTGGATTGTCGCGTCGTGGGCGCTGGGCACCTCCGTGTTTGCCGTGCGCATGGCGTGCGGCCTGTGGTGGGTGCGCCGCTTGCGCACGAGTGCCGCATGCATCGATGCACGGCGCTGGCAGGCCTGCGTGGATGCGTTCGCGCAGGGTTTCGGAATGCGCCGGCGGGTCACGGTGCGGATGATCGAAGATGGCGCCAGCCCGTTGTCGGTCGGTTGGTGGAAACCGGTGGTGTTGCTGCCTGCCGCCATCGTCGCGAACATGCCGGCGCCGTTGCTGGAGGCCCTGGTTGCGCACGAGCTTGCGCACATCCGTCGCCACGATTATCTGGTCAACCTGCTGCAGGGGGCGATCGAGGCGCTGCTGTTCTATCACCCGGTGGTGTGGTGGCTGTCGCGACGCATCCGCATCGAGCGCGAACTGGTCGCCGACGATCTCGCCGCACGACAACTTGGCGATCCGCGCCGCCTTGCCGTTGCGCTTTCCGAACTCGACCGCATGAACGTCGCGCGGCCGCCCGTACCCAACTTCGTACCCGCGCAAGCCGCGCATGGAGGTCAGCTCATGTCCCGCATCAGGCAATTGCTTCGCCCCGAACGTCGCATCGTCAGCAGTGCCGTGCTGGTACCGGTCGTCGGTGTCATCGCGCTGGGCATCGCCGTCCAGGCGTATGCCAAATTCGACGCCCACGCGCAGCCACAGGAGGCCCCGAAGGCCGCCGTGCCGCCGTCATTACCCCAGGCCACTCCGGTAGTGCTCACAAAGAAGGTTGCAACCACGCGTGGCGATACCTATGACGGTTATGCGCTGGTGCACAAGCGCGGGGGCAGGATGTCCCTGATCGGCAATTCCGTCGATTCGCGGGACATCGATGGCACCACCCGTGGAATCGCAGGCGATTTCATCTGGTTCCGCAAGGACGGCAAGGCCTATGTCGTGCGTGACGCCGCGACGCTGGCTCGCGTGGAACAGGCCTGGGCTGCACTGCAACCGCAGCAGGCGAGGATCGACGACCTGCAGGCGCAGATGGCGCCGCATCAGCAGGAACTCGAAGCGCTCGACAATCGCATGGACGAGGTACGGGCGAAGTCGGCGCCCACGCCGGAGACGCGCAACGAGGAGCTCAAGCTCCAGAAGCTGGCCGAACAGCAGCGCGGGTTGGCGGAACAGCAACGCACGCTGGCGATGCAGCAGATGCAGGCAAGCGACGATCGCCGCGAGGCGTTGAGTCGCCAGATGGAACAGCTCTCCGTGCAGCAGGAAGCGTTGAGCAAGCAGATGGAACGTCATTCCGTCGCGCTGCAGGCCCGGCAGGACGGCATGCAAGCCGAAAGCGCGAAGATGGAAGCCGTTGCGCGCCAGATGGAAGCTGCCGCCAAGCCCATGGATGCCATCGGCAAGCAGATGGACGCCGTGGGCAGGGAGATGGATCGGCAGGCCCGCGTCATCGAGAAACAGGTGCGCGTGTTGATCGATGAGGCCGTGCGGAACGGGCTGGCGCAACCGGCGCCTTCCCGGCAATAACTGCAATCGATCGTTTCGGCCGCTGCCTCAGTACCACTCCAGCAGCGACACGCCGAGCCCGATGTAGGTTGCGCGATGGTTGTAGTCGATCATGCTTTCGCCGTAACCGTCGAACAGCTGGAAGTGGCCACGCAGCTGGCGGGTAATCGGGAAGCCCCAGTCGAACTGCATGGAACCGTGTGAGCGATCGCCGCCGCGCAGGGAATGGCGCGCGGTCAGCGAGAACTCGTTGCGACCCATCGTGTGCACGATGGTCACGTCGCCGCGGCCCATGTAGTCCTCGATGTCCGGGTTGTTGTCCTTGTCGAAGCTTTCCGGGATGCGGAACCACGGCCGGAACATCACCGACCAGTTCTCGCGATCGAAACCGATGTTCGTCATCACCCGGTTCCAGCTGCGCGACAGCGGATCGGCGCGACCGTTCGATTGGTGGTTGACGCCGATGCCGGCGAGCCTGCCTTTCCATCCGGCGATTTCGTAGTTGGTGCGGAATACCAGCAACACTTCCGGTTCGTAGTTGGTCTCGCGGAATGGCCGCGAATTGCCCGAGTTGTAGACCTGCCAGCGCGAACTCTGGGTGTAGCCCATCCACACGTCGCCGTTGTCGCCGAACAGGTTCTCGATCGCCTTGGTCTTGAAGCTGAGCTGGAATTTCGCTTCGATCTTCTGCAGATCCTGCGGCGTGGTCACCGTGTTGATCGGATTCGGCGAGTGCGGCAGCGTGTTGGCCTGACTGGTCCAGAACGCCGGCAGCAGATAGACCGGCTTGTAGGCGCGGAAATTCCAGGTGCCGAGCTTGGAGTCCTTGGCGAGCTCCCAGCGGCTGTCGAGCAGTGAGCCCTTGCCGGCATTGGCAATGGCGTTTTCGCTGTCCGACTCCGAGGCATACAGGTCGCTGCGCGGACTGGCCGCGCGTTCCGCAGTGCGTGCGGCCTCGTGTTCCTTCGCCTGTGTCGCGGCGGCATCGGCAGCGGCGGTCGTGGCAGCCGTCTCGTGCCTGGCGACCGCGTCATAACAGGCGAGGCGATCCTTGTCGGCGTTGATCGCGGCGCAAGCCGAGATGTCCGGCCGCGATGCCGATGGCACCGTCTGCGCCTGCGCGGAGACATGGACCAGCGCGATGGCGATGGCGAGGGTGGAGGGCGCGGTGGAGCGTGTCATCACTCGGCAGCCTTTTGGTCGAGCAGGTTGCGGCCGTCTTCCGCGGCATGCGCGTCCTGCACCGATGCATCCAGCGTGCGGTCGGCGGAGGTGTCGCGTGGCTGATGGATTTCATGCGTCGCGGCGGCATCGATGCCTTCGTCCTCGCCACGCACCAGGCGAATCGATTGCACCGGTGTCGGCGGCACGATGCCGGCCTTGCGCAGCTTCCGCCGCACCTGGCGCATCGCTTCGCTGCGCGTCTTCGAGAGATCGTTGTTGCGTTGGTCGATCCAGCCGAAATACTGCATGGTCGCGCCGTCGTTGGAGATTTCCTTGATCAACGCGGTGGGCGCGGGATCGCCGAGCACGCCGTCGACGTCGCTGATCGCGGCGATGCCGATGTCCATCGCTTCGTTCCATGAGCTGCGGGTGTAGATCTCGGTGGTCGCCGTATCATTAAAAAACGGGTTGCGCGAAAAATTGGTGATCACCGACTTGAACACCAGCGCATTGGGCAGCTGCAGGTT
>JAFEBZ010000120.1 GCA_018242405.1 Pseudomonadota bacterium | reverse complement strand
GGATTGCTGATCGGCACGATCGTCACCGGCATCTTCGTCGCGATCTCGATGACCACCGGCGGCGGCGCCTGGGACAACGCCAAGAAGTACATCGAGGATGGTCACTTCGGCGGCAAGGGTTCCGATGCGCACAAGGCCGCGGTCACCGGCGATACCGTCGGCGACCCCTACAAGGACACCGCCGGCCCGGCCGTGAATCCGCTGATCAAGATCATCAACATCGTCGCGTTGCTGATGGTGCCTCTGCTGCCGGTCGCGAGTTCGTCGCACGCGACGACCGCGGGCGGTGCCGCGCCGACGTCGATGTCGGCAGCGGCGCCTGGTGATGCCGGCAATGCCGCTGCATCCGCAACGGCCGCCGGCTCAAGTGCTGCAATGGATCCTGCGCGCGATGCCGTGCTGTATTTCGCGTCGGGTTCCGCCGTGATCGAAGCCAGCGACGAAGCCGCGCTCGACACGTTGGCCAAGACGATGGCCGCGCATCCGGAAGTGCAGGCGACGGTCAGCGGCTACAACGACGCCAGCGGCAACGCGGCGAAGAATGCCGAGCTGTCGAAGCAGCGCGCCGAAGCGGTACGTGACGATCTCGTCGCCAAGGGCGTGGACAGCGCGCGCATCACTTTGGACAAGCCGGCGGAAACCACCGCCGGCGGCGATCCCAAGGACGCACGTCGCGTGGAAGTGCACGTGCGCTGATCGATCACCACCGATCCACCAAGAGCCCCGGACTTCCGGGGCTTTTTTTGGCGACAATACGCACATGCTCCTCACCCTCTTCCTGTTCCTGCTGTCCGCGGTCGCGATCTACGCCGCCTGCGAATACTTCGTCAACGGCATTGAATGGTTCGGCAAACGCCTCAACCTCGGTGCCACTGCGGTCGGATCGGTGCTGGCCGCCTTCGGCACCGCCCTGCCGGAAAGCGCGGTCACCTTCGTCGCCGTGGTCTTCGGCAACACGCCGGCGCAGAAGGATCTCGGTGTCGGCGCGGCGATGGGCGGCCCGCTGGTGCTGGCGACGCTCGCCTACGCGGTGGTCGGCGCGGCGCTGCTGCTCAATCGCAGGCAGCTGGGCCGCGAATCGAACAACGTGCGCGTCGATACCGCGCGGATGAGCCGCGACCAAATGGCATTCCTGCTGGTCTTCGTGGTCAAGGTCGCACTCGGACTCGTCGTCTTCGCATGGAAGCCGACTCTCGGCGTGTTGTTCCTGATCGCCTACGCCGTCTATGTGTGGCGGGAAATCCGCGATGCCGATTCAACGCCGGAAGAAGAGGAGCTCGAGCCACTGAAGTTCCGCCCGTCCGCCGTCGAACCGTCGCTGGCGTGGATCGGATTGCAGGTGACCGCGGCGCTGCTCGTCATCGCCTTCGCCTCGCACGTCTTCGTCGGCCAGCTCGAAGCCATCGGAATTGCATTGCACTGGCCGCCGCACCTGGTCGCACTGTTGTTGAGCCCGGTCGCGACCGAACTGCCGGAAACCATGAACGCGCTGATCTGGGTGCGCCAGGGCAAGGAACGCCTGGCGCTCGCCAACATTTCCGGCGCGATGATGATCCAGGCAACGATTCCCAGCGCGCTCGGCATCTTCTTCACCCCATGGCACTTCGATGCCGCGCTGCTGGCGTCCGGCATCATCACCATGGTGGCGATCGTCTATCTGTGGCTGATGTTCCGCCGCGGCAAGGTCGACAGCCGCGCGTTGATCGCGGTGAGCGGGCTCTACGCGATATTTGCCGTGTTGGTCGCAGTCTATTTCAGATAGACGTCGGCAGACCCCAGCCGAACGAATCCATCGAGAGCGTTCCGTAGGTCATGCCGCCTTCGATCAACGCCGGCGCGTCATCGTCATTGCTCGCGCCCAACGCCACCAGCAGCGGCAGGAAATGTTCTTCGGTCGGATGCGCGCGTTCGGCGAACGGTGCGCGCCGGCGGTAATCGACCAGCGCTTCGACATCGCGATGCATCACGGCAGCGTTCACCCAGTCGGCGAATGCCTGCGCGTATTCCGGATCGGAAATGTGCTGGCGGAATTCGTAGAGATTGTGGGTGAGGCTGCCCGAGCCGATCACCAGCACGCCGCGATCGCGCAACGCCGCCAGCGCGCGACCGAGTCTCAGCGCGGTTTCGGCATCGAGGTCGTGCGGCATCGACACCTGCACCACCGGGATGTCTGCGTCCGGATGCAGATGACGCAGCGGCACCCAGGCGCCGTGGTCGAGACCGCGATGATCGTTCGCCGCAACGGCAAAGCCGGCATCACCCAGCATTCGCACGATGTCCTGCGCGAGTTCGGGCGCACCCTTCGCCGGATATTGCAGTCGGTACAACGGCTCGGGGAATCCACCGAAATCGTGGATGGTCTCCAGCGTCGGCGCGGTGGTCACCTGCATGCCCCGCGTCTGCCAATGCGGCGACACCACGACGATCGCCCGCACGTCATCCAGCGATGCCCCGAGTCGTGCCAGGTTTGGGCCGAGCAGGCCCGGTTCCAGCGCGAACATCGGCGAACCATGGGAGATGAAGAGTGCGGGCGGGCGTGACATGTCAGTTCCGTCAGTGGATGGGTTAATTGGCGACAGTGAAACGACGTCCGCGATGCGCGGGCTTTTCCAGTTCGTCGACGACCGCGACGGCGTAGTCCTCGGCACTGATGGAATCGCCAACCGGACTGTCGGTTCCGACGCGATAGCTGCCGCTGCGTTCGCCGGGCGCGATCATCGGCGCCGGCGACAGCACCGTCCAATCCAGTCCCTGCGAGGCCTGGTATGCAGCAAGCATCTCGCCCATCGTCGTTGCTTCCTTGTGATACGCCGCAGGAAACTCGGGCAGGTCCTTGAGCTGGACGCCACCGACTTCCAGCGATCCCGCACCACCGACCACCAGCACGCGATGCTTCGGCTGGGCGGCGATGAGATCGCGATGACCATTGAGGTAGGGATCGTGCGAACCGCCGCTGCGATCGGGCCCGGTGGCGAGCACGGTGGCATCCGCCGCGTCGATCGCCGGGACGATCTTCGCGGTATCGCCGAAATCGATCGACTCGGCCCGTGATGCACCGGGCACGGCTGCACCGGAACGACTGATGGCGATCACTTCATGGCCACGACGGGCGGCTTCGGCGACAACGCGCGAACCGACCATGCCGGTGGCACCAATGACGTTGATTTTCATGTGTGAACTCCTGAAGCAGAAAGATTCGCGATTACTTGCGCGAACGCAGCGCGTCGATGCTGAACTTGCCGGCACCGTTGGCGAACAGCACGAGGAATCCGCCGGCCATGGCGATGTTCTTCATGAAGTTGATCTGCTGCATCTGGTCGCCGAAGTTGTGGTGGAACAGCAGCGCCGAAATCACCGAGAAGCCGGCCAGCGCCAACGCGACCCAGCGGGTGAAGAAGCCACTGAGAATGGCGAGACCGCCGCCGAGTTCGGTGAGGATCACCAGCGGCAGCAGCGCGCCGGGCACGCCTTGCGATTCCATGTATTGCTGGGTGCCGGAGTAGGCGGCGATCTTGCCGAGGCCGGAGATGATGAAGATCAGCGAGAGACCGACACGGCCAAGCAGGGTTGCGAAAGCGTTCATTGGGAATGTCCTTTGGGATTTGGTGGATGGCATCCAGCCGGAAGATCCTCTGGACGTGCCGCCACTGTATTGGTCGATCGCGTGGAGATAAACAGCGATTCAATTGACATATTGATCCGTTTATCGGAACAATTGCGCCATGGACAAGGTCCGGGAAATGGCCAGCCTGGTCGCCGTGGTCGATGCCGGCAGCTTCGTCGGCGCGGCAGAGGCGACCAATGCCTCCAAGGCCGCGATCTCGCGCCACGTCGCCGAGCTGGAACAACGGCTGGGCGTGCGCCTGCTCAATCGCACCACCCGCCGCCTGTCTCTGACCGACGATGGCCAGCGCTTCTACAGCCGGGCGAAGGAGTTGCTGACCTCGCTCGACGAGTTCGAGTCGGAGATGACCTCGCGCACCGGTGAGCCCAGCGGCCTGCTGCGCATCAACGCGCCGCTGACCTTCGGCGTGCTGCACCTGGCGCCGCTGTGGGGGCGGTTCTCGGCGCTGCATCCCAAAGTTGCGCTCGATGTCACCCTCAACGACCGCATGGTCGACCTGGTCGATGAAGGCTTCGACCTCGCGATCCGCATCACCAGCATGCCGAGCTCGCAGCTGGTCAGCCGCAAGCTGGCATCGACCCGCATCGTGCTGTGTGCGTCTCCCGCCTATCTCGAGACACACGGGACACCGACGCATCCCGACGAGCTCGCACACCATCGCGTGATCGGCTATTCCTACTGGTCGGGCCGCGACGAATGGAACTTCAGCGGTCCCGATGGCAACGCGCGCGTCCACACATCGCCGTGGATGCGCACCAACAACGGCGACACCTGCCGGGCGGCGGCACTCGAAGGCCAGGGCATCATCCTGCAACCCGATTTCCTGGTCGGTGGTGATCTCAAGCAAGGCACGCTGGTCGAACTGATGCCGGACTACCACTCGGTCGAAACCGGCATCCACGCGGTATGGCCATCGCGCAAGCATCTGCCGATGAAGTTGCGTCGCCTGATCGATTTCCTGGTCACGGAATTCGAAAGCCCGATCTGGACACGTTGCTGACGCATCGATCCGCCATCGTTCCAATCATGGAACGATGCAAGCCGATTCAGGCCGCTGGTGGCGTCATCGTCCCTGTCCTAAGCTGGCCCGACTTCCGCGGACAACCGGATCATCGATGAAGACGATTGCCCACGCCGGCATCCGTTCCACTGGCGCCAACTATCTGCATGACATCCATGCCGGTCATTTCGATCTGCAGGCCGACGAACCCGTCGCGCTCGGCGGCCAGGGCAAGGGACCTGCGCCGTTCGATCTCTACCTGGCATCGCTCGCCGCCTGCACTGCGATCACGCTGCGCATGTACGCCGAACGCAAGGGCTGGGATCTCGGCGAATTCCATGCCGAACTGAAACTCACTCGCGACGACGACGGCAGCCTGCACGTGCATCGTGTATTGCATGCAAGCGGCTCGCTAGACGATGCGCAATGGCAGCGCCTGCTCGAGATCGTCGCCAACACCCCGGTGACCAAGGCGATGCGCGAAGGCGTCGACATCACCAGCGAACGCGGCAGCGCCGCCTGATTCCACTTTTCAAGGAGACTCATCCATGTCCGCTCCGGTTTCCGTTCCTCCCGATCACGCCAGCGGCCCCGTGCTGGAACTCAGCACCGCGCGCAGCAGCATCGTCGGCAATGACCTGACGGTGAAGCGCGCCCTGCCCGGCAAGCCGCGACGGATGGTCGGTGCCTGGTGCTTCCTCGACCACGCCGGACCGATGGATTACGCGCCCGACCACGGCCTCACCGTCGGCCCGCATCCGCATATCGGCCTGCAGACCTTCACCTGGATGATCGAAGGCGAAGTGATGCACCACGACAGCCTCGGCAATCGCCAGATGATTCGCCCGGGACAAGTGAACCTGATGACCGCCGGTCGCGGCATCAGCCACGCCGAAGTGTCGCCGGGTGGCGAGTCCGGACGCATCCACGCCGCACAGCTGTGGATTGCGCTGCCCGACGAAGAGCGCGATCGCGAACCGGCGTTCCAGAATCACCCGCAACTGCCGCGCATCGCGCAGGACGGCTTCGACATCACCGTGCTGGTGGGATCGGCGTTCGGACAGACCGCCGCGCCGAAGGTGTACACGCCGCTGGTCGGATTCGACCTGGAATCGAAGACTGCGGCGCGCACCACGTTGCAACTCGATCCGTCGTTCGAACACGCGGTGATGCCGCTGGAAGGCAGCGCGACCGTGGGCGGGCAGGAAGTGCGCGACGGCGAACTGCTCTATCTCGGCACCGGCCGCGACGGCATCGACATCGAGACGACCGCAGCGGCTCGCCTGCTGCTGATCGGTGGCACACCGTTCGGCAAGGACGTGCTGCTGTGGTGGAACTTCGTCGGTCGCACCCAGGAAGACATGGAGATCGCGACCGCAGACTGGAACGCCGGGCGTCGCTTCGGCACTGTTCCCGATACCGGACTGGAACCGCTGAAGGCACCACCGTTGTCCGGCCTGCATCTGCGCGGCTGATTCGACAAACACAGGGAAATCACGATGGCCCGAATCCTCGCCCTGTCCGGCAGCCTGCGCCACGGCTCGTTCAACACCACATTGGCGCGCGCCGCGAAAGCGCAGGCGCCCGAAGGCGTGAGCGTCGAAGTCGCAACATTGCACGGCATTCCCCTGTACGACGCCGACGATGAAGCCGCGCATGGCATTCCCGATGCCGTACAGAAACTGCGCGCACGGATCCTGGCGAACGATGGCCTGCTGATGGTGACGCCCGAATACAACAACGGCGTGCCCGGCGTGTTCAAGAACGGCATCGACTGGTTGTCGCGTTCGGGTCCGGGCCTGTTCGAGGGATTGAACGTCGCGATGATCGGCGCATCGCCCAGCGGGTTCGGCACCCTGCTCTCGCAAAGCCATTGGCTGCCGGTGCTACGCACACTGAAGACGCAGCTGTGGACCGAAGGCCGGATGATGGTGTCGCGCACCCATACGCTCATCGACATGAACGGCGAAATCTCCGACCCCGCCACGCTCAAGCTGGTCGGGGATTTCGTCGCCGGATTCGCCCGCCATCTCGACGGACGCTAACGAAATCCGAACACGCGTCACGAAAACTTCGCATAGGGTGCGGGGCGTTTTCGGCCAAAACTTGCTGAATGGATTCTTCCGGAAAATTTCCCGTCGTCATTGCCGGCGCCGGCTTCAGCGGACTTGCGCTCGCCGCGCAATTGCTCGAACGCGGTGATGCGGTCGTGCTGGTCGGTTGCGCTAAGAACTTCGGGCGCGGCACTGCCTACGGCGACGCCTGGCGCGAACATCTGCTCAACGTGCCCGCGGATCGCATGGGCCTGCGTGCGGATGCACCGGCCGCATTCGCCGACTGGCTGGACCTGCAAGGCGACGAACGTCGCCGTTTCCGCCCGCGCCTGGAATTCGGCGATTACCTCGCGCACGAACTCGACGCTTTGGCTGCGCGACACGGGAACCAACTGCGGTGCATCGAAGCGGGTATCGCCACGATTACCCGAGGTGCCGATGCACGCTGGCAGGTCACGCTCGATTCCGGCGAAACGCTGCAGAGCGATCGCCTCGTACTTGCACTCGGTGCTGCGAACACTGCCAGTGCCGCGACGAATGACGCGATCATCCGCCAGCCGTGGGCACGCGGCGCACTCTCGAACATCGGTGCCGATGCACCGGTGCTGATCCTCGGCACAGGCCTGACCATGATCGACATGGTGCTGGCATTGCAGTCGCAGGGCCATCGCGGAGCGATCACCGCGATCTCGCGGCGTGGACGCCTGCCGCTGCTGCATCCGGAGCCACCACTGCCGCCGACGCCGCCATCACCGACATTGCTCGCGGCACTGGAAGCCGGCGATCTGCGCGCGGCACTCCGCGAATTCCGCACTCTCGTCCGCGAAGGCGCTGCATCGGCAACACTCGCCGATGGACTGCGTCCGCTGATTCCGCAACTGTGGCGTGGCTGGTCACTGCAGTCGCGCAAGCGCTTCCTGCGCCATCTGCGTCCGTGGTGGGACAGCGTGCGTCATCGCGTCCCGCGCGAAGTCTTTGCCACACTCGACCGTCTGCGCGAAGAAGGCCGGTTGCAGATCCGCGCCGGCCACCTGATCGGTCACGAAAACGGCGTCGCGCGCATCCGCTGGCGTGGCGATCGCGATGACGCGGTCGTGCCTGCAGCTGCGGTGATCGATGCAACAGGGCTCGATGGCGATCGTGACCGCTACGCTGCGCATCCGGCATTGGCGACCCTGATCGTCGACGGCCATCTCCGCATCGATGCGCTTGGACTTGGCCTCGATTGCGACGGCAATGGCGACATTCCGGGCGTGGACGGACTCCACCTGATCGGCTTCCTGCGCCGCGGCGAATGCTGGGAAAGCACCGCCGTGCCCGAGCTGCGCGCGCAAGCGGCTGCACTTGCCGGGCGGCTGGCGGCATACTGATCGCCAACATCCCGTTCACCGCGTCCTGACCATCATGGCCGGGACGCACTGGTCGAAGGCAGCGCCATGAATTCCGTCCCCTGGCAGGTCAACCTGCAGAACTCGCTCGGCACCTATCTCCCCAACCTGCTCGGCGGCATCGCCCTGTTGCTGGTCGGCTGGTTCGTTGCCCTGGTGCTGTCGGCGCTGACCCGCCGCGGATTGATGGCGCTGCAGGTCAACGACAAGCTCAACGCCAATACCCATTCGCGGATCGACTTCGAACGCATTGCCGCGCGACTGGTGTTCTGGTTCGTGCTGCTGCTCGCCGTGCTCGGCATGTTCAGCGTGCTCGACCTGCAGGGCATCTCCGGGCCGCTGAGCCTGCTCGCCGGCACCGTGATGGCCTACGTGCCGCGCCTGCTGCTGGCGATCGGGCTGGCCGCGCTGGCGTGGCTGGTCGCGACGGTGATCCGTTCGCTGGTGAATCGCGCGCTCGGTGCCACCCGCCTCGACGACACGCTGTCGGAGAGCGCAGGGATGGAGCCGGTGTCGGCGACGATGGGCAACGTCGCCTACTGGCTGGTGCTGCTGCTGTTCCTGCCGGCGATCGTCGGCGTGCTGCAGATCGAAGGCCTGATGGCGCCGCTGGAGAACATGACGCAGACCATGCTGGGCATGCTGCCGAATGTCTTCGCCGCGGTGGTGATCGCCGTGCTCGGCTGGATCATCGCCAAAGTGGTGCGCGGGCTCGTCACCAACCTGCTGTCGGCGACCGGCGTCGATCGCATGAGTGCCAGCAACGACACCACGCGCGACGTGCGCCTGTCGCAACTCGGCGGCACGCTGGCCTTCATTCTTGTCATCGTGCCGACCCTGGTCGCCGCGCTTGATGCACTGAAGATCCAGTCGATTTCGCTGCCGCTCACCAACATGCTCAACATCATGGTGGAAGCGGTGCCGAACGTGCTCGCCGCCGCAGCCATCCTGTTGCTGGCATGGTTCATCGGCCGCTTCGCTTCGGGACTGGTGACGCGCCTGCTCGCCAACCTCGGACTCGACCGCCTGCCGCAACGCCTCGGTTTCGGCTCGGCCTTCGGCGATCACGCCCATCTCGGCGAAGACGGCCTTGGCGATGACGATGGCGCGGAAGCGGCATCCACCACTGTCGCTCCTGCAAGCAATCGCTGGTCGCTGTCGGATGTCGCCGGCCATCTCGCGCTGTTCTTCATCATGCTGTTCGCGACGGTGGAAGCCGCCGACATGCTCGGTTTCGACGGCGTGCGCGACCTGCTGGAAACCTTCATCGCCTTCGGCAGCGACATCCTGCTCGGCCTGGTGATCTTCGTGGTCGGCTACTGGCTGGCCAACATCGCCGCGACCGCGATCCAGCGTGCCAACCCCGACCACAACATCGGGTTGGCGCGGATCGCGCGCGTCGCCATCCTCGGGCTGGTGATCGCGATGGGCCTGCGTGCGATGGGCATCGCCGACGACATCGTCAACCTCGCCTTCGCCCTGGTGCTGGGCGCGATCGCGGTAGCGGTGGCGATCGCCTTCGGCGTCGGCGGACGCACTGCAGCGGGCCGGATTGCCGATCGCTGGGCCGACCAGATCCTCAATCGCGGCAAGGACCGCGATTCGCAGGGGTGATCCCGGCTACAATGGTGCATCGCACAAACGGATAGTCATCATGGGTCTCGACCTCGTCAGCACCGGCAAGAACCCGCCGGACGAAATCAACGTCATCATCGAAATTC
>JAFEBZ010000011.1 GCA_018242405.1 Pseudomonadota bacterium | reverse complement strand
TGGTCGGGGTAGAGGGATTCGAACCCCCGACATCCTGCTCCCAAAGCAGGCGCGCTACCAGACTGCGCTATACCCCGACGAGAGCTTCTTCTGCCCCGCCCTGCGATCCCTGCATACCGTGCAACGATGCTTGCGAAACGAGCGGCATTGTCGCGTCCGACCGCGGCACTGTCAAATTGCCGCGGCCCGCATGCGGCTTACAGTCTGCGCGTGATCGCTTCGGCAAAGCTTGTAGTGCTGCCGCTGCCACCAAGATCCGGCGTCAGGTTGTCCTTCGCTTCCAGCGTTTCGACGATCGCGTTGCGCAGGCGCGCGGCCTGTTCCGGCATGCCGAGGTGGTCGAGCATCTGGCCGGCGGCGAGCAGCAGCGCGCACGGATTGGCGATGCCCTTGCCGGCGATGTCCGGCGCGGAACCGTGGACGGCTTCGAAGATCGCCGCGTTGTCGCCGATGTTGGCGCCCGGCGCGAGGCCGAGCCCGCCGACAAGACCGGCGCAGAGGTCGGAGATGATGTCGCCAAACAGGTTGGTGGTGACGATGATGTCGAACTGTTCCGGACGCATCACCAACTGCATGCAGGTGTTGTCGACGATCATCTCGTTGCACTCGATGTCCGGGTACTGCGCGGCGATCACGCGCGCGGTCTTCAGGAACAGGCCCGAGGTCGACTTGAGGATATTGGCCTTGTGCACGATCGTGACCTTCTTGCGGCCGATCTTGCGCGCCATCTCGAAGGCGTAGCGGACGACGCGCTCGGCACCCTTGTGGGTGATGCGCGAGGTCGAGGTGGCGATCTCGCCGTCCTCGGACACGGTCTGGCCTTCACCGATGTAGAGGCCTTCGGTGTTTTCACGAATCGTGATCAGGTCGATGCCGGCGGGAAAGCGCGACTTGGTGTTGGGGAAGCTCTTGGCCGGGCGCACGTTGGCGTAGAGGTCGAAGGTCTTGCGCAGGGTGACGTTGATCGAGGTGAAGCCCTCGCCCACCGGCGTGGTCAGCGGCGCCTTCAAGGCAATGCGGTTGCGCGCGATCGAATCGAGCGTCGCCTGCGGCAGCAGTTCACCGTGCTTTTCCTGCGCGACCATGCCGGCGTCCGCTTCCTCGTAGGCGAGGTCGAGCTTCATCGCATCGAGCACGTGCAGGGTGGCGGCCATGATCTCGGGGCCGATGCCGTCGCCGCGGATCACGGTGATGGTCTGGGTCATTGCGGAGTCCTCAAGGTACGGGCGTGGCAAAAGGGCGCCGGAAGGCGCGTCCACGCGGAAATCTGGGTGCGCCAATTATGCCAGACGGCGGCGCATGGCGATTTTTACGCCGACTGCAGCAGTGGTTCGAACTTGCCGGCGCGATGCAGGGCCATCATGTCGTCATAGCCGCCGACATGGGTCTCGCCGACGAAGATCTGCGGCACGCTGGTGCGCTTCGCCATCGCCACCATCTTCTCGCGCTCGGCGGGATCGAGGTCGACGCGGACCTCGCGCCACTCCAGGCCCTTGCTCTTGAGGAAGTTCTTGGCGGCCACGCAGTACGGGCAAACCTGGGTGGTGTAGAGGGTGATTTCTGGTGTGGTCATGATCGGGATGCGGCGATTGACCTGCATATGATGCGACTTCGGCGCCGGCTTTGCATTGCCCGAGTGGACCGGTTTACGGCAAATTCACGCCTGCGACCCGTCGTCGCCACATGATGTCATGTGACTCTGCCCATCCCGTCTGCCCATCCCGCCAACGGATCCTTCGAGTGCATCGCCATCTGCCCACCGCCCTTGCTTTAGCGCTCACGCTGGCCATCGGTGCCGCCCGCGCCCAGCAAAGTCGCCTGCCGGACATGGGATCGTCGGCGGCGCGCATCATCACGCCGGCGGAACAGCGCGAGTACGGCGCGATGACGCTGGCGCAGCTGCGTCGCTTCGACTACACGCTCGACGATCCGCTGCTGGCCGACTGGCTGCAGGGCGTCGGCAACCGCCTGGTCGCATCGAGCGATGCCAACAGCACGCCCTTCACCTTCTTCCTGCTGCGCGAACGCGAGATCAACGCCTTCGCCACGCTGGGCGGTTATGTCGCGGTGAACAGTGGCCTGGTCCTCACTGCCGAGCGCGAAGATGAAGTCGCGGCGGTGCTGGCCCACGAGGTTTCGCATGTCAGTCAATCGCATGTGTTGCGCGCAGTCGAACGCGCGCAACGCGACCAGTTGCCGATCCTGCTGGCGATGCTCGGCGCGATCGTGGTGGCGCAGAAAGCCGGTGGCGGCGGCAATTCCGCCAGCAACGCGACGATGGCCGCGGTGGCTGGCGCGCAGGGACTGATGGTGCAGCGCCAGCTCGACTATTCGCGCAGCAACGAATCGGAGGCCGATCGTGTCGGCATCCGTTTGCTGGCCCGCGCCGGCTACGATCCCAACGCGATGGCGGGATTCTTCGAGCGCATGGAAACGGCGATGCGCGCCAACCGTGGTGGCGATCGCGAGCAGACGCCCGACTATCTCCTCACCCACCCGGTCACCGGCACTCGCATCGCCGAAGCCAAGGCGCGCGCCGCACAGATGAGCAGTGCAACGGTGGTGACCAATATCGCCAGTCGCGACAATCCGCTGTTGCCGCCGGGCATGCGCGTGCAGGTGGCGCAACGCGGCGGCAGCGGCATGTTCGATTACGCCAAGGAACGGATGCGCGCGCTCACCGCCGCCACGCCGAGCCAGGCCGTGCAGGAATACGAACGAATGGCCACCCGTCATCCGCTCACCGATGCGCAGCGCTATGGCGAAGCGGTGGCGCGGTTGGCCGCCGGCCAGTACGCGCAAGCGAACACCACGCTCGCGCCACTGCTGCAGAAACACCCCGACAACTGGTGGCTGCCGATCGCAATGGCCGAAGCCGACAATGGCGTCGGTCATCGCGCTGAAGCCGATTCACGCCTCGCCGCCCTGCTCCATCGCATGCCCGGCAACCGTGCCGTCGCGATCGCCTATGCCCAGATCCTCAACCAGCGCGGCGGACGCGACGCCGGACAGCGCGCGGTCGAAATCCTGCGTCCTCTGGCGGCCGATGGCGGCGACGATCCGACCTTCCAGAGCACACTGGGACGTGCCGCCGAGCAGGCTGGTGATGCCATCCGCGCCGGCGAGGCCTATGCCCAGGCCGCCTACCTGAACGGCAATCCGCGTCGTGCCCTGCTCCAACTGCACACCCTGAAGCGCCGTCCGGACCTCGACTACTACGCCCGTACCCGCATCGACGCTCGCATCGCCGCCATCACCCCGGAGGTGCTGGAAATGCGCAAACAGGGCATCCAGGACATGGACGCTGGTCCGAACGAGGACAGGAACCTTCGGCAAGCGCTTGATTCATTGAGATAATTTTGTCGCGCCCAGACGACGATGACGCTGTCATCCTATTGTCAATAAACTGTCGTCTCCTGTCGCGATCCCGCCATCTGGGTTCATACCCGTGCAGAAGCGCATCCTGATCGTCGACGACGAACCCGCCATCCGCGACATGGTCGCTTTCGCCCTGCGCAAGGCCGAGTACGAGGCCGTCCACGCCGGCGACGCCCGCGAAGCGCAGAACGCGATCGCCGATCGCCTCCCCGACTTGATCCTGCTCGACTGGATGCTGCCCGGCACCAGCGGCCTGGAACTGGCGCGGCGCTGGCGCAAGGACAGCATGACCCGTGATGTGCCGATCATCATGCTGACCGCGCGCGGCGAAGAGAACGACCGTGTCAGCGGTCTCGAGGCCGGCGTCGACGATTACGTGGTGAAACCGTTCTCCTCGCGCGAATTGCTGGCGCGCATCCGCGCGGTGATGCGCCGTTCCCGCGAAGATGACGAGGAAGGCAATGTCGGGCTGGGCGCGCTGCGCATCGATGGCGCGGCCCATCGCGTGTTCGCCCAGGCCAACGGCGATGACACGCCGGTGGCGATCGGTCCGACCGAATATCGCCTGCTGCACTTCTTCATGACCCACCCGGAGCGCGTCTATACCCGTTCGCAGCTGCTCGACCATGTCTGGGGCGGCAGCGTCTACGTGGAAGAACGCACGGTCGACGTGCACATCCGTCGCCTGCGCAAGACGCTGGAACCGCACGCACTCGATCACATGGTGCAGACGGTGCGCGGTGCCGGCTATCGCTTCTCCATCTCCGCCTGACACCTGGCCTGCACCGCGAATGAGCATCCGTTCCGCCTGGTTCGCGACGTTGCTGCCACTGGGCGTTGCGCTGGCGCTGGCGGCGCTGGTCGGAATCTTCAGCGGGTATTTCTGGGCTGCACTGGCGCTGGCCGCACTCGGCGTGCTGGCCTGGCACTACTGGCGGATGCGCACGATCATCAACCGGATGGCGGCGCGCCGGCGCATCCGCGCACCCCAAGGATCGGGCATCTGGAACGAACTGGAACGCCTGCTCGCCCGCCAGCAGAGTGAAGTCCGCGCCCGCAAGAAGCGCCTGCTGGCGATGTTGCGCACTTATCGCGCCGCGGCCGATACCCTGCCCGACGCAGTGGTCGTTCTGAAGCGCAACAGCCAGCGCACGCTGTGGTTCAACAAAGCGGCGACAACGCTGCTCGGGCTGGAATATCCCGAGGACATCAATAGCCCGATCGGCGAACGCCTGCAGTCGTTGCCGTTGTCACACTGGTTGGCGGCAGGCCGCAATGCCGAGCCGATGCATGATGCCGCTTCGCCCGTCGACCCGAACCTGCGGCTGAACCTGCGCCTGATTCCCTATTCCGACGAATACTGGCTGCTGATCGCCCGCGACGTCAGCAAGCTGCTGCATCTCGAACAGATGCGCCGCGATTTCGTCGCCAACGTCTCGCATGAATTGCGCACGCCATTGACCGTGCTGCACGGCTATCTCGACATGATGGACGACGATGCCGATTCCGAGACATCGCGGATGTTCGCCGAGATGCGCCAGCAATCGCAACGCATGGCGCAGCTGGTGGAAGACCTGCTGACGCTGTCGCGACTGGAGTCGCAGGAACAGGCCACCGACGATCACGTGGCGATGCACCTGATGCTCGCGGTACTGCGCCGCGAAGCCGATGCACTGAGCCAGGGCCGTCACGCCATCACCATCATCGACGATGCCGGCGTCGACCTGTGGGGATCGAACAAGGAACTGCACAGCGCTTTCTCCAACCTGATCGGCAACGCGATCCGTTACACCCCGGTCGGCGGCCGCATCCATGTCCGCTTCGCGCGCGAAGGCGATGGCGCGGTGCTGGAAGTCGCCGACAGCGGCTACGGCATTCCCGCCGCGCATATTCCCAGAATCACCGAACGGTTCTATCGTGTCTCCACCAGTCGCTCGCGTGAAACCGGCGGCACCGGGCTTGGCCTTTCCATCGTCAAGCATGTCCTGAACCATCACGATGCCCGCCTCGACATCCATAGCGAGGTTGGCAAAGGAAGCACGTTCTCATGTCACTTCGGAAAGGAACGCGTCGTCCCGCGACCAGCGGTGGAATGAAGGCGTCATCGCGTCGGGTCAAGCGTGACCTGCACGATCCCGCGCTGTATTTCAATCGCGAACTGTCGCAGCTCGACTTCAACTTCCGCGTGCTGGCGCAGGCCAGTGATCCTTCGCTCCCACTGCTGGAACGCCTGCGCTACCTGTGCATTTCCTGCACCAATCTCGACGAGTTCTTCGAGATCCGCGCCGGCAGCCTGCAACACGCCGAACACCTCGGGCTGCAACCCGGACCGGACGGTCGTTCGCATGCAACGGTGTTGCAGCAGATCCACGAGCGCGCCGCCGAACTGGTGAAGGCGCAGTACGTCATCTTCGACACCGAATTGCGCCCGGCACTGCACGCCGAAGGCATCCGCCTGCTGCAACGCGCGCAATGGTCGCCGCAACAGGTCGAATGGCTGCGCAAGTATTTCCGCGAACAGATCATGCCGGTGCTGTCGCCGATCGCGCTCGATCCCTCGCATCCGTTCCCGCGCATCCTCAACAAGGCGCTGAATGTCGTTGTGGTCCTGCGTGGCCGCGATGCCTTCGGCCGCCAGGGCCATCTCGCGGTGGTGCGCGCGCCGCGCTCGCTGTCGCGCATCATCCAGATCCCCGACCTGACCGGCGAAGGCGGCCAGGACTTCGTGTTCCTGTCGTCGGTGTTGTCGGAATTCGTCGGCGAGCTGTTCCCCGGGCTGAAAGTCAACGGCGCCTACCAGTTCCGGGTGACGCGCAACTCCGAACTGATCGTCGACGAGGAGGAAGTCGACAATCTCGCCCACGCGCTGCGCGATGAATTGATCGGGCGCGGCTACCTGAAAGCCGTGCGGCTGGAGCTGGCTGAAAGCTGCCCGCCGGAGATCGAGCGCTTCCTCCTGCAGAATTTCGAACTGACCGAGAACGCGGTGTATCGCATCGGCGGGCCGGTCAATCTCAATCGCGTGGTCCAGGTCTACGACCTGATCCGCGATCGCCCCGACCTCAAGTTCCAGCCGATGATTCCCCGCCAATTGGAGGAGGAATCGATGTTCCGTCGCGTCGCCGCCGGCGACGTGCTGCTGCATCACCCGTTCGATGCCTTCACCCCGGTGGTCGACCTGATCCGCGAAGCCGCAGAAGATCCCGACGTGCTGGCGATCAAGCAGACGCTGTATCGCACCGGCAAGGATTCCACCATCGTCGAGCACCTGATCCAGGCCGCGCGCAACGGCAAGGACGTGACCGTGGTGGTGGAGTTGCGCGCGCGCTTCGATGAAGAGGCCAACCTCGGTCTCGCCGATCGCATGCAGGAAGCCGGCGTACAGGTCGTGTACGGCGTGGTCGGTTTCAAGACCCACGCCAAGATGCTGCTGATCGTCCGCCGCGAGGGCAAGGGCCTGCGCCGCTACGTGCACCTCGGTACCGGCAACTACCACAGCAGCACTGCGCGCCTCTATACCGACTTCGGTCTGATCACCTGCAACAAGGAGATCGGCGAAGACGTGAGCCGCGCCTTCCAGCAGATTTCCGGCATGGCGTCGGCGATCAAGCTCAAGCGCATCCTGCTGTCGCCGTTCACCCTGCACAGCGGCCTGCTCGAACGCATCGAGCGCGAGACCGCACACGCGCGCAAGGGCAAGCCGGCGCACGTGATCGCCAAGATGAACGCCCTCAACGAGGCCGAAGTGGTGCGTGCGCTGTACACCGCATCGCAGGCCGGCGTGAAGATCGACCTGATCGTGCGCGGCGCCTGCACGCTGCGTCCGGGCGTCCCCGGCATTTCCGATAACATCCGCGTGCGCTCGATCGTCGGTCGCTTCCTCGAGCACCATCGCGTGTACTGGTTCGCCAACGACGGCACTCCCGAAATCTTCTGTTCCTCCGCCGACTGGCTGGAACGCAACCTGCTGCGGCGCGTCGAGACCTGTTTCCCGATCCTCGATCCCGTGCTCGCCAAGCGCGTCTACGACGAAGCCCTGGCGAATTATCTCGAAGACAACACCCAGTCCTGGGAATTGCAGGAGGGTGGCGAATACCTGCACCTGCAACCCGGCAACGGACAACCGCCGCATTCGGCGCAGTTGTCGCTGCTCGAGCGCATTGATGGACAATCACCGGCATGAGCCCGAGTCGCGCCATCACCGCCGAAACACCCCTGCGCGACGGCGACATGCTGGCCGCGGTCGACCTCGGCTCCAACAGTTTCCACATGGTGGTGGCGCGCTACACGCTGGGCCAGTTGCGCGTGGTCGATCGCATCCGCGAAATGGTGCGGATGGCCGAAGGCCTCGATCGTTCCGGCCATCTCGATGCCGTCGTGCAGGAGCGTGCGCTCGATTGCCTGTCGCGCTTCGGCCAGCGCATCCGTGACATCCCGCCATGGCGCGTGCGTGCGCTTGCCACCAACAGCGTGCGCCGCCTGCGCGATCCCCAGGAGTTCCTGGTGCCGGCGGAAATCGCGCTGGGCCATTCCATCGAAGTGGTGTCCGGCCGCGAAGAAGCGCGACTGGTCTATCTCGGCGTCAGCCACGCGCAACCGCCACGCAACGGCGAGCTGCGACTGGTGATGGACATCGGCGGCGGCTCCACCGAATGCATCATCGGCCGCGGGCTGGAGCCGATCGAACGCGAAAGCCTGCAGGTCGGCTGCGTCGCCACCACCCGCCGCTTCTTCGCCAACGGCAAGCTCACCCGCAAGAAATGGCGGCAGGCGTTGACCGAAGTCGCAGCGGAATTCCAGCAATTCTCCAACACCTATCGCGAACTGGGATGGGAAGATGCGCTGGGATCGTCCGGCACCATCAAGGCGATCGGCAAGATCTGCGCCGGCACCGGCATGGGCAACGGCGAGATCACGCCCGAAGCGCTATGGCATGTGCGCGAACTGATGCTCGCCGCCGGCAGCATCGGCAAGATCCACTTGCCCGGACTGTCGGAAGATCGCACGCCGGTGATCGCCGGTGGCGTGGTGGTGCTGGAAGCCGCGTTCGCCACGCTCGGCATCCGCCAGATGGACGTCAGCAAGGCGGCGATGCGCGAAGGCATTCTTTACGACATGATCGGCCGCGCCGGTGGCGATGATCCGCGCGACAGTTCGGTGACCGCGATGATGCAGCGCTACGGCGTCGACATGGCGCAGGCATCGCGGGTGGAACGCACCGCCGCCGACCTGTTCGAGCAGGTGCAGCGCAGCTGGAAACTCGATCCCGACGACGCCCGCATCCTCGGCTGGGCGGCGCACCTGCACGAAATCGGCCTGGTGATCGCCCACAGCCAGTACCACTTGCACGGCGCCTACGTGATCGAGCATTCCGACGTTTCCGGTTTCACCCAGCAGGAACAGCAGATGCTGGCGATCCTGGTGCGCAGCCATCGTCGCAGCCTGGCGAAATCGGTATTCGACGCGCTACCGGCACGCCTGCGCCAGACCACGCGTCGACTGTCCGCGTTGTTGCGACTGGCGGTGCTGGTGCACCGTTCGCATGAAGGCGAGGCAATCCCGCGCCTGAAGCTGCGTGCCGACAAGAACGCCCTGCGGCTGGAGCTTTCCGGGCGCTGGCTCGACGAACGCCCGCTGCTGCGCGCCGATCTGGAAGGCGAACAGGCCGACATCGCCGGACTCGGGTTCAAGCTGCAGATCCAGGCGAACTGAGCGCTCAACCGCGCGTGGTGATTTCGCCTTCGTCGCGCAACGTGAAGGGATTGAAGCGCGTCGCACGATCGTAGGTGTCGACGCCTTCGGCGCGCTTGAGGCGATTGATCACGAAATAGGTCACCGGCGTCAGCACGACTTCGACCAGCACCTTCATCGTCCAGTTGAACAGGATCACCTTGACCAGCGTGGTGCTTTCCCAGATGCCGAAGAACGCGATCGGATAGAAGGTGACGCTGTCGCAGGCCTGCCCCACCACGGTGGAGCCGATCGTGCGCGTCCACAGGTGCTTGCCGCCGGTGATGACCTTCATCCGCGCCATCACGAAGGCGTTGACGAAGTCCCCGACCCAGTAGCCGATCATCGACGCCAGCGCGATCCGCCAGGTGTTGCCGAAGACGACTTCCAGCGCCGGCTGCAGGGTCTTGTTGAACGGTTCGGCTGGACTCATCGGCATGTGCACGACCACCCACGCCATCACCGTCGCGAAGATCATCGCGCCGAATCCGGCCCAGATCGCCCGGCGCGCACGGGCGTAGCCGTACACCTCGGTCAAGACGTCGCCAAAGATGTAGCCGATCGGGAAGAACAGATTGCCGGTGCCGAAACTGAGTGGTCCGATCCAGGGCACGTCCATCACGCTGACCTTGGCCGGCCCGATCAGGTTGGAACACAGCAGTACCGCGACCATGCCCGCGACCAGCATGTCGTAGTAGCGGAACGCCTGGCGCGGGGAACCGGTCATGGATGTACCAGCGCATAGTCCAGTGCGGCGCAGACCGCAGCAACTTGGGCATCGTTGCATTGCTCGGGCGTGGCGCGCGGGCTGTCGGGATAGACCTCGGTGGTGGTGGTGTAGCGCGCACCGGTGATGCTGGCGCACAACCCCAGTTTCGCCAGCGGATATTCGATCACGCCCGGCGCCACCACTGGGGATCCGATGATGGTGCCATCCGGGTCCGCGGGCGCGATGTGGGTGACCTTCGCCACGGCGGCATTCACCGACTGCTGGAATGCCGGCTGCGGATTTTCCGAATCCGCGCACAAGTAGAAGCCGTCGGGAATCGTGCCCGGCTCGAACGGCTTGCCATCGCGTGCGGCCAGCGCGGGACGGAATTCGGACTCGTCGCTGTCGGTGGTTTCGTGCAGATCGATATGGAGGATGAAGCGACCCCGCAACGGTTCGACCAGGCGCATCAATGCCGCCGATTCGCCCGCCGGACTGTCGGCATGAAAGGAGCGATTGGGATCGAGTGCATCGGGATTCCAGCGATAGATGCGTTCGTATCCCCACGGACTGACGCATGGCACGACGAGGAGATTGATCTTCCCCGCGTAATCCCGCGCATGACGGTCGAGGAACTGCAATGCACCGAGAACTCCGCTGGTTTCGTAGCCGTGCACGCCGCCGGTCACCAGCCCCACCGGCAAGGCATCGTTCCAGTCGCGGCTGCGCACCGCGAACAGCGGATACACGCCATCCGGCGAATAGTCGAGGCGACCATACTCGGCAACGTCGAAGCGCGACTCGAAGCGTTCGACCACGCTGGCCACGTCATCGTTGTAATCGCGCTGCTTGCGCTGGCGGGCGCGCCATTCGATTTTTTCGGCCTTGCCCCAGGGCTGGCCGGGCGTGCCGACCGGATAGAAACGTTGAAGTGCCATCGAACTACTCGCTCACTTGATCCAGGCTCGCATTGTAGGCCGGCGACATGCGGTTATCCGCGTATGTGCCGAATTCGGACAGTACGTTCAAGAAGTCGGCAGGAAGCGCGAACCTGCCAAACCAGCCACGACGCGTCCCGCTGAGGATCCGCAGCATCTGACCACGCCCACCCGGCAATCTCGACATGGGGTGGAAGGCCAAATCGCGGAACTTAGCCGCGAGATCATGTTCGGACTGGAACAGCGGGGTGAGCCAGCGGCTCCAGAAGTGATACGCACGCAGATGGTGCCTGCGCGCGGCTTGATAATCCGACAACGCTGCGCCGATGTTCGATCGCGCGCGCAACGCATCACGCAATCCCCGCGCATCCAGCAGGGCCATGTTGACGCCCTGGCCCAGTTGCGGACTCATCGCATGCGCGGCGTCGCCCAGCAGCACCGCGCGTCCACGCGACCATTGCGCATGCACGACATCGCGGTAACGCGCCGGCAACAAACCATGCGGAATGACGGTTGCAGCCAATCGTTGTGCGGCTTGCGGCCACAGGTTTTCCAGGTCATCGCGCCAATTCCCTGCCACGGCATCGTCCTGCAAGCGATCCGCCGGCATGCTCCAGAAGAAACTCATTCGCGGGACAGGATCGCCCGGGCGCGTGCCGACCGGCAGCATTCCCGCCATCCGTCGCGCTGCCACGTACCGTTGCCGCAGTTCGTTCGCCGCGACCCAATCGCCCTGCTCCACCAGGCACCATTGCGCACCCCACGGATAGGGTTGATCAAGCACGGGACGCCCGATCTTCGAGCGCAGGCGCGAAGCCGCGCCATCGGCGACCACCACCAGATCGTAACCATCGTGCACACAGCCATCGGCGGCGATGAGTGATCCGCGTTCACTGTCGACATCGACGATATCGATGCCGCAATGGACACTGCGGCCTTCCTGCCAAGCCGCATCGAGCAAGGAGAACAATGCGCCGCGTTGCATCCCCAGCCCGAACAGGCGCTGGTCGAGTTCGCCATAACGCATGTCCATCACCGGGCGACCCGCTGCATTTTCACCGTACAGGCGGCGAATCACCGCACCATGCGCAAGCGCACCGGGCAACACACCGAGTTCCTGCAATACCAGCAGGCCCACCGGCTGTAGCAGGAAGCCGGCGCCCACCGGCCCGAGCACGGGGGCGCGCTCGAAGACATCGACTTCATGTCCATCGGCCGACAGATACAGCGCAGCAGCCTGGCCTCCGGTGCCGTAACCGACGATGGCAATGCGCAAGCGATTCCCCGACTGCGTCATTCGAACGGCCGTGCCATCGCCTTCAACAAACCCTGTCCGTCATCATCGCCCGTCAGTTCCCAGGTGAAGATGCCGCGCAAGCCACGATCATGGGCGAATTTCGCACGAATGCCGATGGAGCGCGGATCTTCGTAGCTGACGAAGACATGCTCCTTCGCATTGAACAGCCACGGCGACTGCGCGACCGGATGCCAGTGCTGCTGCCATTGCGGATCGCGCAACAACTTGGCCTGGATGATGCGCCAATCTCCGGCCGGCCAGGTTCCGCTGTAGGGCTGGTACAGGCCATCGTTGGCATCGCTGGTCACGCGATAGCCGCGCCCATAGAACGGCACGCCGACCACGATCTTGTCCGCCGGTACGCCGTGCGCACGGTAATAGTCGACAGCGCCCTCGACGCTGTTCCAGCGTCGCAGTTCCGGGGCCATCGGATCGGCGGGCACCTCCCGCAGCGGCGCGTTGAACGACGCCACCGGCGAGAAAGTGGTGCCCATGTCGTAGCTCATCAGGTTGATGAAATCGAGGATCTTCGCCACGACCGCCAATTCATAACTTTGGGCGGGATCGTAGGGGCCCGCCGATTCCATGCGACCACCTGGCAATGCCGCGGTCAGCAGGAAATGCTGCCCGCGCTGTTTGCCGAGCGCATCGAGATGACGACGGAATTCGCGCATCAACAATGTCATGTTGTGGCGATCCGCGGGGCGCGCTGCGATCTCCTTCGGACCGCCCGACACAGGGAACTCCCAGTCGAGATCGACGCCATCGAAACTGCCGCGATGGCGATCGAAGAACAGCGCCATGCACGACGACACGAAACGCTTGCGACTAGCGTCGGTCAGTGCGGCATCGGAGAAGCCGCCCGCACTCCAGCCGCCAATCGAAATGATCGTGCGCAGTTTCGGATGCGCCTGCTTGAGCCTGGCCAGTGATGTGAAGTGCGCATCGGAATCCGGAGCCACGCTGCATTGACCGTCCCTGATCACCGCAAATGCATAGAACAGATGGGTGAGCGTGCCTGCGGGAATCTTCTCGACCGGATAGCGCGATGCCGAGCCCCCCGGGTAGTAGGCGGCGATGACCGCATCCCCGTGGGGCGCAGCTGCAACTTGCGCCATCGGCAGGGTCGTGCCGATCAAGAGCGCCGCAAGGATCGACAGGCGTCGAAGCATGGAAATTCCAGACCAGAGGATTTCCCCCAGCTTACGGGCTTTCCCAACGCCGGGAATAAAACCGTCTCCCGAACGATCCAGTACATGAGGAATCCCCTCGCCGCGCACCGAGATCGCCATGCCCGCCGCTTCCTACACCCGCACCGCCATCCTCCTGCACTGGAGCATCGCCGCCCTGATCTTCCTCAACATCGCCGGTGGCTTCCTGATGGTCAGCTACCCCAAGCAGGCGCCACAACACGATGCAATCCTGTTCTGGCATGCCTCGCTGGGCAGCCTGATCTTCCTGCTCGCGGTCGTTCGCTTGTACTGGCGGCTCACACATCAGCCGCCACCGTTGCCGAACAGCATTCCCGCCTGGCAGCGCGGCGCCGCACACACGCTGCATTGGCTGCTCTACACGCTGATGCTGGTGCTGCCGTTCAGCGGCTATCTCCATCGCCTCGCCGGCGGTCACGATGTCAGCTTCTTCGGCCTGTTCAACTGGCCGGACATCATCGCGAAGGACGAACCGTTCCGAGTCTTCACCCACAACCTGCACGTCACCCTGGCCTGGACGTTATGCATCCTGATTGCCGGGCACGTCGGCGCTGCGTTGAAGCACGCACTGATCGACCGCGACGGCGTGCTGCGGCGCATACTGGTCGCCCGGACCACTTGACCGGAACCGGTTCGCGATGAGGATTCTCTGCGGGTGAGCACGCTTTCCGGCCACGAGGCGGTGGACGAGTTGGCCCTGCGCCATCTCGATGCCGCCTACAACCTCGGACGCTGGCTGCTCGGCAACGAACAGGACGCCGCCGATGCGGTGCACGATGCCTATCTGCGCGCCAGCCGTTTCGCCGCGACCTACGCCGGTGGCGATGCCCGCGCGTGGTGGCTGGCGATCGTCCGCAATTGCTGCCATGCACGACTGGCGCTGCGCAAGCGCGATGCCCGCAATGTCGCCGCGAACGACGACGATCACGCGACATGGATGCCACACAGCGACAGTGATGGCGTGGAACGGCTGGTCGACGATGTGCGCCGTCATGACCGCCTGGTGCAGGCGATGCAAGCCCTGCCGGTGGAATTTCGCGAAACCATCGTCTTGCGCGAACTGGAAGAACTGTCCTATCGCGAGATCGCCGACATCCTCGCGATTCCGATCGGAACCGTAATGTCGCGACTCGCCCGCGGACGCGCGCTGTTGCAGAAAGCGTTGTCCGCACCGAAGGGAGACGCCGATGGCGCTTGAAACCGGCCACGAATTGCTGCCGCTGTATCTCGATGGCGAACTCGACGCGGAAACCGGTCGTGCCTTCGAGGCACATCTGGACGCCTGTGCGGAATGCCAGGCCCGCCTCGCCGAATTCGAGACCCTGCGCAATACGATCCGCACGCAGGCGACTCGCCACGCCGCGCCGGATGCCTTGCGCCAGCGCATCGTTGCGGCCTCGACGCCACGCA
>JAFEBZ010000119.1 GCA_018242405.1 Pseudomonadota bacterium | reverse complement strand
CCGAGGATCAGGTCATTGCTCATCATCGGCTTGAAGAACTGGGTGGCGCCTTCTTCGGACAACTGCGCGAGACCCTTCTGCAATTGCTTGAGCTTGAGCGGGTCGCGCAGGCGGGCGCGGCGGAAAAGTTCCGGTGCGAAACTCGGAATTCCGGTGAAGCTCAGTGCTTCGCCTTCGCTGAAGGTATCGCCAATCGAGATCGTGCCGTGGTTGTGGATGCCGATCACGTCGCCGGGAAATGCGCTTTCGGCGATCTCGCGGTCGCTGGCCATGAAGGTGAGCGCGTTCGCCAGCTTGACCTCCTTGCCGCTGCGGACGTGGAAGGCTTTCATGCCGGCGCTGAACTTGCCCGAGCAGACGCGCATGAAGGCCACGCGGTCGCGGTGCATCGGGTCCATGTTGGCCTGGATCTTGAACACGAAGCCGGTGAGTTTGTTCTCGCTTGCCGCCACGTCGCGGCTGGTGGTGGCGCGCGCGCGCGGTGCCGGCGCATGTTCGACGAAGAAATCCAGCAGCGGCTGCACGCCGAAGTTGTTGACGCCGGAGCCGAAGAACACCGGCGACTGCTGGCCGGCCAGATACGCATCCTGATCGAACGGATGACTGGCGCCCTGTACCAGTTCGAGCTGGTCGCGCAGTTCATCCAGCAGCGGCGCACCGATGGATTCGAGCACGCGCGGGTCGTCGATGGACGGGAAAATCGTCGAATCCTGGCGGGTGAAGTTGCGGCCCGGTTCGTACAGGTGCACCTCGCCGCTGACCAGGTGCACCACGCCCTTCAGTCGGCTGCCCATGCCGATCGGCCAGGTCACCGGCGCGCACTGGATGCCGAGCACCGATTCGATTTCGTCGAGCAAGTCGATGGGGTCCTTGCCTTCGCGGTCGAGCTTGTTGACGAAGGTCATGATCGGGGTGTCGCGCAGGCGGCACACCTCCATCAGCTTGATGGTGCGTTCTTCCACGCCCTTGGCGACATCGATCACCATCAGCGCCGAGTCCACCGCGGTGAGCACGCGGTAGGTGTCCTCGCCGAAGTCGGCGTGGCCGGGGGTGTCCAGCAGGTTGACGATGCGGCCCTCGTAGGGGAACTGCATCACCGAACTGGTGACCGAGATGCCGCGCTCCTTTTCCAGCGCCATCCAGTCGGAGGTGGCGTGGCGGGCGGCCTTGCGGCCCTTGACCGAACCGGCCATCTGGATCGCGCCACCGAACAGCAGCAGCTTTTCGGTCAGCGTGGTCTTGCCGGCGTCGGGGTGGGAAATGATGGCGAAGGTGCGGCGGCGCGCAGCTTCCACCGTAACTTCTGAGAGCCGGACTTCTGACATTGCGCAATTATACCGGCGCGGGCAGGATGGCCGGGGCCACGGACCACGATGAGTGAAATGCACGACGATCCCACGCAGGCATTGGACGAGGACGCCCAGCGGGCGGTCGGGATCCCGGAAACCATCGGTCCGTATCGCGTGCTCGGCCTGCTCGGCGAGGGCGCGATGGGGCGGGTCTACCTCGCCCGCGAGACCAACCCGCCGCGCGAGGTCGCGCTCAAGGTGGTGCGCGGGCTGTCGTCCGGCGCGCTGGAGCGGTTCCGCCGCGAAATCGCCATCCTCGGCAAGCTCGAACATCCCGGCATCGTGCGCCTGTACGCCGCCGGCGAGGATGTGGTGGGAGGGTTGCCCTCGCCGTGGTTCGCGCTGGAATACGTGCGCGGCCCCGACCTGCGCGGCTATCTGGAACGCGACAATCCGGACCAGCGTGCGCGGGTCGAACTGTTGGTCAAGCTGGCCCGTGCCGTGGACTTCGCGCACCACCGTGGAATCATCCATCGCGACCTGAAGCCGTCGAACATCCTGATCGATGAGCATGGCCAGCCGAAGATCCTCGATTTCGGCATCGCCCGCCTGCAGGACGAGGCCGAAGCCGGCATGACCCGCGCCGGCCAGGTGATGGGCTCGTTGCCCTACATGAGCCCTGAGCAACTGGAAGGCCACGGCAACGAGGCGGATGCGCGCAGTGATGTGTATGCACTGGGGGCGATCGGTTATGAATTGTTGTGCGGGCGGCTGCCGCATCCGGGGCTATCGACCTCGTCCCTGATCGAAGCGCTGATGATCGTGCAGCGTGAGCAGCCCGAGCCGCTGGGCAAGGTCAATCGCGCTGTCAGTGGCGACCTCAGCCTGGTGGTGATGAAGGCGCTGGCCTCCGAGCCGGGGCAGCGCTACGACAGCGCGGCGGCGCTGGCCGACGACCTGCAGGCGGTCCTCGATTCGCGTCCGATCATCGCGCGTGCACCAAGCTGGACTTACCGCACAGGCCGCTTCATTCGCCGTAACCGCGCCTTGAGCGTGGCGATCGCGGTGGTGTTCGTGTCGCTGGCGGCGGCGACTGTCGTCAGCACGCTGGCGGCGCGGCGCGCACAGGCGGCGCTGGCGCAGGCGGACATGCGTGCGCGTGAGATGACGGCCACCAATGCATTCCTGGAGCGCATGCTCACGGCAGCGGATCCCGATCAGGCGCAGGGCAAGGATTTGCGCGTGCGCGACATTCTGGGCGTGGCGGGTGCGGAGCTTGCCAGCTCGCCTTTGCCGGCCAGTGCGGTTGCACGTTTGCGTCAGGTGCTGGGCGTCACCTGGTTGGGGCTGGGCGATGGCAAGCAATCACGCGCCTTGTTCGAGGCAGCGCTGGCGCAGCCGGGGTTGTCTGCGTCACAGCGTGCCGAATTGCTGCTGGGGCGGGCGCGCAGCGATATCGAAATGGGCAACTACAAGGAAGCCGAGCAGGGACTTGCGCAATTGCGCGCGCACCCGACGGGCTTGACGGCCGATTCACGCATCGCGATGGAAGAATCGGCAGTGGAGCTGATGCGCGAGCAGGGCAAGCAGAAAGAGGCCGTTGCCGCCTTGCGTGCACTATTGCCGCAGGCGCAAAAGCAACTGGGTGCCAACGCGCAGCGCAGTCTGGGCCTGCAGTTGCAGCTGGCCTCCGCATTGCAGCTCGAGGGCGATTACGCCACCGCGCTGGGGGTGATCACCGATGCCAGCCAGCGCTTGCTGCACGTGTTCGGCCCCAATCACCCGCAAACCTTGTACGCGTGGAACCAGTTGGGCCTGGTAGAGAACAAGCTGGATCATCCCGTCCCCGCCGAGGCCGCGTTTCGGCGGGCACTGGATGGACGTATCAAGGTCCTGGGTGTCGGCCACCCTGCCACCGTGATCAGCAAGTTCAATCTCGGTTCCTTCCTGATCGAACACGGTCGCGCCAGCGAAGGTGTGCCGATGGTGCAAACGGCCAGCCACTGGCTGGATGCGAACCGTCCCGAAGGCGATCCCAAGGTGCTGGTGGCGCGTAGTGTGTTGGCATACGGACTGGAAGATCAGGGCGATCTTGCGGGCGCCGAACACCTGTTGCGTGAGTTGCTGGCGGCCCAGGAGCGCGTCGGCGGACCCGGCGCGCCGGATACATTTGCACCTCGCAACAATCTCGCCATGCTGCTGATGAAGCGTGGCCAGCTGGATGCGGCTCTGGTCGAATTCAACACACTGGACAAGCAGGTGCGCGAGCGGCTGGGTGCCGATCATCCCTTTGCCGCCATCTTCGCCAGTAATCGCGGCGAGTGTCTTGCGCGGATGGGGAGATTGGAGGAGGCGCGCCGTGTCCTTGAAGACAGTCACTCTCGGCTGAAGGCGCGCTTCGGTGCCGCCCATGAGCGCACGCGCACGGCGGCGCAGCGCCTGCTGGATGTGTACGAAAAATCAGGCATGCAGGCCAAGGCCGATGCGCTGAAGGTGGAACTTGCGATCAGGCCGCAGTAGGTGGAGGTGGCAAGAATTTCACGCCGCTCTTGTCGTCGGAGGCCATGGCTTGATGTAGACGGGCATCGATGCATTCGTTAGTCTCCACGGCCCTTGCGGAAACTTCCGGAGATTCAAGCATGAAGAAGACTGTGCTCGTTGCCCTGCTGATGCTCTCGTCCTCGATGACGCATGCGTCATCCATTACGCCGACATCGGAGATCGTGTCCTTCGATTTCTGGGAATGGGTTAGTTCATTTTTCGATGGTACGAATGATCAGGCTCCTCAGAGCTTGGTCAAGTCGGATGGAATTATTTACGACTGACAGTCGTTTCTCGGCGGGATGCTGTGACCGCTGTAGGTCTATTGCTGGGTACCTGTGAAATCCCCTGCATCCGAAACGGAATCGACAGCAAATGCAGGCTGCGGTTGACCTGCACCACGAAGTGCAGGTGCGGGGCGCTGCTGTAGCCGGTATTGCCGGAGCTGCCGATGCGCTGGCCGGCATCGACGTGCTGGCCGGGGACCACTTGCGCACCGTCGGGGGCGAGGTGGCCGTACAGCGCCATGCTGCCGTCGTCGTGCAGGATGCGGATGAAGTTGGCGCGGGTCGCGTCATGGGCGTAATCCAGACCATGCGCGCGATAGCTTGTTTCGACCTGTAGCACGACACCGCCACGCGCGGCGAGGACCGGCGTGCCGACCGCTGCGGCGAAATCCAGCGCGTAGCGGTTCTCGTCGTCATCATGGCTGAACGCGCCATCGAAGCCTTGGTCGATGCGTGCATTGCCAATCCGCAACGGCAGCAGATAAAGCACGTCCCGCGGCTTGGCATTGCTGCTGCCGGGGGTGCCGAGCAGGCGCAGCTGCATCCAGCCTTCGCGTCCGCGCGGCGGATGCAGGCGCGTCACCAGCACGCTCTCGCCTGCGGCGACACTGGCACGCGCCGGGAGTGCCGGCAGCGCTTGCAGAGATTCGCCATCCGACACATCCAGGCGGACCTCGATCGGGCCGGGCAGCAGGTTGTCGGCATAGGCGAGGTAGTCGCCATCGCCGGGGACGATGCGCAGGCGAGCGACGGCGTCGCGCGTCGTGGTGGGCGGCGGATCACGTGCGGGTGCCGCCGACGCGGCGCACAGCAGCAGGCAGGTGGCGAGGAGCAGCGGGCGCATGTGGGCAGTATGCCGCAGCTGGCGACATGACTTTTCGTCATATCATCGCTTCATACGCATAAAGCGATTGACAATTGAAGCTGGCGTGCCCACACTTGCTGCATCCATCAAGACCGACGGAGGGGCAGGCCCTTTGATGTCGGGGCAACCGGGTGGCGGTCAACGGCGTTCAAGACGCTGGCTGCGATCAAGGTGCCAAGTCCTGCGGGGGCCATGTGCTTGCCGGAAGATGGGTGTGATCGCCGCGATGGCGATTGCTCCTGCGCTTCGGTCGTGCTGCGTGCTCCGGTCTTGCTGGACCCATCCGCACCGGAGCTTGCCGTGAACCTTGCCGAACGCATCGACGCCCCCAGTCAACCCCTTCCCCGGGCTGCGGGCGCGATGCGTCCGGTGCGGATTTCCGAGGCCGAAGTCCGCCGCGGTGGCGTGGATGCCGTATTGGCCACCCGCCACGCCGGCACCCGGCGGCTGCGCCTGAATTACGAACTGGTTGGCCCGGAAGCT
>JAFEBZ010000118.1 GCA_018242405.1 Pseudomonadota bacterium | reverse complement strand
CACCTTCCGCATGGGAACGGTCGCCTTCGGGTGGCCGTTCCTGAATGGGGTTTGGCGAGAAAATCGCCATCGTCTTCTCCGTTAAATCTGAATGAAATCTGTCGCCCCCGGGGAACTCGCACTTTCCGTACAGCTTCCGGAAATGTTGCTAAATCGTTGATTTACAAAAACTTCACGAGCCTTCCCTTTCCCTGCCCTGCATTGCAGCATGGCCTCACCGCGCTCCAACGAGCGTTTCAATGTGAAAAGGAAAGACCATGAAGAAGTTCCAGACCACCCTCGCCCTGACTGCGCTGGCTGCCGCCCTGGCTGCCCCGGCCGCGTTCGCCCAGTCCGCCACCGACAGCGTCGGCCAGGGCTTCGTGCGTGGCGAGCTGGGCAAGACCAAGCTCAAGGACACCAGCAGCTCGGACAACGTCAAGGACACCTCGTACAACATCCGTGGCGGTTACATGTTCAATCGCAACTTCGGCGTTGAAGGCTTCTACGGCCGCTACTACGACAAGAACAGCCACAACCTCGGCTTCGACCAGAACACCAAGCTCGACGGCTACGGCGCCGGCGTGGTCGGCAAGGTTCGCTTCGGCGAGCAGGCCCTGGATACCGGCTTCTACGGCAGCGGTCGCGTCGGCCTGATGCACGCCAACTACAAGGCCAGCGCCACCAACACCACCGGCGGCATCACCACCAACTACTCGGTGTCGAGCAACAGCAACCAGCCGTACTACGGCGTTGGCATCGGCTACGACTTCAACCGCAACATGGGCGTCGGCCTGAACTACGACTACTTCCATGGTCGCGTGCGCGTGCCGACCACCGGCACCAAGGTCAGCTACAACGCCCAGACCTTGGGTGCGGATTTCGAATACCGCTTCTGATCGAACACGATCACCCGACACAACTTTGGTTGTGGAGACCAGCGGCCACCTTCGGGTGGCCGTTTTTTTGTCGTACACTGCGCGCCGCGTTGCCCGTTCGGGCACGCTCATTGCTCCACTGGGGCTTATTCAAGGGGAAAACATGAAGAAGATGATTTCGGCGCTCGCCGTGGGCGTCGCTTGCGCGCTCGTTGCTCCGGCGGCATTCGCCGGTGAAGGCCATGGCTTTGTCGGTGCGGAAGTTGGCCAGTCCAAGATCAAGATCGAGGGCGAATCGTCCACGGACACCAGCTTCGCCATTCGCGGCGGCTACATGTTCAACGACAACTTCGGCGTCGAGGGTTTCTACGGTCGCTACTACGACAAGACCCTGCACGCCAGCGACAGCGGCATGACCGGCACCCTGAAGCCGACGCTGGATGGTTACGGCGCGGGCGTGGTCGGCAAGTGGAACCTCACCGGCGAAGGCCGCAACGACGGTCTCTTCGCCAAGGGCCACCTCGGCGTGATGCAGGCGAATGCCAAGGCGTCGGCGACGTTGACCAGCGGCGGCACCACCTACACCGGTTCGGCGAAGTCGAACAACACCACCGGCTATGTCGGTGTCGGTCTCGGCTACGATTTCAACCGCTACGTGGGTGTGAGCCTGAACTACGACTACTTCCGTCCGAAGTTCAAGGTCGCCGACGTCAGCAGCAACGTCGCGGTCAACACCTGGTCGCTGGGCTTCGAGTACCGCTTCTGAACAGGCACGGCCTGATTCCTGGCGGCATCGCAACACCGGAACGGCCACCTTCGGGTGGCCGTTTTTTTGTGGCGTAAACTTCGCACCATGAACGCGAAGCCGCAGCGCCTGGAAAACATCGTCACCGACAAGGGCAAGGTTCCGGTCTACGCGACCGGCATCGTCGAACAGCCGTGGGACGATTACAGCGCCGCCGACCACGATGTCTGGCGCCAGCTCTACCAGCGCCAGCGCGAAGTGCTCGCTGGTCGCGCCAGCGACGAATTCCTGCAGGCGCAGGACGCGATGGGGATGACGCCGGACGCGATCCCGAAATTCTCCGACCTCAACAAGATCCTCGAGGCGACCAGTGGCTGGACGCTGATCGGCGTCGAAGGGCTGCTGCCAGAACTCGACTTCTTCGACCATCTCGCCAATCGCCGCTTCCCGGTGAGCTGGTGGATCCGCCGGCCCGACCAGATCGACTACATCGAGGAACCCGATCTCTTCCACGATCTGTTCGGCCATGTGCCGCTGCTGATGCTGCCGGTGTTCGCCGACTACATGCAGGCCTACGGCCGCGGCGGCGTCAAGGCACACGGGATCGGCCCGGAAGCGCTGCAGATGCTGACACGCCTGTACTGGTACACGGTCGAATTCGGCCTGATCCGCCAGAAGGACGGCCTGCGCATCTACGGCAGCGGCATCGTTTCGTCGAAGGGCGAATCGATCCACAGCCTGGAAAGCGCCGCGCCCAATCGGATTGGTTTCGACCTCGAGCGGATCATGCGCACGCGCTACCGCATCGATACCTTCCAGAAAACCTACTTCGTCATCGACAGTTACGAGCAGCTGATCGAGGCGACGCGCCCCGATTTCACTCCGATCTACGCACGCCTGTCGGCGCTCGACTCGGTCCCGGCCGGCACAGTGCTGGACAGCGATACCGTGATCCAGCGCGGGACGGGCGAGGGCTGGTCCACCGACGGCGACGTCTGATCCGCGATAATGGCGGCTTCGCCAGCGGAGCCGCCCCATGTCGTCTGACACCAAACCGATCTCGCTTACCCATTACCTGATCGACGAACAGCGCGCCGGTCGCGTCAATGCCGACCTGCGCCTGCTGATCGAAGTGGTCGCGCGCGCCTGCAAGACGATCTCCGTCGCGGTGGGCAAGGGTGCGCTCGGTGGCGTGCTCGGTGATGCCGGCACCGGCAACATCCAGGGCGAGGCGCAGAAGAAACTCGACGTCATCGCCAACGACGTACTGCTGGAAGCGAATGCCTGGGGCGGCCATCTCGCCGGCCTGGCATCGGAGGAAATGGAACATAGCCAGCCGATTCCGGACATGTATCCGCGCGGCAATTACCTGTTGCTGTTCGATCCCCTCGACGGCTCCTCCAACATCGACGTCAATGTCTCCGTTGGCACGATTTTCTCGGTGTTGCGTTGCCCCGATGGCGTCACCACCGCACAGGACCAGCACTACCTGCAGGCGGGTACCGAACAGGTCGCCGCCGGCTATTGCATCTATGGTCCTTCGACGATGATGGTGCTGACGGTCGGCAACGGCACGCACGCATTCACCCTCGATCGCGAGCAGGGCAGTTTCGTGATGACCCAGCGCGGGATGACGGTGCCGGAGGAAACGAAGGAATTCGCCATCAACATGTCGAACCAGCGCCATTGGGATGCGCCGATGCAGCGCTATGTCGAGGATTTGCTCGCCGGCAAGGAAGGTCCGCGCGGCAAGGATTTCAACATGCGCTGGATCGCCAGCATGGTCGCCGACGTGCATCGCATCCTGACCCGCGGCGGCATCTTCATCTATCCGTGGGACAAAAAGGACCCGGGCAAGGCCGGCAAAC
Source organism: Pseudomonadota bacterium (assembly GCA_018242405.1). GTDB lineage: Bacteria > Pseudomonadota > Gammaproteobacteria > Xanthomonadales > Xanthomonadaceae > Solilutibacter. The sequence continues at coordinate 5,155 of JAFEBZ010000118.1, read as the reverse complement.
TGCGCCTGATGTACGAAGCCAATCCGATGAGCTTTCTGGTCGAGCAGGCCGGTGGCGCCGCGACCAATGGCCGCGCGCGCATCATGGACATTGCACCGGATGGCCTGCACCAGCGCGTGCCGGTGTTCCTGGGATCGAAGAATGAGGTGGAGACGGCAACGCGCTACCACCTGGACCACGATCGCAGCTGATCAGTCCGGCAAGCGCACCCGCACGCTCGTCCCGTTTGCATCGGTCTGCGATTCCAGTTCACCGCCATGGCGTTCGGCGATCAATCGCGCGATCGCCATGCCGATGTCGACATCGTGCGGATCGCGCAGCGCCGCGAATTCACTCGCTGCTTCCGGTACGACGCGACCGGAATCGTGGACGCGCAACAACGTCGCCCCGGCATCATCGCCGGCACTGACTGAAATCCGGATCGGTGCGTCATTGCCCGCGCGCTGCCACGCCGCACCGAGCAGGCGCTGCATCATCTGCCGCAACAGGTGCTCGTCGCCGATCGCCTGCATCTCCGGCTGGACATCGACCTGGGCATCACGACCGGGATGGGCATCGAGCAGGTCCATCACTGCCCAATCGGCGAGCAGGCTGAGATCGACCGGCATGCGCTTCGCATCCGCCGCATCCACCCGCAACCAGTCGACGAGATCGACCATCATCGCGTCGAGACGATCCGCGGCCTCGCGAATGCGCGACAGATGTTCATAGCCGCCGATATCAAGGCCACTGTTCGCATCGAGCAGCTTGCCGAAACCCCGGATCGCGCGCACCTGGGCCCGAAAATCATGCGAAACGACGCGCGCAAGGTTCGCGCGCAGCGCTTGCATATCGTTGCCGTCGCGGTGATTGCTGTTGCCCATGCCGGAATCCCGCTCACCAGCCCGTGAGTGTAGTACGGCACAATGCCTTCATGGTCATGTCGCAGATCCTGTTCCTGCTGATCCTCGCTGGCGGTCTGTATCTGTTCGTGAGCGAACGGCTGCGGGTCGATGTCACCGCCATGTTGATCCTGCTGGCACTGGTGCTGACGCGGGTGATCACGCCGAAGCAGGCGCTGTCGGGGTTCTCCAGCGAGCCGGCGATCATCATCGCCGCGGTGTTCGTGATTTCCGCCGGCCTTGCCGCCACCGGCATCACCGAACGCATCGGCCAGTGGATCGGGCGCATGTCGGGCGGCAACGAATGGCGCACGATCGCGGTGGTGATGCCGACGGTCGCGGTACTCGCAGCGTTCACCCACCACGTGATGGTGACGGCGATGCTGATGCCGATCCTGCTGCGCCACGCCCGCCAGAACGGCATGCCGGCATCGCGCCTGCTGATGCCGATGGCGCTCGCAGCTTCGATGGGCACCACGCTGACGCTGGTGAGCGCGCCCGCCTTCCTGCTCGCCGACAACATGCTGCAACGCGACGGTGGTGACGGCCTCGGCATTTTCTCGATCACGCCGATCGGCGTCGCATTGGTGCTGTTCTCGATGGTCTACATCCAGTTGATGCGCTGGTTGCTGCCGCGTCGCAGCGGCGAACATGGTGAAGGCGATTACCTGCGCATCGATCGCTATCGCACCGAACTGCTGGTGATTGCCGGTGGCCGCTGGGCCACGCGTACGCTGGCGGAACTCAAGCGCGCGATCGGGCCGGAGGTGCACGTGGTCGGCTGGCTGCGCGACCACGTGGAACGCAACGACCTCGGCGACGCCAGTCCATTGCTGGGCGGCGACATCCTGCTGATCGAAGCCGGCGCCGATGAACTGAAATCGCTGCACGACGACCCCGGCCTCGATCTCTATTCGATCGCGCGCTTCGGCGCCAAGGCCAACGGCGAGGGCGAAGGCGAACCGCAGCTGGTGCAGGCGGTGGTCGCGCCCGGTTCCGAATTCATCGGCCGCTCGGTACGCGATCTCGATTTCTCGCGACAGTTCCGCGCGGTGATCGCCGGCCTGTGGCGACGCAGCGGTTCGGTTGCATCCCGGTTGATCGACACGCGCCTGCAGGAAGGCGACGTGCTGGTCTTGTGGGGCCGACCGACGCGCTTCAGCGAACTCGCCGCCCATCACGGTTTCCTGATGCTGGTGCCGTTCCGCGGTGAAGGCATGCGCCGGCTGCGCGCGCCATTGGCCTTGTTGATCATGCTGGCGACGATCGTGTGCGCCGCGACCGAATGGGTTGATCCGCCGCTGGCCTTCCTGATGGGCGCAGTGCTGATGGTGGTCACGCGTTGCGTCGACCTCAAGCGCGCTTATCGCGAGATCGACGTGCGCATCTACGTGATGATCGCCGGCGTGATCCCGCTCGGCATCGCCATGGACAAGACCGGTACGGCGGCGCTGCTTGCCGGCGGGCTGATGCATCTGGTCCATGATTGGTCACCGCTGACCATCCTGGTTATGCTGTTCGCCGCCGGCGCGCTGCTGACGCAGCCGATGTCGGACGCCGCATCCACTGCCCTGCTTGGACCAATCGCGTTGTCACTGGCACACGCCTTGCACCTGCCGCCGACACCGTTCGTGGTGTGCACGGCGCTCGGCGCGGTGGTTGCCTTCATCACTCCGATCGGCCATCACGGCAGCCTGCTGATCCTCGGCCCGGGGCAGTACAAGTTTTCCGATTTCCTGCGCATCGGATTGCCGCTGACCATCATGGTTGGCTTCGTTTGCGCATGGATGGCGCGCTGGCTGTGGCTGGGCGGTCCATTGCTGCCACATCTGTTCCATTGACGATCAGAACAACGCACCCTGCGGCGAATCTTCGCGTGGCGGCGTGAACAACCGCGCGTCGACCGCTGGCATCCCGGGAAACCCGATACGCTGTTTCGCCTTGCGGAAACGCGTCGCCAGCAGATCGGCGAACGGGCCTTCACCGCGTCCGCGCATGCCGAATCGGCTGTCGTAGTCCTTGCCGCCATACATCTGCCGGATCAGGCTCATCACATGCGCCGCGCGTTGCGGATAGTGCAGCTGCAACCATTCGCGCCACACTTCCTTCAATTCGTGCGGCAGGCGCAGCAGCACGTATCCCGCCGACAGCGCATCGACCTCGCGCGCGGCTTCCAGGATGTGTTCCAGTTCCATGTCGGTGATCATCGGAATCACCGGCGCCACCAGCACCCCGGCGGGAACACCGGCCTCGCGCAGTTTCTGGATCATCTTGATCCGTGTATGCGGCGCCGCGGCGCGCGGTTCCAGTTTCGACGACAACTGGTTGTCAAGCGAGGTCACCGAGACCATGACGTGGACGAGATGCAGTTTCGCCAGCTCTGACAGCAGGTCGAGATCGCGCAGGATCGCCGAACCCTTGGTGACGATGCCGACCGGGTGACGCGTTTCCAGCAGCACTTCCAGGCAGGCGCGGCTGATGCCTTCGTCGCGTTCGATCGGTTGCCAGCCATCGGTATTGATGCCGAGCGCGAGCGCTGACGGCACGTGCCCCGGTTTCGCCAGTTCCTTGCGCAACAGTTCCGCCGCATTGCGCTTGGCGTACAGCCGCGTCTCGAAATCCAGTCCCGGCGAAAGATCGAGATAGGCGTGGCTCGGTCGCGCGAAACAATAGACGCAGCCATGCTCGCAGCCGCGATAGGGATTCAGCGATTGCCCGAAGGCGATGTCCGGCGAATCGTTGCGGCTGATGATGGTACGCGCGCGTTCCGCGGTCACCGTCGTTCGTGGTCGCGCTTCGAGATCGGCGGCCTGCTCGCTGGCGAGCGAATCCCAACCGTCGTCCTCGGCGATCGCCGCGCACTTTTCGAAGCGTCCCGGCACCTGCGATGCCGCACCACGCCCCTTGATCGCGGTGTTCTGCTCGAACCTCACTTTGCGATGACCGTCCATCACGCTAGCCTAGTCCCCGGGCGTCGCACGAGGCGCGAACGGAACCCGACAGATGTGGCATCCCATCCACCAGGCCTGGACCGCCCTTTCCGCCATTCCGCACATCGGATTCTGGCTCGCCGTCTTTTGGCTGGCCTATCTCGTCGTGCTGGGCGTCTACATCATCCTGCAGAAACGCGAGCCCGCCGCCACCCTCAGCTGGTTGTTCAGCCTCGCCCTGTTGCCCTACATCGGCTTCGTCATCTACTACCTGTTTGGTCCACAGAAGATCAGCCGCCAGCGGCTGCGGCGACCGCGCGCATACAAGATGTATCCGGAAGCGACGGACAGCAACGGCGATGACACCCTGCTGCACGGATTGGCGAAAGCCACCACCGGCTACGCTTCGGTCAGCGCGCATGACGTGCGCCTGCTGGTCGACGGCAGCGCGACCTACGCCGCCCTGATCGACGACATCGGCAAGGCGCAGTCGCACATCCATCTCGAGTACTACATCTACCAGCCCGATCGCAGCGGCACTGCCCTGCGCGATGCCCTGGTCGAACGCGCGCGTGCCGGCGTCAAGGTACGCCTGGTGATGGATGCAGTCGGTTCCTCGCGCACGCCGACGCATTTCTTCCGTGACCTGGTCGATGCCGGCGGCGAGATTTCCTGGTTCCATCCGATCCGTTTCCGGCGCATCTGGAAATTCTGGAAACGCCCGCCGCTCAACCTGCGCACCCACCGCAAGATCGTGGTGATCGACAGCCGCATCGGCTACACCGGCGGCATCAACATCACCGACGAGGAAAACGACGCCCTGCGCGAAGACGCATATCGCGATCTCCATTTGCGCCTGACCGGCGACGTGGTGCTGGAATTGCAGCAGGTCTTCGTCGAGGACTGGATCTACGCCACCGGCCAGCACGATTTCATTTCCGAGATCGCGCGCAACCTGCCTGCGCTCGATCCCGGCCCGATCTGTGCACAGGTGCTGAGTTCCGGCCCCGATTCCAACTGGGAAGCGATCCATCGCCTGCACGTCAGCGCGATCCACGCCGCCCGCCAGCGCGCGTGGCTGGTCACGCCCTACTTCGTGCCAGGTGAAGCCGCATTGATGGCGTTGTCATCCGCCGCGTTGTCGGGCCTCGACGTCCGCCTGATGGTGCCGAAGATGAGCGACAGCCGCTGGGTCACCCTCGCCGCGCGTTCCTACTACGACCGCCTGCTGGACGCCGGTGTCAAGATCTACGAATACGGCCCGCGCATGCTCCACACCAAGGCCCTGCTCAAGGATGACGACGTCGCCATCATCGGCAGCGCCAACTTCGACAATCGCAGCTT
>JAFEBZ010000117.1 GCA_018242405.1 Pseudomonadota bacterium | reverse complement strand
GGCTTTCAAGAAGGCGTAAGAGCAACAGCCCGCTGTGCCGTTGCTTTTCAATCTCGACAAAGCAACAACACGCGCGCGGAAGTGGGTGCGCCAGTCCGGGGCGTGGGCGTACGCGCCATGGATGGCGCGTCCGAGCCTACATGGACGTACTTGCGGCGTCCCGCGCACCGGAGCTGGTCACCCACGCACCAGCGCGTGCTTTGCTCTACTTCACGCTGCGCAACGTCAGCCGCGAGATCTCCGGATAGCGCCCCATCCGCAACGGCAGCCAACTGGTGCCGATCCCCGGCGACACGAACAGCGTGCGATCGCCGACGTGGTACTCGCCGCTCAGCGCCGCCGATTTCGCGCGGAACTTCGACGGCGTGCGCAGGCCGAACGGATTCACCTGCCCGCCATGCGTGTGTCCCGCCAGCACCAGCGCGGTCGATGCCGGCAACTTCAGGAACATCTCCGGCTCGTGTTCGAGTGCGACGGTTGGCAGGCCGGGATCGATGCGCGCATAGGCCGCCAGCGGCTGCGGCTTGCCGGCGGTGAGATCGTCGACGCCGACCAGGTTGAAGCCGCAATCACGCACGCCGACGCGGGTCGATTCGTTTTCCAGCACGTGGATGCCGACGCGCTCGAATTCGCGGATCACGCGTGGCCCGCCATCCCACCAGTCGTGATTGCCCATCACCGCGTAGACGGCCTTCTTCTGGGTCAGCGGCGCGAGGTGATTGGCGATGGTCGCGGGATCAACGTACTTGCCCAGCACCACGCTGAGGATCACGTAGTCGCCGGTGAACACCACGACATCGGAATCGCTGGCGGAGAGCTTTGCCACGATGCGATCGACATTGTCGATGCCGTTCAACCACGATCCGGTATGGAGATCGGTGACCTGGTCGATGCGCAGTCCATCGCATTGCGCCGGCCAGTTCGCCAACCGCAGGGTGTAATCGCGTTCGACCAACTGGCGCGGCTCCCACAGCCACGCATAGAAGCCACACACGACGACAACCACCGTGACCACCAACGATACGCGTCGCAGCCAACGGCGCTGGCGCTGGACGGTCGCGGGATCGAGCGGCGGATCCTCTTCGCTGACGGGTGGCTCAGTCGACGCTTGCTGCATCGCGTGCATCCTGCGCCTGTGCGGCTGTACGCCAGCCGATCCATCCCGATGTGGCGATCGCCGCCGCGCCGGTCAGGCCGAACACTGCCGTCGCCGCGCCTGCGGATTTCAGCAGGTTGACCAACAAGGCACTGGCGACATCGCCCGCCCGCCAAACCGCGGTATCCACCGCATTCTTGCCCTTGTAGCGCCAGCTGCGCGGCACCAGCGTGTACAGGCTTTCGCGCGCGGGCTGCATCATTCCGTAGGCGGTGGCGCGTGTCACCAGCAGCATCAGGACCACCCACGACAATGTCGGCAACAACTCGATCGGCTGGATGACGAGGTTGCGCAGCAGCGGCAATTCCGGAACATGCGCGATCCACGCCGCCGCCTGTTCCTGGCTGATGGCAAAGACCGGCAAGTTGGGATTCCCCGAGAACGCCATCGCCACGCACACCACGATGCCGATGACCGCCCATACCGCGATGACCATGCCGGCACCGACACGCGGCAGCAGGAAGCGCGTCATCGTGACCTGCAACAGGATCATCAGCAGGTTGGTGCTCATGTCGAGATCGGCGGCGAAACGGGTGCGTGCCACCGCATCGTGGAAGGTCATCCTGGAGTAATCGGTCACCAACGCATAGCAGATGGTCCCCACGGCATCGCCAAGCAGCATCAGGATCGCCATGTTGCGCATGAAGGGAGTGGCAATGATCTGCTTCAGCCCGTCGAAGATGCCGCCACCGACAGGCTGGTTGTGGTGAAGCTTGCCAACGTCATGCCGTAGCGACCAGCGACCCAGCAGCAATACGCACAAGAGCGCGATCCCGAGCAGGCCCGCGGACACCGCCAGCAACGGCGCCACGCCAATGACATCGACCAGGACGCGGGTGATCGCCGGGCCGGCGATCGCACCGATGGTGCCGGCGACGCCGATCAACGGGAACACGCGACGCGCCTGCCCTTCGTCCCAAATGTCGGTCATGAAGCTCCAGAACACCGAGACCACGAACAGGTTGAAGACGCTGACCCAGACGAAGAACACGATGCCGAGCACGCGCGGGGAGATCAGGCCATCGCGGGCGAAGAGCGGAATGAAGGCGACGAGGCAGGCAATGAAGAACAGATAAACGATCGGGACCACGATCCGACGCGGCCAGCGCGCGATCAGCCATGCGAACACCGGGGTCAACGCCAGCGTGGCGACGAAGGTGGCGGCGAAGAACCACGGCAACTGGGTGGAACCGACTGCGGCGGCCAACTGCTCGCGCACCGGCCGGATCACGTAATAGGCAGCGAGGACGCAGAAAAAATAGACGAAGGACAGCGCCATCGCCGGCCATTCCCCCTGGTGGACGCGCTGTGAATCTGTGACGGGCATCGGCCAAACGCATTTCGACGTTGCGCGACGTTAACACGGTTGCAAGGAAATTGAAGGCCGCGCCCCTCAGCATGCACCGCTGGCACATCACTCCCGGTCCGCCCGCGCATGCCGAAAATCAAAGCCCTGCTGATTGCCCTGATGCTGTCGGGGACCGTCGGCGCGTATGCCAGATACGCCACGCCCGATGGCTTGCCCCCCGAGATCAGCGAGCATCCGCTTGGGCGCACTTACGTGGCGGCGCATCGTGGTGGCTATTTCGGCCTGCAGAACGTCCAGCGCCAGTTCGATGCCACGACCGCGGCGAAGACCGCGGACATCCTCGAGATGGACCTGCGCGCATCCAGCGATGGCGACGTATTCGTCTACCACGATGACGATCTCTCGACCAAGAGCACCTGCAGCGGCGACCCGCACACACTGACGTCGGCGCAGATCCGCCAGTGCCGCCTGCCCGCAGGCGATCCGCTGCCTCGGTTCGAGGACGTGCTGGCGCATGCCAAGGGAAAACCCGTCTTCCTCGATGCCGAATTCAAGACGATGGACGTGATCGCACCAGCAATCACGCTGGCCATTCGCGCCGACATGCTCGACCAGGTGTATTTCCAGACCCAGGGCGACCGGGCGAAATACGCTGCGGCGCGCGCGATCTCGAAAGATGTCTTCCTGCAGTACAAGGCAACACGAGACGACGACATCGACTGGGTGATCGCGCAGCACGATCCCAAACTCGTCGTGGTCGAGATGAACGCTACCTTCGCCACCAGTGCCCGCATCAAGAAACTGCATCGGGCCGGCAAGCGTGTATCGGTCAACAGCTGGCGTTACCAGGTGCTGGAAGAACGCCTGACCGCGAGCTGCGACCAGGCCTTCCGTCGTGGCGTCGATATCGCCGTGACCAACAATCCGGCCAGTTGCAGCGCGCAGCGCAATCCCCACCATTACTCCAGCCCCCGCCAGGCCCTGCGCGACGCCTTGATGCAGCCCAATGAGAAGGGTGACAACGATTGATGGATCGACCCGATCGCGGTCTACCCTATTGAAATCAAGGCGATATCCAGTGTTTCTCCCCCTGTTCATGCAATCTGCAGACGGCGTGATTACACTGCCAAAGACCTCTTTGGAAGCTTCGCCGTGAACAATCCGCGTCCCGGGATCCGCCGCATGCGCCAGTCCATGCTGTCCATCCTGATTCCGGGGCTGTTGCTGGTCACGACGAGTGCGAGCGCGCAAACCGCACTGAGCCCTGCGCGCCCCGATCCGGCGCAAGTCGCGCCTTCCGCGAATCCGGCATCGCTGTCGCCGGCGACTGCCGCTTCGGTGTCGCAAGCTGATTTGCGCGAAGTGGACCGCATCGCCCGCGCGCTGGTCGCCGGCGAACGCGTGCCGGGTCTCGCCGTCGCCATCGTCCAGAACGGACAAGTGTTGATGGAACGCGGCTATGGCGTGACCGACGTCAGCCATCCGCAACCGATCGACGCGCACACCACGTTCCGCCTGGCGTCGCTGTCGAAATCCTTCGCCAGCGCACTCACCGGACTACTGGTCAACGACGGTCGCCTCGCCTGGAACAACGCGGTGGTGCGTTACGTGCCCAGCTTCCGCCTGCCATCCGAGGCCGCGACCCAGAGCGTCACCGTCGCCGACCTGATGAGTCATCGCGTCGGCCTGACCCACAACGCCTACGATCGCGACATCGAGGGCAATACCGATTACCCCAGCGCCGTGCAGAAACTGGCATCGGCGCCGATGAAGTGTATGCCCGGCGAGTGCTACGCCTACCAGAACGTCGCCTTCAGCCTGATTGGCGACGTGGTGTTCGCCGCAACCGGCAATTTCTACTCCGACGCCGTGCAGAAGCGCCTGTTCAAGCCGCTCGGCATGAACGACGCCAGTTATGGACTGAAGGGCATCGAGTCGAGTCCGCGCTGGGCCAAGCCGCACGTGCGCGGTGGCGGGCGCTGGCGCGCGCTGATGCCGAAGCCGAACTTCTACCAGCTGGCGCCCGCGGCCGGCGTCAACGCCAGCATCAGCGACATGGCGCAATGGATGATCGCGCAGAGCGGCCATCGCCCCGACGTGTTGCCCGCCAACGTGCTCACCCAGCTGCACACGGCACAGGTGTCGACGCCGACCGAGTTGCGTGGCAGTGGCTGGCGCCATGAACGCCTGGAGTCCGCCGGTTACGGGTACGGCTGGCGCGTGATGAGTTATGCCGGCCATCCGTTGTACTTCCACGGCGGCGCCGTGCAGGGCTATCGCGGCGCGATGGCGGTGCTGCCTGACCGCGACCTCGGCCTGGTGATTCTGTGGAACAGCGAAAGCTCGCTGCCGTCGGGACTGATGCCGACCATCCTCGACCGCGCGCTCAAGCTGCCGGCGGTGGCGTGGATTCCCAACAGCATCACCGGCGGCACGATGCCCGATATCGCCGGCGGCAGCGCGCCCGCGTCGGACAACGACGACAACGGGTCCGGCAAGGACTGATCGCGCATAAAAAAACTCCTCCGCCGCGAACGGGGAGGAGTTTTCAAGGTCGTGCGGATGCGATCGACGATCAGATCATCGGGGTCGGCATCATCGGCAGGGCAGCAGGCTTCTTGGAAGCGCGCTTCTTGCCACCCTTCTTCGCAGCCTTCTTCTTGGCGGCCGGCTTCTTGGCAGCCTTCTTTGCAGTCTTCTTGGCGGCCTTCTTCGCGGTCTTCTTGGCAGCCTTGCGGACGGTCTTCTTGGCGGCCTTTTTCGCGGTCTTCTTGGCAGCCTTGCGGACGGTCTTCTTGGCGGCCTTCTTGGCAGCCTTGCGGACGGTCTTCTTGGCGGCCTTCTTGGTGGTCTTCTTGGCGGCCTTGCGGACGGTCTTCTTGGCAGCCTTCTTCACGGTCTTCTTGGCGGCC
>JAFEBZ010000116.1 GCA_018242405.1 Pseudomonadota bacterium | reverse complement strand
GGAGATCGCCTGTTGCAGGCGCATCATCAGGGCATCGGCGAAGCCGCGCAGCAGCATCACCAGGCCCAGCACCATGTACATGATGCCGATCTTCTTGTGGTCGATGCTGGTGAACCAGTCGCGCCACAGGGTGCCCCACAGCTTGTACTTGGTGATCACGGCGAAGACGCCGAGGCCGGCCAGCATGCTGCCGACGAAGGTCCACAGCACGATCGGCTCGTGCAGCATCGGAACCTCGTCCAGGCTCAGGCGACCGAGCAGTGCGGAGGTTTCGGGGGCATTGGCGATGGTGTGCAACATGTCAGTTCCCGTGATGCATGTCGGCCATGCACATTTGGTTCGGTGCGGTGCAACGATTGAGGATGGCGTCGTAGAGATCGCCATCGACCTTGCCGTAATGGCGCACCGGCTCGCGTTCGCTGGGCTTGGCCAGCTGCTGGTATGCGGCGCGATCAAGGGCGTCGCCGCTTTGCTTGGCATCCGCAACCCACTTGTCGAATGCGGCGGCGTCGGTGGCGTGGAAGGTGAAGCGCATGTGCGAGAAGCCGGCGCCGCTGTAGTTCGACGAGAAACCTTCGTACTGGCCGGGCTTGTCGATCACTGCGTGCAGCTTGGTTTCCATGCCGGGCATGGTGTAGATCATCCCGGCCAGCGCCGGCACGTAGAACGCGTTCATCACGTTCGACGAGGTGAGATGGAATTCGATCGGACGATCGACCGGTGCCGCCAGTTCATTGACGGTGGCGATGCCCTGTTCCGGATAGATGAACAGCCACTTCCAGTCCAGCGACACCACGTCCACGACCAAGGGCTTGGTCTCGGCCGGAACCGGCTTGCCGGCGCCGAGGCGCGTCAGCGGGCGATAGGGGTCGAGGGTGTGGGTGGTGATCCAGGTCACCGCGCCCAAGGCGATGATGATCAGCAGCGGCGCCGCCCAGATCAGGAGTTCCAGCTGGGTCGAATGGTCCCAGTCCGGCTTGTAGGTGGCATTGGCCTTGGCGCGGTAGCGCCAGGCGAAGAACAGGGTGAGCGCGATCACCGGGACGATGATCAGCAGCATCAGCACGGTGGCGACGATGATCAGGTTGCCCTGCTGGGCGGCAACGTCACCCGGCGCATTCAGGACGATGCTCCTGGAGCAGCCGGCCAGCGCCAGGAGTGCAGTGGCGGCAGCCAGGCGCCGGATCATGGATTTCGCTGTGCTCATTGCGGACACCCGGGGTTCGCGGTGGACATGCGCCGGACAGCGCGCGGACGGCCCCGGTCCGGGCCGCAGGGTGTACTTTAGTCCTGTCGGACAGGTGGGGCGATTGGACGTTTTGTCCTATGGCCCGACGCTCCCGATGGTGGGAAGCTAGTGCAGGCGGATCGCGTCCCGGCGCGCCGCATCCCCGACTTGCCAGGAATGGTTGACCGATGTCCGCGAACTCCTCGTCCACCAGCACCATCCACGACCACGGCGCGCACAGCAGCCATGACGTCGCCCCTGGCGAGATCGCCGTCGGCGTGGTGGTCGGACGCACCTCGGAATACTTCGACTTCTTCGTCTACGGCATCGCCTCGGCGCTGGTGTTCCCGTCGGTGTTCTTTCCGTTCGCGCCCAGGCTCGACGCCACCCTCTATTCGTTCGCGGTGTTCGCGCTGGCCTTCATCGCGCGCCCGTTCGGCACCATGCTGTTCCTGTGGATCCAGCGTCGCTGGGGCCGCGGTACCAAGCTGACCGCCGCGCTGTTCCTGCTTGGCACCTGCACCGCCAGCATCGCCTTCCTGCCCGGTTACGCCACATTGGGCATGACTTCGGTGGTGCTGCTCTCGGTGTTCCGCTTCGTGCAGGGCATCGCGCTCGGCGGCTCGTGGGACGGCCTGCCGTCACTGCTCGCGCTCAATGCGCCGAAGAAGCGCCGCGGCTGGTACGCGATGCTCGGCCAGCTCGGCGCGCCGACCGGTTTCATCGTCGCCGCCGGCCTGTTCGCCTATCTCTATGCCGCGTTGCCGATCGAAGACGTGCTCGACTGGGGCTGGCGCTATCCGTTCTTCGCCGCGTTCGCCATCAACGTGGTGGCGCTGTTCGCGCGCCTGCGCCTGGTGGTCACCGAAGAGTACGCGCGGAAGATGGACGAGCAGGAACTCGAGCCGGTGCGCGTTGTCGAGCTGCTGCGGGTCAAGGGTCGCTACGTCGCCATCGCCGCCTTCACTGCGCTGGCCAGCTATGCGCTGTTCCACCTCGTCACCATCTTCCCGCTGTCGTGGATCCAGTTGTTCCCCAGCGAACAGTCGGTGCCGCGGTTCCTGATCGTGCAGATCATCGGCGCCTTCTTCGCCGCGGGCGGCATCGTCGCCTCAGGTTTCATCGCCGATCGCATCACTCGCCAGCGCACGCTGGGTGCACTGGCCGTCGCCATCGCCGCCTACAGCGGTTTCGCGCCGACCCTGCTCGGGGCCGGCTCGGTCGGGCAGGACATCTACATCATCGCCGGCTTCACCTTGCTGGGCCTGTCCTACGGCCAGGCGGCGGGCGCGTTGAACGCCAACTTCGGTGATCGTTATCGCTATACCGGCGCCGCCTTCAGCAACGATATCGCCTGGCTGATCGGTGCCGCGTTCGCACCGCTGGTGGCGCTCAGCCTGAGCGCGAAATTCGGCCTGGCCTATATCGGCCTCTATCTGCTGTCGGGCGCGTTGGCGACGCTGGCGGCGCTGGGCGTGAATCGCTGGTTGCGACTCAAGCGCGAAGCCGCGCGCAACGCCGCCAAGTGAGCGAAGACGTCGCGCTCAAGCGCATTCGCTGGCGCTCGCGGCGTGGCATGCGCGAGCTCGACCAGGTCTTCGACCGCTACCTCGAACATGGCTGGCCGCAGGATTCCGAGGCACAACGGGCGGTTTTCCTACGGCTGATGGATTGCGAGGACGATAAGCTCTGGCGCTGGATCATGGGCTACGAAGACTGCAGTGACGCCGAACTCGCCGGACTCATCGAACGCATGCGCACCCTCGGTCATTGAACTGGGGGCGACGCTGCTGTCGCGTGCGGTGCCGGTCGTCCTCGGCGTGCTGGCGGCAGCCGCCATCGGGATGTCGGTTTTCCCCTGGATGATCAAGCTTCCGCTGACCGTGGCCGCGCTGGCGTACGCGGCGTGGCTGGAACGACGCGAACGCGGTCGCCCATCGCACACACTCGATTTCGACGGTGATCCGCGCCTTGACGGCGTCGTCCTGCGCGATGCCCGCGTCGAATTGCACGGTCCGTGGCTGACCCTGGTGCGCAAGGACGGTCGTGGTCGCTGGCGTCGCCAGACCTGGTGGCACCATCTGGATGCCGTGAACCGCCGCCGACTGCGTCTCGCCATCGCCGGCGAACGCCACATGCTTTCCCCGCCAATGCTGGCACCATAACGCGACCCTTCCTGCGGCCTCCCATGTTCAAACCGCTTCCCATCGCCATCGGCCTGCGCTACCTGCGCGCGAAGCGCCGCAACGGCTTCATCTCCTTCATCTCGATGGCGTCGATCATCGGCATCGCGCTCGGCGTCGCGGTGCTCATCACCACGCTGTCGGTGATGGGCGGGTTCCAGCGCGAAATCCGCGACCGCCTGCTGCAGATGGCCGCCCATGCCACCGTCGTCGCCGACGGCCGCGAAATGACCGAGTGGCCGCAGGCGATCAAGCTGGCGCTGGCCGATCCGCGCGTCGAAGCCGCGTCTCCTTACGTCGATACCCAGGCACTGCTCGATGGCGGCAGCGACAAGGCGCCGGCGATCATCCGCGGCGTGCTGCCCGCGCAGGAACGCAAGGTCTCGGTGATCGGCGACAAACTGGTGGTCGGCAGCCTCGATTCGCTGACGCCCGGCAGCTACAACATCCTGCTCGGCAAGGAGCTCGCCGACATCCTCGGCGTGCGTATGGGCGACAGCGTGGTGGTCGCGACCTCCGGCATGAACGTCACCGGCATGGGCGCGGTACCACAGATGAAACGCTTCGTGGTCAGCGGTGTATTCGAGGCCGGCCACCAGGAATTCGACAAGGGCTTGGCGATCGTGCGCATGGAGGACCTGCAGCGCGTGCAGCGGATGGGCGATGGCGTCACCGGCGTGCGCCTCAAGCTGTACAACATGGATCTCGCCTGGGATGTCGCCCGCGATCTCGCGCTGAAACTTGGCGGCGGCTACCGCGTCAATGACTGGATGCACGAGAACGCCAACATCTTCCGCGCCATTCGCATGGAACGCACGATGATGGCAATCCTGCTGTCGCTGATCATCGCGATGGGCGCGTTCAACCTGGTATCGTCGCAGGTGATGCTGGTGACAGACAAGCAGGCTGATATCGCCATCCAGCGCACGCTGGGAATGACGCCGGGGCAGGTGATGCGGATCTTCATGGTCCAGGGCAGCCTGATCGGCATCATCGGCACCGTGATCGGAGTGATCGGCGGCGTGTTGCTCACGCTCAACCTCGAGCACATCCTC
>JAFEBZ010000115.1 GCA_018242405.1 Pseudomonadota bacterium | reverse complement strand
TTGCGCGAGATCGGCGGAAAGCTCGGCCAGCACGCTGGTGTTGACTAGGTTTTCGCTGGGGTCGAGCGAGACGGTAACGTTGGTTTCCGATGAACCGATCATGTCGATCGACAAGCCGTGCGCGCGGAAGCGGTCGAAGATGTCGGCGAGGAAGCCGACCTGCTGCCACATACCGATGGTTTCCATCGACACCAGCACGATGCCGTTGCGGCGACTGACCGCCTTGACGCCGGGCACGGTGCGGCCGCTGGCATCGATGCGGGTGCCATCGAGATGCGGATGGCCGGTATCGAGGATGCGCATGGTGACGCCCGCTTCGCGACACGGCGCGATCGAACGCGGATGCAGCACCTTGGCGCCGGTGGTGGCGATTTCCTGCGCCTCGGCGTGATCGAGACGGGCGAGCAGGCGCGCGTCCGGCACTTCGCGCGGATTGGCGCTGAACATGCCGGGCACGTCGGTCCAGATCTCCACCTGCTGGGCGCCGAGCAGCGCACCGAAATACGCGGCAGAGGTGTCGGAGCCGCCGCGACCGAGGATCGCGGTGCCGCCATCGGCATGGCGGGCGATGAAGCCCTGGGTGATGGCGAGATCGCCCGCCTGCGCATGGAAACGCTCGCGCATGCCGGCATCGGCGGTGATTTCGCAGTTGACCGACAGGCGACCCGACCACGGACTTTCGTTGGGCAGCGACAGCGCGTTCAGCCATTCGCGCGCGTCCACCCACTGCATGCCCATGCCGCGACTGCGCAGATAGGCGGCGCCGAGCGTGGACGACATCAATTCGCCCTGTCCCAGCACTTCCGCCTGCCAGTCGAGTTCGCGGGTGCTCGCTCGCTTGTCGTCGACCAGCAATCCACGCAGGTAGTGCAGGCGTTCGCCGATCACGGTTTCGACATCGAGCCCGAGATCGTTGGCACAGAAATCGCGATGGCGGGTTTCCAGCTGGGCGAACACTTCCGCGCCGTTGCCGTTTCCTTCCGCCACCGATTGCAGCAGGTTGGTGACGCCGGACAAGGCCGACACCACCACCAGCACGCGCGCGCCTTCGGCCCGGCGTTCGCTCGCCAGTTTCCCGATCGTGTCCCAGCGCTCGCGTTTCGATACCGAAGTTCCACCGAACTTCAGTACGATCCAGCGCGGCGGGGAGACGATCTGCGGCATTACACTTCACCTCGTGCCCGACATTGGGCGTGAACCCTCGATTCTAGCGAATCACCCGCGCAATTCCCCCGGATTCTTCATGTCTTTTTCTTCTCTGCACAGTCGGCGCTTCACCCAGGTCGACGTTTTCGCCAATCGTCCAGGCGCCGGCAATCCGCTGGCCGTCGTGCTCGACGCCGACGGGCTCGATGACGCCACCATGCAGGACATCGCGCGCTGGACGCGCCTTCCGGAAACCACCTTCGTGCTGCCGCCGAACAAGCCCGGCACCAGCTATCGCCTGCGCATCTTCAGTCCGCGCCGCGAAGTGCCGTTCGCCGGGCATCCCAGCGTCGGCACCGCCCACGCCGTGCTCGAAGCCGGACTCGCCGAACCCGTGGACGGATTGCTGGTGCAGGACGGCATCGCCGGTGCCCTGCCCCTGCGCGTCCATGGCAATGGCGCGGAACGCACGATCGCCGTGCGCACGCCACGCGCACGCCTGCTTGAAACCGCCGGCGCCGAGGATTCGCGCCTGCGCGACGTCCTCGCCAACCTGCCCCTGGGTGCGTTGCCGCCGGCATTGATGGATGGCGGACGTCGCTGGTGGCTGGCCGAAATCGCGGACGAAGCCACGCTTCGCGCGGCGACACCGGACTGGAACGCGATCGCGAAATTGGCCGAAAGCACCGGCAGCATGGGCCTGTGCGCATTCGCGCGCAGCAGCGATCCGGTCTATTACCTCGCCGTGCGCGCCTGGGTTGGTGCGCCCGCACAATTCGAGGATGCGGCATCCGGCGCGGCCAATGCGACGCTGGCGGCATGGCTGTCGCAGCGCGATGCCCTGCCCGGCCCCGGTGGTTTCTATCGCATCAGCCAGGGCCGCGAAGTCGGCCACGACGCCATCATCGAACTCACCGTCGATGCAGGCGGTGACGTGTGGTCGGGCGGTCGCGTATGCACGGTGATCCGCGGCGAGCTCGACTGGCACTGAGTCGCGACGGCGTCTTCGGGCACCATTCCTCACCCATTACTTCAAGTCGCCGACACCGCCTCATCCTCCTTTCCGCGTCACGCATTCACGCACCCCTCACCGCCGGCGGTTACACCCGGACGATTCCGCCCGGCAAAACAAGGCAAAAAAGTTCGCCGCGGGGCTTGGCGACGCGGTTTACATGCAATACAGTTGATTGCCGGTCGCAACCGCGCAACCAAATTCCACACTTTCGAGGAAAGCGAAAACACATGGCCACGAAGAAAGCCAAAGCTGCCAAGGCCACCAAGGCCGCGAAAGCTGCTCCCAAGGCAGCCACGATGAAGCCGATCAAGGAAGCCCTGACCAAGTCGGGTCTGGTCGCTCACATCGCCGAGTTCACCAGCGTCGCCTCGCGTGACGTGCGCGCCGTCCTGGCTGCGCTGGAAAGCACCGTGCACGCCTCGGTGAACAAGAAGGGCACTGGCTCCTTCACCATGCCGGGTCTGTTCAAGATCACCGCCGTGGAAGTTCCGGCGCGTCCGGCACGCAAGGGCATCAACCCGTTCACCAAGGAAGAGGTCACGTTCAAGGCCCGTCCGAAGTCGACGAAGGTCAAGGTTCGTCCGCTCAAGAAGCTGAAGGACGCCGCGGCCTGATTCTTGCCGCGATGCAGGAAAAAGCCGGCCCAGTGCCGGCTTTTTTCATGCCCGTGGGATCGCGTTCATCCCCGTGCGCGCATCCTCGCCAACATCGCAACGAACATGGAAACGGCCGCACATGCATCGTCGTCTGACATTCCGGTTGGCGTTCGCGGCCCTGCTGACACTGGCGTTGGTCGCCTGCACCACCGTCGGCGACCTGCTGTCCAACCGCGTCACGGTGTCGCCCGAACAACTGCAATCGCAACTCGACCGCCGCTTCCCGCGCGACTATCGCAAGCTTGGCGGCATGCTCAGCGTGCGCGTCATGCATCCGCGCCTGCGCCTGCAACCGGAACGCCATCGCCTGCTGCTCGACTTCGATGCCGGCATCGCCGCCTTCGGCTCCAACCCCTCGACGCCGCGCGGCCACTTCACCGTCAGCAGCGGCCTGCGTTTCGATCCGGCAGCGATGGCATTGATGCTGGATGCACCGGCAGTGGAACGCGCCGACATCCCCGCACTCGCCGGCATGGGCCAGGGCGCGATTCAATCGCTGTTGGACCAGTGGCTGCTGGACGAGGCGCGCAACGAGCCGGTCTATCGCTTCAGCGCATCCGACCAGGACAAGTTGCGCGGACGCAGCATCCGCAGTATCGATGTCGCTGCGTCCGGCCTGCAGGTCCAACTCGGAAACGGCCAATGAGGATGAAGATGATCCCGCTGCGGGTGGCGATGATCGCGCTCGTGACACTCCCGCTCGCCGCCTGCCATGGCAGCAAGCCTGCCAATGCTGGCGTGATCGCTTCCGATGATCCCGACGCCCCGCGACAACCATTGCCACATCCGCAAAGCGATGGCCGTGGCGTCACCGGCATGCCGGATGCACGCACGCAGCCCGCGACCGTCGATCCGGCGATAGCCGACACGACCTCCGCACCTACGGTCATCGATCCACCACCGGCGCCCGACGACACCGCGCCAGCGCCCACATCCACGGCGGATTCCGACGCGAAAAGCGCGGTGATCGGCGATAGCGCGGAACCCACCGTCGACGACGCCGTGCGCGTGGTCCGCGAGTATTACGACGCCATCAACCGTGGCGCCTACGATCGCGCCTATGCGCTATGGAGCGACCGCGGCGCGGCCAGTGGCAAGAACCTGCAGCAGTTCAGCGATGGCTTCGCCGATACCACGCGCGATTCCGTCGACATCCAGCGCCCGCCCGCATCCGCGGTCGAAGGTGCGGCCGGCAGTCGCTACCTCGAAATCCCGGTGCGGGTCATCGCCACCCGCCGCGATCAAGGCAGCACGACCTATATCGGAAGTTATGTCCTGCGCCGCAGCATGGTCGATGGCGCCAGCGCCGAACAGCGCAAGTGGCGCATCCAGTCGGCACGCCTGCAGAAAGATGAATAAAAAGCCCTGATTGCAGCTTCGCCGTCCGTGGCGATGGCCCCTCCGCCATGACTGCAATCAGAGCTCGAAGCGGTAGGCCAGTTTCACCATCAGCATTTCGGAGTCGCGCAGGTTGAAGGCGCGGCGGAATTCGCCCGGTGAATCGGTGAACAGTTCACCCTGATCGTAACCACCGCGACCATACACCACGTAGATGTTCGACAGCGGCGCCAGTTCATAGCGATAGCGGATCTGGAAGCCCAGCTGGCGCATGTTGAACTGGGGAATGTATTCGCCGCTCTCCACGGCACTGGTATCCGGCTGCACGCGCCACGCCTTGCGCGCACTTCCGGTCAAGCCGATCGCCTGCAGCTTGATGCGCAATTCCTGCTTGTCGCTGATATTCCAGTTCAGCG
The DNA here is from genome assembly GCA_018242405.1 of Pseudomonadota bacterium. Taxonomy (GTDB): domain Bacteria; phylum Pseudomonadota; class Gammaproteobacteria; order Xanthomonadales; family Xanthomonadaceae; genus Solilutibacter. Next base: position 15,145 of record JAFEBZ010000115.1, on the reverse strand, counting down.
CGGCGTTGAGCTGGAGCTGGCGACGGTCATACATGCCAAGCAGGTTGTCGTGCTGCCACAGCAGCCATTCGCCATCGCGCAATCCCTGCAAGCTGACCTGTGCGTTGAGGGAATCACTGAAGAAGTAGCGCGTACCCAGGGTCACGCTGTACATCGGGCGGCGCTTGGGATCGACGCCCATGCCATAGGCGGATTCCAGCGTGGTCCACCACTGCCAGTTGCCGCGACGGCCCGGCTCGTGGTCGAAAGTCGCGTAGTAGCCGGGAGTCGTGCGCACATTGGCATGCCACCACAGCAACTGATCATCGTGGGCGGGCGTGCGCAGGTTGACCAGGAACATCTGGTTGCCGCCATCGCGCAGCTGGCTGTTGCGCTGGATGCGGAACTCACGCTGCAGGACCAGGCTGCCATTGGCAGTGGTCAGCATGTCGTAACGCCAGCGCCAGTTGTGCGATGCGTAGATCGAGTCCTTGGGCAGGTCGGTGAAGCGCTTGCCGACTTCCCAATGGGCATAGTTGAGATCGGCGCGACCGAGGTAGCCGAAATCGTTGATCTCGAAACCCTTGTCGAAATGCATGGCGATCCATTGCTGGCGCCAGCCATCCTTCATCTCGTATTCGGCCATGAAGGTCGCGCCGTTCTTGCGGTCAGTGCGGCCGCCCACGTCGATCGCGCTCTGCGCGGCGTTCGCGGTCAGGGTGAAATGCGCATTCGGCTTCCACTGGTCGTCCACCGCGACCACGGTGGCGGTGCGGTCGAGATACGGATGCACCACCTGGGTCACCATCGCCCCCAGCGTGTTGGTATCGAACGAATGCGTCACGCGCGCAGCGCGGAAGGAACGACCGGCGTCGCCGCGTTCCTCTGCCCAAATCAGGCCGTAATTGGTCTTGCCGAAGCTGCCGTTCAACTTGACCGCGGCATTGATGTCGGCCAGGCCCTTGCCGTCGTCGGACGGACCGCCGACGCGACGGGTGTAGATCAGCTGGCTGTTGTCCAGCAGCAGGTTGAAGTCGAAGATCGACTGGTTCTCGGTGAAGAACGGCCGCTTGTCGCTGAAGAAGGTTTCCTGCGCGCTGAAGTTCACCACCAGATCGTCGCTTTCGACCTGGCCGAAATCGGGATTGATGGTGCCGCTCAGCTGGAACTGCCCGTTGGGCTTCCAGAACACGTCCAAGCCGCCGTTGTTCTTGGTCTTGTGGCCGACCATGTCGTAGGCGGAGGAGGCATACGGCGTGAGCGCGAGCAGCGCCTGACTGTAGGCCGGCACTTCGATCTGCTCGAACTTGGTGAGGAACTGCGGGCGATCGAAAGTAATCGCCGGCCAGCCGATGCGCTCGCTGCTGACGCCGACCACGCGATCGAAATACACGCCGAGCTTGCGCGTCTGGCCTTGGGCCTTGCCCATGGTGGCGACGCTCCACGGAATCAGTACTTCTGCGGTCCAGCCTTCGTCGTCCTCGCTGACGGCGTGCAGCCAGTTGCCATCCCAGTCGTTGTTGAAATTGCCGAGCTTGGTGATGGTGCCGTCTTCGATTCCGCCACCCAGCATCACGGTGAAGTCGTAGCCCTGGTTGCCATCACCATTGAAATCGATCATCACGTTGACGCGATCGGTCTGCGCGTCTTCGTCACGGCGGGTCTTCTGGCGACGGCGCTCCACCCCGGCCGGCTGGTGATTGCGAAACGCCACCGCCAATCCCTTGGGCGTGGCCATGTACCAGACTTCGGTCGGCACGCTGCCCGGTTGCTGGGTGAACGGCTGCACGGTGCGGAAATCGGTGATGTGGCGCGCACCGTCCCATTCACCGGGCTCCATCTTGCCGTCGATCTTGATGTCCGCGGCCATGGCGGACGTCGCCGTGCAGGCGAGCGACAACGCGGTAGCGAGTGTGCGGAGTTTCATCGGGCGAGCTGACTCAGGGACGATAGAGTCAGCTTATTGAACGCACGTGACATTCGCGCCTGCAGGAAGTCACGTGACTTCCGACACGGCGTTGCCCGCTGCCCGGCGCGGGCGATGGATCCGCAGCGCTGCTTACTTCTTCTTCGGTTGCAGCATCGTCCCGGTGCAACCCTTGGCGCCGCAACGGCAACCCCACAACTTCTTGAGCTTCGCGGTATGCGGCTCATCGAGCACGATGCCGTAGTTGTAGCTCAGCTCTTCGCCGGCCTGGATGTCGCGGATCGCCTCGATGAAGACCTTGTCCTTGTGCGTCTTGCCCTTGGCGTTCTCTTCCTGCACCGCTTCGCAATTCGGTGCGCAGCTGTGGTTGATCCAGCGCGCGACGTTGCCGTCCTCGTTGGCATCGATCACGTAGTCGTCGTTGAGGGTGAACAGGAAGGTGTGGCCGTCTTCGTCCTTGTCGCCGTACATGCCGTCCACTTCCTCGTGGCTGCGCAGCGTGCCCTTGTAACGCACGACCCGTTCGCCCTTGGCGATGAACTCGGTGGCGAACACGCCGTTGCCGTGGATCTCCGACTTGCGGCGTTCGATCTTGCGATGCTTCTTGGGCATGGGATGGCCGGGAGGAATGGAAGCGGCATTCTCGCTCATCCACGTTGCAGCCGTCATCACCGACAAGCCCGGGAAACTCCGTTCTGGCAGGCCGGCGCGCGAATCAGTACAATATTGGTCCTGATTTGCGCCGGGCCGCCGCCATGCTCCGCGTCACCAAACTCACCGATTACGCCACCGTCCTGATGACGGTGCTGGCCCGCGAGGCCGGCACTGTGCTGAGCGCGTCGGAACTGGCCGCGCGCGCCGGGCTGGAACTGTCGACCGTGGCCAAGGTGTTGAAGCCGCTGGCCCAGTGCGGGCTGGCCGAAAGCGTGCGTGGCGCCAATGGCGGCTATCGCCTGGTGCGCGACCCGCATTCGATCACCCTGGCCGACATCGTCGAGGCGATGGAAGGCCCGCTGGCGATGACCGAATGCAGCATCCACGAAGGCCAGTGCGGCATCGAGACGTCGTGCGGCGTGCGCACCAACTGGCTGCGCGTCAACGACGTCATCGCCGACGCCCTGCGCGGCGTGAGCCTGGCCAGCATGGCGCAAACCTCCCCGCCGCAAACTGCGCGCGGCATCCCGGTGCGCCTGACCGCCTGAGGATTCCAGAATGAACACCCAGAACGCTGAAATCATCGAACAACTGGGCCGTCGCTACGACGCCGGCTTCGTCACCGACATCGAATCCGATTCGCTGCCGCCGGGATTGTCGGAAGACATCATCCGCGCGTTGTCGGCGAAGAAGAACGAACCCGAGTGGATGACCGAGTGGCGCCTCTCGGCCTATCGCCACTGGCTGACCATGCCGATGCCGCACTGGGCGAAATTGAACGTCGCGCCGATCGATTTCCAGGCGCTGAGCTATTACAGCGCGCCCAAGGGCCCGAAGTACAAGTCGCTGGACGACGTGCCGAAGGAACTGATCGAAACCTACGACAAGCTCGGCGTGCCGCTGCACGAACGCGCGAAGCTCGCGGGCGTCGCCGTCGATGCAGTGTTCGATTCGGTGAGCGTCGGCACCACCTTCCGCAAGGAACTGGCCGACAAGGGCGTGCTGTTCTGCTCGATGTCGGAAGCGATCCGCGAATACCCGCAACTGGTGCAGAAATACCTCGGCAGTGTGGTTCCGGTCGGCGACAACTACTTCGCCGCGCTGAATTCGGCGGTGTTCTCCGATGGCTCGTTCGTGTTCATCCCCAGGGGCGTGCGCTGCCCGATGGAACTGAGCACCTACTTCCGCATCAATGCCGGCCACACCGGCCAGTTCGAACGCACGCTGATCATCTGCGAAGACCAGGCCTACGTCAGCTATCTCGAAGGCTGCACCGCGCCGATGCGCGACGAGAACCAGTTGCACGCCGCGGTAGTGGAACTGGTGGCGCTGGAAGACGCCGAGATCAAGTACTCGACGGTGCAGAACTGGTATCCCGGCGACGAGAACGGCGTCGGCGGCATCTACAACTTCGTGACCAAGCGCGCCGAATGCCGCGGTGCGCGCAGCAAGGTGACGTGGACGCAGGTTGAAACCGGTTCGGCGATCACCTGGAAGTATCCAAGCTGCGTGCTGCTCGGCGACGACAGCGTCGGCGAATTCCACTCGGTCGCGCTGACGCATCATCGCCAGCAGGCAGACACCGGCACCAAGATGATCCACATCGGCAAGCGCACCAAGTCGAAGATCGTCAGCAAGGGCATCAGCGCCGGCCACGGCCAGAACAGCTATCGCGGGCTGGTGAAGGTGGAACGCGGCGCCGAAGCCGCGCGCAACCACACCCAGTGCGATTCGCTGCTGATCGGCAAGAAGTGCGGCGCCCACACCTTCCCCTATATCGAGGTGAAGCGCAGCGACGCTACCGTCGAGCACGAAGCCACCACCTCCAAGATCAGCGACGACCAGCTGTTCTATTGCCGCAGCCGTGGCATCGGCGAGGAAGACGCGGTCTCGATGATCGTCGACGACTTCTGCAAGCAGGTATTCCGCGAACTGCCGATGGAATTCGCGGTGGAAGCAAAGAAATTGCTGGAAGTGAGCCTTGAAGGGGCCGTGGGGTAAGCGGGCACGCTTGGCCGATGCCCTATCGGCATCGGCTGTGCACGCGAACGCCCGGCCATGGATGGCCGGGCAGGACATCTAGAAGCGAGAAAGCAGCGCCATGGATGGCACAACAATGGACAAGAGACGAAAGAACATGCTGAAGATCGACAACCTCCACGCCTCCGTCGGCGCCCGCGAAATCCTCAAGGGGCTTTCGCTCGATGTGAAACCCGGCGAAGTGCACGCCATCATGGGCCCGAACGGTGCCGGCAAGTCCACGCTCGGCAACGTGCTGGCCGGACGCGACGGCTACGACATCAGCGCCGGCCACGTCGACTTCGATGGTCGCGACCTGCTGGCGCTGGAACCGGAAGAACGCGCCGCCGCCGGCGTGTTCCTCGCCTTCCAGTACCCGGTGGAAATTCCCGGCGTCAACAACACCTACTTCCTGCGCAGCGCGTTGAATGCCCAGCGCAAGGCGCGCGGCGAACCCGAGCTCGACTCGGTGCAGTTCCTCAAGCTGGTGCGCGAGAAGATCAAGGTGCTGCACCTGCCCGATACCCTGCTCAACCGTGGCGTCAACGAAGGCTTCTCGGGCGGCGAGAAGAAGCGCAACGAGATCTTCCAGCTCGCGGTGCTGGAGCCGAAGCTGGCGATCCTCGACGAAACCGATTCCGGCCTCGACATCGACGCACTCAAGGCGGTCGCCGACGGCGTCAACGCGCTGCGCACGCCCGATCGCGCCTTCATCGTCATCACCCACTACCAGCGCCTGCTCGACTACATCAAGCCCGACGTGGTGCACGTGCTGGCCGATGGCCGCATCGTCGAAACCGGCGGACCGGAACTGGCGCTGCAGCTGGAAGAACACGGCTATGCCTGGCTGAAGGACCGCATCGCGCCCGAGGCCGCAGCCTGAGATGAGCGCACTGTCCGACTCCTTCGGCATCGCCGAATCAGCCCTGCCTGACCAGCGCGAGGAAGCGTGGCGCAGCATGCCGTTGCGCGCGCTGGAACGCCGTGAATTCGTCGCTGCGACGCATCCATCCGCATCACCGGAACTTGTCGCGGACATTCCAACACCGCGACTGGTCTTCGTGCACGGCGCGCTGGATGAAGCGCTCAGCGATCTCTCCGGACTCGCCAACGGCCTCGCCATCGAGCACGACATCGCCATCGATGATGCCGTCGACATGCACGCCTCGGCGTTCACCCGCAGCGCACTGGCACAGGCGGCGACGAAGATCACGCTCGCGTCCGCCACCTCGGCGCGGTTGCATATCGTCGAACTGGGCCTGCCGACCACCGACGCCGAACTCTGGCATCGCCATCTGCACATCGATGTCGGCAGCAACGCCAGCCTCACCCTGGTCGAGCATCAATTCGCGGGCGGCGCGCATTCGCATTTCGCCAATCGTGCGGCCGCCATTGCGCTGGCCGCTGGCGCGAATATGCATCATGCACGGGTGAATGACGATCCCGAAGGCGCGACCCGCTTCCTCCACACCGATGTCAGCGTTGCGGCAAAAGCGCATTACGCGCGATTCGATCTTGAACTCGGCGCGGCGTTGAGTCGCCACGAACTACATATCCGTCTTGACGGCGACGAAGCCTCCACCGCGGCGCATGGCGCCCTCCTCGGCACCGGCAAGCGCCATGTCGAAACGCGACTGCAAGTGGAACATCTCGCCCGCGACACCCGCAGCGACCTGCAGTGGCGCGGACTCGCCAGTGGCCGTTCGCGCGTGGTGATGCACGGCGGCATCCGCATCGAAGCCGGCGCCGACGGCAGCGACGCCCAGCTCTCCAACCGCAACCTGCTGCTGTCCGACAACGCCGAGATCGACACCCAGCCGGTGCTGGTGATCCACGCCGACGAGGTGAAGGCCGCGCACGGCGCCACCGTCGGCCAGCTCGACGCCAACGCGCTGTTCTACCTGCGCTCGCGCGGCGTGCCGGAAGCACAGGCACGGCGCATGCTCACCGCCGCCTTCGTGCAGTCGCTGCTGTCGCAGGTCGACGACACCGATATCCGCAGCATGCTCGACACGCGCCTGTCCGCGGCACTCAAGCAACTCGATCCGGAAGACGCCGCATGAACGCCACGCCTGACTGGTCGGCCATTCGAGGCGACTTCCCGCTGCTCGCCCGCGAGGTGAACGGCAAGCCGCTGGTCTATTTCGATTCCGCCAACACCTCGCAGAAGCCGGCGGCGGTGATCGAGTCGGTCGACAACTTCTATCGCCAGCACAACGCCAACGTCAGTCGCGCCGTGCACACGCTCGGCAGCGAAGCAACCGAAGCCTACGAAGGCGCACGCCGCAAGCTCGCCACCTTCCTCAACGTGCGCGCCGACGAACTGGTGCTGTGCAGCGGCACCACCTTCGCGATCAACCTGGTCGCCTACAGTTGGGCGCTGCCGCGACTCAAGGCTGGCGATTCCATTTTGCTGACGCGAATGGAACACCACGCCAACATCGTGCCGTGGCAGCTGATCGCGGAGCGCACCGGCGCGAAGATCAAGGTCGCGGAACTGCAGCCCGACGGCGCGCTCGATCTCGACGCACTGTACGCGGCAATGACGCCCGACGTGAAACTGCTCGGCGTGGCGCATGTCAGCAACGTGCTCGGCACCGTCAACCCGGTGCGCGAGATCTGCAAGGAAGCGCGCAAACGCGGCATCACCAGCGTGGTCGACGGCTCGCAGGCGGTTCCGCACATGGCGGTCGACATCGCGGCGATCGGCTGTGATTTCTACGCCTTCACCGGCCACAAGCTGTGCGGCCCGACCGGCACCGGCGTGCTGTGGGGGCGCCGCGAACACCTCGAAGCGATGCCGCCATTCCTCGGCGGCGGCGAGATGATCCGGGAAGTGCGTTTTGAAGGCACCGTCTTCAACACACCGCCACATCGCTTCGAAGCCGGCACGCCCAATATCGCCGGATTCGTCGGGCTCGGCGCTGCAGTGGATTATCTGCAGGCCATCGGCATGGATGCGATCCATGCCCGCGAAGCGCAACTGCTTGCGCATGCGACTGCCGCGCTCTCCGACATCCCCGGGATGCGCATCTTCGGCACCGCACCGGGCAAGGCCGCGATCATTTCATTCGCGATCGAAGGCGCCCACGCCCACGACCTCGCCACCCTGCTCGACATCGAAGGCTTCGCGGTGCGTTCCGGCCAGCATTGCGCGCATCCACTGCTGCAATTCTTCGGCGTCTCCGCCACTTGCCGCGCTTCGTTCGCCTTCTACAACACGGAAGATGAAATCGAGCGCTTCGCCACCGCCCTGCGCAAGGTTCGCACACTCCTCGCATGAACGATTCCATTCGCTTCCGCGCGGCCGACAGCCGCGACATCCCCGTGCTGGTCGAACTGGTGACCTCCGCCTATCGCGGTGACGACAGTCGCGCCGGCTGGACCACCGAAGCCGATCTGCTCGACGGCGCACGCATTGACGGCGAACGCATCCAGATCGATCTCGATCGCGAACGCAGCCGCATCCTGATCGCCGAACGCGATGGAGGAATCCTCGCCTGCGCGCACGTGATGGACGAAGACGGCGCCGGCTATTTCGGCATGTTCGCGGTGCGCCCGAACCTGCAGGGCGCCGGGCTCGGCAAGTTGATGCTGACTGAAGCGGAGCGCGTCGCCCGCGAGGACTGGTCGCTGCCGACGATGCGGATGACGGTGATCGATACCCGCGACGAACTGATCGCCTTCTACGAGCGCCGCGGCTACCACCGCACCGGCATCCACAAACCCTTCCCCTACGGCGACGAGCGCTTCGGCATTCCCAAGCGCGACGACTTGCGCTTCGAGATCCTGGAGAAACCCCTGTGAGCGATGATTCCCTGAAAGGCTGGGAATACGTCTGCAACGAAGGCGAGATGCTGCCGGGCGAGAAACGCACCGTGTGGGATGGCGATACGCCGATCCTCGTCGTCAATCTCGATGGCGACTATTACGCCGTCGAGGATCGCTGCACGCATGAAGACTTCGAGCTCTCCGCCGGCGAGGTCAGCGAAGACGACAGCAGCATCGAATGCGTCCTGCACGGCGCCAAATTCGATCTGCGCAACGGACAGGTGATGTGCGCGCCCGCCTACACCCCGGTCGCGAGCTTCCCGGTCCGGGTAGTCAATGGCGCGGTGTGGACGCGCGACAACCGCTGAGTTGTTGCAAATGATAATAATTATCATTTATCATTCCGGGACTGTCCCAGAGACCCCGGAATCACCGCAATGGCCCACATCAAGTCGCGCAAGCACGCCTTGCCCGTCGCCGTCCTCACCACTGGCCTGACCCTCGCCCTGCCGGCAATGGCCGCCACCGGCCACGATGCCGGCACCACTTCCAGCGATGACGCCAACCAGCTTGGCCGCGTCGAGGTCAAGGGCCAGCGCGGCATCAAGCGCGACGAACTGCAGTCAAACAAGTTCACCCAGCCGCTGCAGGACACCCCGCAGACGGTGCAGATCATCAGCAGCGACCTGTTCAACCAGCAGGGCGCGACCAACCTGACCGAAGCGCTGCGCAACAGCGCCGGCGTCGGCACGTTCTATGCCGGTGAAAACGGCAGCACCAGCACCGGCGACACCATCAGCATGCGCGGCTTCGATACCTCGAACAGCATCTTCGTCGATGGCGTGCGCGATCTCGGCAGCGTCTCGCGCGATGTCTTCAACATCGAACAGGTGGAAGTGATCAAGGGGCCCGCCGGCACCGATACCGGCCGCGCCGCGCCGACCGGCTCGATCAACATGGTGAGCAAGCAGGCGCAGATGCAGAACGCGGTGTCCGGCAGCGTGACCGTCGGCAGCGACGGCCAGAAGCGCGTCACCACCGACTGGAAGCAGACGCTTGGCGCCGACAGCGCGCTGCGCCTCAACCTGATGTGGCAGGACAGCGACGTGCCCGGTCGCGACCACGTCAACAACAGCCGTTTCGGGATCGCGCCATCGCTGGGCTTCGGCCTCAAGGGCGATACCCGCGTGTGGATCAACCTGCTCTACGTGAAGCAAGACAACGTGCCGGACGGATTCGTGCCGACCATCGGCCTGCCGAGCTGGACGCCGCAGACCGGGCTGGGACAGCTGGCCGGGCATCCGGTCGATCCGAAGAATTTCTACGGCACCCGCGCCGACCACGACGATTCGAAAACCGCGATGGCGACCCTGCGCGTCGAACACGACTTCTCCGACAAGGTGATGCTGACCAACACCACGCGTTGGGGCCGTACCTCGCAGGACATGTTGCTGACGTCGTACCTGGTCACCGGCGGCACCGCGGCCAATCCGATGGCCGGCAACGTCAAGTGGACCGATCCCGCCGATCTCTCCACCTACACGCTGGCGCGCAGCACGCCCAACTTCAAGGACCAGGACAATCGCATCTTCACCGATCAGTTGAACTTGCGCGCCGATTTCGCCACCGGCCAGGTGAAGCACTATCTGACCGCAGGACTGGAATACACCCGCGAAACGCAGGTCGCGCTCGGCCAGGCGACGACCAACGGCAGCACGTGGACGCCGGCGAATCTCTACGATCCCGACTGGAACGCAACCGACCTGACCTGGGCGCACAACGGCGCAGACGGTCGCGGCAAGACGACAACAACGTCGGCGTATCTGTTCGACACGTTGAAGTTTGGCGAGCACTTCCTGCTCACCGGCGGCGTGCGTGCCGACCGCTATCGCACGCAATACGCTGCATCCGCGGTGTGTTCGGCGACGCGTGCGCCGTTCTGCGGAACCAACCCTGCCGGCACCGTGCTGCCGAGCGTCGATGCATCGACATCGGGCACCCTGCTCAACTGGAAACTCGGTGCGGTCTACAAGTTCGGCGAAACGCTGAGCCTCTACGCCAATTCGGCGCTGTCGCAACAGCCGCCGGGCGGCGCCAATTTCTCGCTGAGCGCGGCCAGCAACAGTGCCGACAATCCGGCGATGCGTCCGCAAAAGGCGCGCACGCAGGAGATCGGTGCCAAGTGGAGTCCGCTGCAGCAGCGCCTGTCGTTGAATGCCGCGCTGTTCCGCACCACGGTCGACAACGAGATCAATACCCAGTTGCTGGATGACGCCGGCAATCCGACCCAGACCGGCAAGAAGCGCATCGAAGGCGTCGAACTGTCGGCGGTCGGCAACATCAACGAACACTGGCAGGTCTCCGCAGGCTATACCCGCCTGAAGACCCGCGTGGTGGAAGGCGCGATGACGGCGCAGGATGGCTCGGCCAATCTCACCTACACCCCGGACAATGCCTTCTCCGCGTGGACGACCTATCGCTTCGATTCCGGCCTGACCATCGGCGGCGGCGCGCGTCATTCCGGCGAACTGCATCGCGGCACCGACGGTGCAGTCGGCACTCCGCTCTATACCCAGGCATGGACGGTCTATGACGCCGTGATCTCGCAGGTCGTCAACCCCAACCTGACCCTGCGCCTGAACGCCTACAACCTCGGCAACAAGCACTACGTCGCGGCGATCAACAAGAGCGGCTACCGCTACATGCCGGGCGCGGCACGGACCTTCCTGCTGAGCGCGGACTTCCGCTTCTGAGCCGCGGCTGATACAACGTCACCCCATGTTGCTGCATCTTCCCGGCATCCTCACCCCTGACGAACTGGCGCACCTGCGTGGTGCGCTGGAGGCGGCGGATTGGACCGACGGCCGCGAAACCGTCGGTGCGCAGGGCGCCCGCGCCAAGCGCAACGAGCAGTTGCCGGAAGCCTCGCCGTTGCGCATGCAGCTCGGGCAGATCGTGCAGGCCGCAGTCGCGCGCAATCCCGACTACTTCAATGCGGCGCTGCCGTTGAAGACGACATCGCCGCGCTTCAACCGTTACGGCGGCGGCGGCGAATACGGCTTCCATGTCGACGGCGCGATGATGCGCTCCGCCGACGGCTATGTCCGCTCCGATCTGTCGTGCACGCTGTTCCTGTGCGATCCGTCGGAATACGACGGCGGCGAACTGATCATCAGCGACACCTACGGCGAGCATGAAGTGAAGCTGCCGGCGGGCGATCTCATCCTCTATCCATCGAGCAGCCTGCATCGCGTCGCAGCGGTGACGCGCGGTGCGCGACTGGCGTCGTTCTTCTGGATCCAGAGCATGGTCCGCGACGATGCGCAGCGACAGACGCTGTTCGATCTCGATCTCTCGATCCGGCAACTCGGTGGTGGCGACGCCGGCAATCACGCCGCGATCCTGCGCCTGACCGGCATCTACCACAACCTGCTGCGGCGCTGGGCCGACAGCTGACACCCACGCCATCGACAACGGAACCTTGCACATGGCCTTCAAGATTTTCAGTCACCACCGCACCTTCCGCTGGATGCGCCAGCTCCACCTGTGGATCGGCGCCTGGGGTGCGATCGCCGCGCTGCTGTTCGGCATCACCGGATTGATCCTCAACCACCGCATCGGCGACAACGCCTGGTCGCAGGGCAAGACCGAACCGGTGCGCAAGGAACAGCTTGCAGTGCCCGCCGAAGTTCGTACGTCGCCGGAAGCGATGTCGACATGGTTGCGGCAGGCGCGCGGCCTCGATGCCGACATGATCCGCAAGCCGAAGCCGGGCGGCGACGGCAAGCCCGATGCGCCGCAGAAGTGGAATTTCTCCGGCGGCAGCGCGCGCAACAGCTGGAGCGCGGAATACGTGGTCGGTGGCGAGAACGTCGACGTGAAGTGGAGCACCAGCAGCCCGCTCGCAGTGTTCAACAAGCTGCACAAGGGCATCGGCGGCAACTGGTGGCGCGTGCTGAGCGACAGTTACGCGATCGCGATGATCCTACTGGCGCTGACCGGCCTGTGGATGTGGGCGCGCGGACGCGGTGCCAAGGAAATGGTGATGAGCGTGTTCGCGCTGGCAGCGCTGGCGACGGGATCAGCGTTCGTGCTGGCGTTCCTGTAAGCGCACCAGCAAGGCTGTTCCCACGCCATCGAGACGCAGATGACGTGCGCTGCCAGCGTCATCGCTGACCAGCGTATCGCCGGCATCGAGATGCAGTCCATCGTCGCCGTCGGCATGACCGGCGGCGACATGCAGGATCCAGATTTCACCCGCTGACGCGAACAGCTGGATCGATCCGACCATCGGGCGCACCCACAGTTCGGCCTCGAAGCGATCGCGTTGCCACATCAGGTTGAAGTCGGTGGTGGCGCCTGCGATCGGACCGCCGGAGAGTTCCGCTTCGCCGGGAAACCGGGCCATCGCATAGGGCATATCGAGGCGTTCCTCGCGGTCTTCAGCAAACCGCAGCACGAGGCCATCGCCACTCAGCAGCACGAGGATGCGATCGACACCGGGGAAACTCGAGAACGGCGCATCACGATCGACATCGGCGATCGACAGTCGCCACTGCCACGGCGAGCCATCGCCCGGCCATTGCAGCAATTCGCGGGTGCTGCCCGCGCCGTTGGCCCACGGCTGGCGCCGGCTGTCGTCGAATCGGAGGATGCGGATGCTCATCGCACCAGTGTAGTGCGCCGCGCAAAACTGGCCGTCCGGCCGCACCTCCCAATGCGACCGGACGACCGACTTCCTTGTCTCCCCCCATCGTGAATCCCCGGGCGTCCCTGCCCGCCTCAACGCTTCGCCCACTCCCGGCATCCACGTTGCTGCTCCCCTGTGCTGCACAGTCTCCGCCGCCTTGCCGCAGCCGTCTGTCAGCGTGGGGCGCACTGTGGAGTCAGGAAAATCCGACATGCGCCGTCGGCGCTAAAATGGCGTTTTCGCACCGGAGTCGCGCGTGGATATCGCCAAACTGAAGGCCTTCGTCGGCAACAAATGGGACGCGGACATCGTCCCGCAGCTGGTGCGCTATATCGCCATCCCCAACAAGTCGCCGATGTTCGACGCCGACTGGCAGGCGCATGGCCACATGGACCAGGCGGTTGCGCTGATGGAAGCCTGGGCCAAGGCACAGGATCTGCCCGGCATGACAGTCGAGGTGGTGCGACTGGAAGGCCGCACGCCGCTGATCTTCCTCGACATCCCGGCGCAGGGCGAAGCCAGCGGCGATGATTGCGTGCTGCTCTACGGCCATCTCGACAAGCAACCGGAAATGACAGGCTGGGACGACGACCTCGGTCCGTGGAAGCCGGTTCTGAAGGGCGACCGGCTGTATGGCCGCGGTGGCGCCGACGACGGCTACGCGATCTTCGGTTCGCTCACCGCGATCCTCGCGTTGCGCGATCAGAACGTTCCGCACGCGCGCTGCGTGGTGATGATCGAAGCCTGCGAGGAATCCGGCAGCTATGACCTGCCTGCCTACGTCGATCACCTGGCGCCGCGCATCGGCAAGCCATCGCTGGTGGTCTGCCTCGACTCCGGCTGCGGCAACTACGACCAACTGTGGTGCACCACTTCGCTGCGCGGCCTCGCCGGCGGCAACCTGCGCGTCGACGTGCTGCACGAAGGCGTGCACTCCGGCGATGCCTCGGGCATCGTGCCGTCGAGCTTCCGCATCCTGCGCGAGCTGCTGGATCGCGTCGATGACGAGAAGACCGGAACGATCCGCCTCGACGGCCTGTTCGTCGATATCCCTGCCGAACGCAAGGCGCAGGCAGCGAAGGTCGCCGACGTGCTGGGCGACGAGGTGTGGAACAAGTTCCCCTTGATGGATGGCATGGTGGCGATGGCCGCCGACAACACCGAACGCGTGCTCAATCGCACCTGGCGTCCGGCGTTGTCGATCACCGGCGTCGACGGCATGCCGCCGCTGTCGTCGGCCGGCAACGTGCTGCGCCCGTTCACCGCGGTGAAGCTGTCGCTGCGCCTGCCACCCACGCTCGATGGCACTGCCGCCGGCAACCTGCTGCGCGACACTCTGCTGAAGGATCCGCCGAACGGTGCGAAGGTCAGCTTCGAGCTGGAGAAATCATCGGCAGGCTGGAACGCACCAGCGCTGGCGCCGTGGCTGGAACAGGCGATCGACGAAGCGAGCCAGGGCAGTTTCGGCAAGCCGGCGATGTACATGGGCGAAGGCGGTTCGATTCCCTTCATGGGCATGCTCGGCGAAAAATTCCCCGGCGCGCAGTTCATGATCACCGGCGTGCTCGGTCCGCATTCGAACGCGCACGGCCCCAACGAGTTCCTGCATATTCCGATGGGCAAGGGCGTGACGGCGTGCGTGGCGCAGGTGGTTGCCGCGCATCACGCGGCAAGCTTGCGTGGCGAGACGTCGGGCAGCGTGGTTGCGCCGGACAGCGGTCAGCGCCACGGCGATCATGGTTGTTGTTGAGGGGAAAGTATCGCCCGGCTGAGCACAACAGCATCGCACGCGCTGGTGCGTGGGTGACCAGCTCCGATGCGCGGGACGCCGTGAATACGTCCATGTAGGCTCATGCGCCGCATCCATGCGGCGCAATGCCCGCGCACCGGACTGGCGCACCCACTTCCGCGCGCGTGTTGTTGCTTCACAGAGATTGGAAAGCAACAGCACAGCGAGCTGTTGCTCTCACGCCTTCCAGAAAGCATCCACCGGCGGCGCCGTGCGGTTCGTCCGCAGTGACCGACCATACGAGGCATGGATGCCGAGTCGAGCCTACATGGACGTATTCACGGCGTGTCGGTCACTGCGGATAACCGCTAAAGGC
>JAFEBZ010000114.1 GCA_018242405.1 Pseudomonadota bacterium | reverse complement strand
CGTTTTTCGACATGTCATTCCGAGGCTGGCCGAGGAATCCGTTTCAAAACAGATCCCTCGCTACGCTCGGGATGACATCCTCAACCCTTGTTCCATTGCCCCAGCGCAGCCAGGCCATTGTCCTTGGCGCGGGCGTACACGGTGTCCTGCGCCTTGCTCCAGTTGCCGGCCATGTCCTGCGACCACAACTTGAGCGCGGCCTGCTGCATGGCGCGACCGTAGGAGAACGACAGCGGCCACGGATTCGGGCCCATGCGGTTCATCGCGTCGAGGTGCGCGGTCGCAGCTTCGTCGCTCTGGCCACCGGACAGGAAGACGATGCCCGGCAGGATCGCCGGCACCGTCGACTTCAGGCACATCAGGGTGGCTTCGGCCACTTCCTCGACGCTGGCCTGGTCCGGGCAGTCCTTGCCCGGCACGACCATCGATGCCTTGAGGATGGTGCCTTCCAATGCGACGTTGTGCTGGTACAGCGCGTCGAACAGCGAACGCAGGGTGACTTCGGTGACTTCGTAGCAGGTCTCGATGTCATGGTTGCCGTCCATCAAGACTTCCGGCTCGACCATCGGCACGATGCCCTGCTCCTGGCACAGCGCGGCATAGCGCGCCAATGCCTGGCTGTTGGCCTCGATGCAGGTACCCGACGGGATGTCCTCGCCGATGTTGATCACCGCGCGCCACTTGGCGAAACGGGCGCCGAGCTTGTAGTACTCCTGCAGGCGGGCGCGCAGGCCGTCGAGGCCTTCGGTCACCAACTCGCCCGGGAAACCAGCCAGCGGCACGGTGCCCTTGTCGACCTTGATGCCCGGGATCATGCCGTGGTCGGCCATGTATCTGGCGAACGGCACGCCGTCCTTGGTGGACTGGCGAATGGTCTCGTCGAACAGGATGGCGCCGGACAGGTAGTCGTTGACCTTGGGCACGGTCAGCAACAGCTCGCGGTAGGCGCGGCGATTCTCTTCGGTGCTGGCGATGCCGACGCCGTCAAAGCGCTTCTGGCAGGTCGCTGCGGATTCGTCGATGGCGATGATGCCCTTGCCCGGGGCGACCATGGCGCGGGCGGTTTCGGCAAGCTGTTCGATGCTCATTGCGTTTGGCGTCCTGGCGCGGGGAAAACGCAATTATAGCCCGCGCCCGGGTTTCGATCGGCCCCGCAGCCGACTCACACCGTCGGCATGTTCCGGCTGACCTCGATCACCCGCAGGGTATTGGTGGACCCGTGCTGGTGCATGCTCTCGCCGCTGGTGAACAGCACGCGCTGGCCATCGTCGAGCAGGCCGGTGTCCAGCAGCTGGCGGATCGCCTGGCGGGCGGCCTGGCCGGCGAACAGGCCGCGGCTGTCGAAGGCGATCGGGAACACGTCGCGCATCAGCGACATCCGGCGGCGGGCGTCGGCGTGGCGCGAGAAGGCGTAGATCGGCACCGGCGAACGGAAGCGCGACAGATAGCGCGCTGTACCGCCGGATTCGGTGAGGGCGATGATCGCCTCGACCGGAATGTGCTGGGTCAGGAACATCGTCGCCATCGCGATGGCATTGTCGACGCGGTCGAGATCGCGCTGCGCGCCTTCGTAGTTGGTGTCGCTGTTGAACTGGCGTTCGGCGCCGATGCAGACGCGCGCCATCGTTTCCACCGCGCGCACCGGATACTGGCCGGCGGCGGTTTCCTGCGACAGCATCACGGCATCGGTGCCATCGATCACCGCATTGGCGACGTCAAGCACTTCCGCGCGGGTCGGCATCGGGCTGGACACCATCGACTGCAGCATCTGCGTCGCGGTGATCACCACCTTGTTGCGCTGGACTGAGTGGGTGATGATTTTCTTCTGCAGGCCGGGCAATTCGGCGTCGCCGATCTCCACGCCGAGATCGCCACGCGCCACCATCACCACGTCGCTGGCATCGATGATCTCGTCGAGATTCTCGATCGCTTCGGCGCGTTCGATCTTGGCCACCAGCGCGGCATTGCTGCCATGCGATTGCGCTGCCTTGCGCGCTTCTTCCATGTCGGCGGCGTCACGGCAGAACGACACCGCGATGAAATCGGCATCGAGGCGCGCGGCGATCGCGATCAGTTCGCGATCCTTCTCGGTGATCGCGCCCAGCGACAATCCGCCGCCCTGCTTGTTCAGCCCCTTGCGGTCGGACAGCACGCTGTCATTGAGCACGCGATTGATGATGCGCTGGCCTTCGATCTTCTCGACCTGCAGCTGGACCATGCCGTCGTCGAGCAGCAACACATCGCCCGGCGCGACATCGCCGGGCAGGCCGAGATAGCTGACGCCAACCTGGGTGGCATCGCCCGGCGGCGGATTTTCCTCGGCGACGAGATCGAAGCGATCGCCTTCCTTCAACGCGACCTTGCCTGCGGCGAAACGTTCGACGCGGATCTTGGGGCCGGGCAGATCGGCGAGGATGCCGATTTCGCGTCCAGCGCGCGCCGCCGCGGCGCGCACCGCATGGGCGCGCTCGACTTGCGCCGAAGGATCGCCATGCGAGAAATTGAGTCGCACGCAATCGACGCC
Organism: Pseudomonadota bacterium; assembly: GCA_018242405.1. Lineage (GTDB taxonomy): Bacteria > Pseudomonadota > Gammaproteobacteria > Xanthomonadales > Xanthomonadaceae > Solilutibacter. The sequence continues at coordinate 3,435 of JAFEBZ010000114.1, read as the reverse complement.
GGCACGGATCAACGCATCAAGGACCTCGGGCGAATCGGTGGCGGGTCCGAGCGTGGCGAGGATGCGGGTGCGGCGGCGGTGCTGTGACATGGCGGCTCCTTGGGGAACCAGTGACGCTAGCACATCCGCACGACGCCGCACGCTGCATTCGTTGTCAGCCGCGCGTTTCGAGCGCAGCAACCGCCGGCAACGTCTTGCCTTCGAGGAATTCCAGGAAGGCGCCGCCGCCGGTGGAGATGTAGGAGACGTTCTTCTCGATGCCGTACTTGTCGACCGCGGCCAGGGTGTCGCCGCCGCCGGCGATCGAGAACGCCTTCGATTCGGCGATGGCGTGGGCCACGGTTGCGGTGCCTTGTTCGAAAGCCTTGAACTCGAACACGCCGACCGGGCCGTTCCACACCACGGTGCCGGCCTTGGCAATCATCTGCGCGTAGTGCCTGGCGGTTTCCGGGCCGATGTCGAGGATCATGTCATCGGCGCCAACCGCATCGACCGGCTTGACCGTCGCCGGCGCGTCGGCCTTGAACTCGGGCGCGACCACCACGTCGACCGGCAGCGGGATGTCGGCACCGCGCGCTTTCGCATCGGCCATGATCTTCTTCGCGGTGTCGATCAGATCGGTTTCGACCAGCGACTTGCCGACACCGTGGCCCATCGCCGCGATGAAGGTATTGGCGATGCCGCCGCCAACGATCAGCTGATCGACCTTGCCGACCAGCGACGACAGCAATTCGAGCTTGGTCGATACCTTGCTGCCGGCGACGATCGCCAGCAACGGGCGCGCAGGTTGCTGCAGCGCCTTGGCCAGCGCATCGAGTTCGGCCATCAGCAACGGACCACCCGCGGCCTGCTTCGCGAAACGGATGACGCCATGCGTGGACGCCTGGGCACGGTGCGCGGTGCCGAACGCATCCATCACGAAGACGTCGCACAGCGCCGCGTACTGCTTTGACAAGGCTTCATCGTCCTTGCCTTCGCCGACGTTCATGCGGCAATTCTCGAGCAGCACGATCTGGCCCGGCGCAACGTCGACGCCATCGAGGTAATCACGTACCAGCGGAACGTCGCGGCCCAGCAGTTCAGAGAGACGGCGCGCCACCGGCGCCAGCGAATCGGCTTCGCTCCACACGCCTTCCTTGGGACGGCCGAGATGCGAGGTCACCATCACCGCCGCGCCGGCATCGAGCGCCGTCTTCAACGTCGGGATCGAAGCGAGGATGCGCTGGTCGGACGTGACCACGCCATCGGCGACCGGCACATTCAGGTCCTGGCGGATCAGCACGCGCTTGCCGCGCAAGTCGAGATCGGTCATGCGGGTGATGGACATGCGCGGGCGCTCCGTTTCGTTTCAGCAGGAAACGCCTATTGTCGCGGGCCGGGCGGCCGCGTTCAAATCGTGGTCAACCGCCCGGATGCATCGGAAGGCGCGACCCCGGCGGCCGCAATCCATCGAAGCCAAGGCCATAGCGCAGGCTCTGCCCGATCCGCTGGGCGTACTCGTACATCACTTCGCCGTCGGCTTCGCCCAGCACTTCATGCGCGGTGGTGCGCCACAGCGCCAGCCAGTGGCCGAAGTGCGCGTCCTCGATCGCCGGTTGCGCACGATGAACCGCCATCGGGTTGCCGCGGTATTCGCGGGTGCCCAGCGCGACCGAACTCCAGAATTGCACCAGGGTCGCCTTGTGCGCCGGCCAGTCATGGACCGCGGCGTTGAATACCGGGCCGATCACAGGGTCGGCCTGGACACGGTCGTAAAAAGTGTCGACGAGGCGAGCGATGGCTTCGCGCGTCAGTGTTGCGGGGGATTCCATGGCGACATTGTCGCAAACCGTGATGTCGACCACCTTGATCCAGGTCAGGGAAAACGAAAAGGGCGCCACATGGGCGCCCTTCTGGTGGATCGATTCCGCGGACTCAGCGGTAACCGCTTTCCTTGGCGTCGTAGACGATCTTCAGCAGATAGGCCGAACCGTTGGCCTGGTTGGAGAAGATCAAACGACCCTGTCCCTTGTAGTTGCACTCCTGGCGCGAGTTGTCACTGCCGAAATGGAAGGGAATCCATGCCTTTCCGGTCATGTAACTGCCGCACTCCTTGGCAGGACCGATCATGTCATTGACTTGCGTCTGCGACATGCCGATCTGCAGCTTGTTGAAAGTGCTGCCGGAAATCGGATTGCCGATGATTTCGCCTTCGATGTCATGCAAACCCTTGACCGTCTTGACCGGACCCTGTTCGGACTGCTCGGTCTTGGCCTTGTCGTCTTCCTTCTTGGTTTCGTCTTTCTTCTTGCCCCACGGTAGGCCGGCGCTGGCGTCGGCACAGAACACGAGGGCAGCAATGCCGAGGGCGACTGCGCCCAGACGCATGCGTTGCTTCATATCGATTCTCCTTCCCCTGTTGGTCGCCCGCGATCTCGACATGTGATCGCGGTCACCGAATTCTGCCACGAATTACTTCGCCGCAACCACCTTGACCATTTCGAGGCACTTGTTGCTGTAGCCCCATTCGTTGTCGTACCAGCTGACCAGCTTGACGAAGGTCGGATCCAGCGCGATGCCGGCGTCGGCGTCGAACACCGAGGTGCAGGTCTCGCCGCGGAAGTCGGTGGCGACCACCTTGTCCTCGGTGTAGCCGAGCACGCCCTTGAGCGCGCCCTGCGATTGCGCCTTCATCTCGGCGCAGATTTCGGCGTAGGTCGCCGGCTTCTCGAGTTCGCAGGTGAGGTCGACCACCGAGACGTCACTGGTCGGCACGCGGAAGCTCATGCCGGTCAGCTTCTTGTTGAGCTCGGGGATCACCACGCCCACCGCCTTGGCGGCGCCGGTCGACGACGGGATGATGTTCTCGAGGATGCCGCGGCCGCCGCGCCAGTCCTTGTTGCTCGGGCCGTCGACGGTCTTCTGGGTCGCGGTGGCGGCGTGCACGGTGGTCATCAGGCCACGCTTGATGCCCCACTTGTCGTTGATGACCTTGGCGATCGGCGCCAGGCAGTTGGTGGTGCACGAGGCGTTGGAGATGATCGCTTCGCCAGCGTACTTGTCGCTGTTTACGCCGTAGACGAACATCGGGGTGTCGTCCTTCGACGGCGCCGACAGGATCACCTTCTTCGCGCCGGCATCGAGGTGCTTCTGCGCAGTGGTCTTGTCGAGGAACAGGCCGGTCGATTCGATCACCACGTCGGCGCCGACTTCATCCCACTTGAGTGCGGCCGGATCGCGTTCCTGGGTCAGGCGGATCTTCTTGCCGTTGACGACCAGGGTGTTTCCTTCCACCGAGATGTCGGCCTTGAAGCGGCCATGCACGGAGTCGTAGCGCAGCATGTAGGCCAGGTAGTCCGGCTCCAGCAGGTCGTTGATCGCGACGATCTCGATGTCGTTGCCGAAGTTCTGCACGGCGGAACGGAAGACGTTGCGGCCGATGCGACCGAAACCGTT
>JAFEBZ010000113.1 GCA_018242405.1 Pseudomonadota bacterium | reverse complement strand
GTCGTTGCCGAAGTTCTGCACGGCGGAACGGAAGACGTTGCGGCCGATGCGACCGAAACCGTTGATGCCGACCTTGATGGCCATTGCCTGCTCCTCTGGGTAGATGCGGGTGGCGCGGCGGGCGCGCCGGTGGATTCATCATTTTAGCCGTTCTCCTCGGCTACCATCGGCCCATGAACAGAATCCCGAAACCCCGCGCCGTCCTCGCCCTCCTCCTGCTCGCCTTTGCCCTGCCTGTGCTGGCATGGGCGCCGCTGGGCCATCGACTGGTCGGCGATCTCGCCGAACGCCACCTGACCCCGGCCGCGAAGGCCGAAGTCGCCAAGCTGCTGGCCGGCGAACGCGAGCCGACCCTGGCCGGTGTCGCCAACTGGGCCGACGAGTTGCGCAACAGCGATCCCGATCGCTTCAAGCGCACCTCGCGCTGGCACTACGTCAAGCTGACCGGGCCGGAATGCGCGTACGAGCCGGCGAAAGAGTGCAAGAACGGCGATTGCGCGATCGCCGCGATCGAGGCGCAACTGGCGATCCTGCGTGATCGCAGCCAGCCGCTCGAAGCACGCCGCGATGCCCTGAAGTTCGTGGTGCATCTGGTTGGCGACATCCACCAGCCGTTCCACGCCAGTAGCCACGACGACCTTGGCGGCAACAAGTTCCAGGTCAGCCTGCGCACCACGCTCAAGCCCGAGGCCTACGCGCAGAAGAATTACGTCGATGGCGTGATGGGCACCAACCTGCACTCGATGTGGGATTACTACGTGCTCGGGGAAACCGGCATGCATCCGCGCGCCTTCGCCGATGAACTGGCGCGTCGCCCGTGGCCGCCGATCGCAACGACCGAGGGCAACCCGACACAATGGGCGCAGGAATCCTGCCGCCTGATCGATGATTGGGGCACCTACCCCGCCGGCCACAAGCTTGATGCAAGTTATGGCGAGGCGATGCGTCCGCTGGCCGAACGCCGCGTGTTGCAGGCGGCCGATCGCCTGGCGTTGCTGTTGAACGAAGCGCTGGATCCGGGCTTCAAGCCCGAATCAGCTGGCCCGGCAACGCCCTGATCATTTCGCGGCGGGTTCTTTCGTCGAAGAATCCGCCGGCAGCCCCAGCACCTGGCGCACATGCGCTTCGGTCGATTTCATCCCGGCACGACGGCCAAGTTCGATCGCCTGGTCGGAAGGCATGCCTTCCTGTTGCGCGGCGGCCACTGCCAGCAGGCCGCCGGCGCGATTGCCCGACGCGCAATGCAGCAACACCGGGCCCTGTGCATCACGCAGCGCGCCTTCGAGTTGTCGCGCTGCATCGGGCGTGATTGCCTTGGCGTTCGCGACCGGAATGGTGACGTAACGCATTCCCGCCGCGGCGACTTCCGCGGCTTCATCGCGCCCCGCCATTTCATCGACAGGACGCAGGTTGATCACGGTGCGCACGCCACGCGCGGAGATCGCCGACCAATCCGCGCTTGACGGTTGGCCGGAGGCATAGAGCCCGTCGCGGACTGCATTCAATTTGTTGGCTGCAGCGACCGCAGCTGTCGCTGCCGTTTGCGATGCCTGCGGCGTCGACTGGCAAGCCGCCAACGCGGCCAGCATCGCTGCAGCGAGCAGGCCGCGGACCATCACAGCGACTTCGCCACCTCTACCACGTGGTCGACGGTGAAGCCGAAGTGCTTGAACAGCACGTCCGCCGGTGCCGACGCACCGTAACCGGTCATGCCGATCACCGCGCCATCGAGACCGACGTACTTGCCCCAGAAATCCGCGGTGCCGGCTTCGATCGCAACGCGCTTGCGCACCGAATTCGGCAGCACCGATTCGCGATACGCGGCGTCCTGGCGATCGAACACATCGGTGCACGGCATCGACACCACGCGCACGCGATCGCCAAGTTGCGCGGCAGCATCCATCGCCAGTCCGACTTCCGAGCCGGTGGCGATCAGGATGATTTCAGGCGCGCCGACGCTGTCCTTCAGCACGTAGCCGCCGCGACGGATCGCCGCGATCTGGGCGGCATCGCGCGCCTGCGGCGCCAGGTTCTGGCGCGAGAACACCAGGCAGCTCGGACCGTCCTTGCGCTCGATCGCCGCCTGCCACGACACCGCGGATTCCGCCGCGTCGCAGGGACGCCACAGATCGTTGTGCGGGATGTAGCGCAACGACGCCATGTGCTCGATCGGCTGGTGGGTCGGACCGTCTTCGCCGAGACCGATGGAGTCGTGCGTGTAGACGTGGATCACGTGCGCACCCATCAGCGCGCTCATGCGCACGGCATTGCGCGCGTAATCGCTGAAGACGAGGAAGGTGGCGTCGTAGGGAATGAAGCCACCATGCAGCGCGAGACCATTGCTGATCGCCGACATGCCGAATTCGCGCACACCGGAGTGGATGTAGTTGGCCTTGCCATTTTCATCATTGATCACGCTCTCGCTGCCGCTCCACAGCGTCAGGTTGGAATGCGCGAGATCGGCCGAACCACCAATGAGTTCCGGCAGGTGCGGCGCGAACGCTTCGATCGCCATCTGCGAGGCCTTGCGGCTGGCGACGTTCGGCGCATCGGCCTGCATCTTCGCCACGTAGGCCTCGGCCTGCGCGTGGAAATCGGCCGGAAGAATTCCGTCCATGCGTCGCGTCAATTCCGCGGCCGCTTCCGGGAACGCCGTGCGATACGCCGCGAACGCCGCATCCCATTCGGCTTCGCGCTTGGCGCCGGCTGCGTGCGCGTCCCACGCCTGCGCGATGTCGGCAGGAATCTCGAACGGCGCATACGGCCAATCCAGCGCCTTGCGGGTCTCCTCGACTTCTTCCTTGCCCAGCGGTGCGCCGTGGCTGGATTCCTTGCCGGCCTTGTGCGGCGAACCAAAGCCGATCGTGGTGCGGCAGCAGATCAGCACCGGCTTGTCGGTCACCGCCAGCGCGGTCTGGATCGCGGTTTCGATTTCGACCGCATCCTGGCCATTGACGCCGCGGATCACCTTCCAGCCATAGGCTTCGAAACGCGCCGGCGTGTCATCGGTGAACCAGCCATCGGTATCGCCGTCGATGCTGATGTGGTTGTCGTCCCAGAACGCGACGAGCTTGTTGAGCTTCCAGGTGCCGGCCAGCGAGGCGGCTTCATGGCTCACGCCTTCCATCATGCAGCCGTCGCCCATGAACACCCAGGTGCGGTGATCGACGATGTCGTGGCCTTCGCGATTGAAACGTTTTGCCAGCAACTTTTCGCCCAGCGCCATGCCGACCGCATTGGCGAAGCCCTGGCCGAGCGGACCGGTGGTGGTTTCGACGCCCGGTGTTTCGTAGTTTTCGGGATGGCCGGGCGTCTTCGATCCGAACTGGCGGAAATTCCTGATGTCGTCGATCGACAGGTCGTAGCCGGTCAGGTGCAGCACCGCGTACTGCAGCATCGAGCCGTGGCCGTTGCTCAGGATGAAACGATCGCGGTTCCACCACTTCGGGTTGGCCGGGTTGTGCGAGAGATGGCTGCGCCACAGCACTTCGGCGATGTCGGCCATGCCCATCGGCATCCCGGGATGCCCGGAATTCGCGGCCTGGACGGCATCAATGGCAAGGAAACGGATGGCGTTCGCGAGTTCGCGGCGCGTCGGTGTGGTCATGGCGGCATCGGCGGGCGCCCGCGGCTCGGGGCCCGCCTATTGTCCCACAACGAACGGCCGGTCTTATTTGGCCGCTGCGTTCAGGATGTCGCACATCCCTTTCTGCACGGCTTCCTCGCCAACCGCGAGACCACCTTCGGTGGTGAACGTGAGTTCGATCCTCGAACCCTTGCCCTTGGCCTCAATCACTGCATTGAGCGGCACGGTTTTTGCACTGCCGGTGACGTTCTGCTGCGCCGAGATGATGCCCACTTCCTTGTCTGCGGTATTGATCTTGAATCCTTCGCTGACGATCTTGCGGTAGGTGCGGGCAAAGGCGTCCTTGCTTGATACCGTCGGATATTCCGCCCAGCTCTTGAACGTGCGTCCCTTGAAAAAGCTGCCTTCCTTGGAATAGTTCGCCATGCACTGCTCGGCTGCCGGCGCCTGCACGGCAACGGCGGCCAAGGCAATAGCCACGATCCACTTCAACTGCATTGTTCCCCTCCTCTCTTGCCGTCCGGAATGGCGTGGACGGCATCCGCCTTGAATCAGTGTGTTGCGCTTTTCAGTTT
>JAFEBZ010000112.1 GCA_018242405.1 Pseudomonadota bacterium | reverse complement strand
TGCCGCGCTGGCCGGACCGCTCTTGGCGAACCCGAGCAGGCGCTGCTTGTGCACCACGTCGTACAGCTCGTACTCGACGCGCATCGATGCGCCATTGCTGACGCGGCCGATCAGCACCAGCCCCTGCCCCGCGGCCTGCCATACCGGCAGGTGCAGCTCGGCGGCGGTGCTCGGCTTCTCGGGCATGGCCGATTCCGGCATCGCCTTGAACTGGCCCGAACGCTGGAGATCAGCGCGAATCACCGCGGCGATGTCGTTCTCGCCGGGCGCACTGCCCGCGAACGGCACCACGGCGATCGGCTGGGCGGCATCGCGGCCGCCGATCACGTCGACCTGCGGATTGGACTGCGCGAAAGCCGCGCCGGAGATGATGAAGAGAGAGATTGCGAAAAAGAATCGCATCAGGGAGTTCTTCGTTGGGATGCGTCCGTCTAGGGTAAACGCGGAGGCGTCATTTAGCTGAATGCACGTTTACCGTGGGGATCGCCCGCCCGGGCATTTTCAGCTCGATGGCTTGAAGTTGGCGGTGAAATCGCGGGAGTAGACGTCCTCATAGCCCTTGAATGGCAGCGGGCTGGCATCGCGCACGGCCTTTTCGACGCTGCGTTTCGCCTCTTCGGAATACGGGCAACCCGGTAGCACGGATGCCGCGATCACCTCGCCACCGGGAATGATGCGGATATGGATCGGGCAGGTCTGTCCTGGCGGAATGTCATCAGGTCGTACCCATTTCGCCTCGATCGCCCGGCCCACCGCGTCCAGCCACTTCTGCTGGCCGCTGTTGCGGCTCTTGCCGGCGCCGCTGCCCGCGCGCGCCGATGACGCGGACTGGTCGCGGCCCGCGTTCGGCGACTTCGCATCCGCCATCTGCTCGGCGCGCTGCTTGGCCAGGTTGGTCGCTTTCGACAGTCGCGCGGCCTCCGCTGCAGCACGCGCAGCGATATCCGATTCGACGGATTTCTTGCTGGGAGCCGGTTCGCGCTTGGCGGGCTCCGGCGTCGGCACCTTCTTGCTCATGTCCACCGGTGGGAATTCCTTCACCGGTTTCGGCGGTTCGGGCTTCGGCGGTGGTGGCGTTTCCTTCACCGGTTGCGGCGTCGCTTCGACCGGCGCCGGTGGCGTTTCCTTCGGCACCGGGATCGGTTCCGGCAACGGCTGCACCGTTTCCTTCGGTTCACCGAGCAATGCGCGGCGCGTTTTTGCAGAAAGATCGTTCACCGATGCCACGTCCGCCTGCAGCGCACCATCGCCACCGGCATCACCGCCCTGCTGGCTGACGCGATGGAGGCCGAACAACAGCAGCCCGATCAGGACTGCGTGCAGCAGGATCGCGTATCCGGTCCCGCGCGCGGCATCGGCGCGCTGCTCCTTCACTTTGCCGACGCTCCGCTTGGCATGCTCATCAATCCGGCGCGCGGCACATGCGCTTGCGTCTGCAACAGGCTCAGCACGTCATACACGGTCTGGTAGGAGGCCTTGGCATCGCCGGCGACATAGACCGGCGCCTTCGGGTGCGCGGCGACGAAATCCTGCACGCGCTGCACCACCTCGTCGCGGGTGGTCGCGCTACGGGTTCCGTCGATGGTGAGCGACAACGCGCCTTCGGCATCGACGCTGACGATCGCCGGCTCGACATCGGTCTGGATCGACTGCGCGCCGCTCTGCGGCAGGTCGACATCGACGCCGAGATTGAGCAGCGGCGCGGTCGCCATGAAGATGATCAGCAGCACCAGCATGACGTCGATGTAGGGCACGACATTGATTTCCGACTTCAGCCGGTGCTTGCGTCGTCGCGATGTGGAACGTCCGGACATGTCAGCGCGCGTCGGGCAGCGGCGACCAGCGTTGCAGGATCGACGCGAACTCTTCGGAGAAGGCGTCGTAGCGCGAGGCCAGGCGATCGACGCGAGTGGCGAGGCGGTTGTAGGCCCATACCGCCGGAATCGCCGCGAACAGGCCCATCGCGGTGGCGATCAATGCTTCGGAAATGCCGGGCGCGACGGTGGCGATCGTCGCCTGCTTGAGACTGGCCAGGCCCTGGAACGAAATCATGATGCCCCACACCGTACCGAACAGGCCGATGTAGGGACTGATCGACCCGGTATTGGCGAGGAATTCGAGATTGTGTTCGAGGCTGTCGAGCTCGCGTGCAGTGGACGCGCGCATCGCACGTTGCGCGCCTTCCAGCTGCAGGCGGCTGTCGGCGCCACGCATCTGGGTCACGCGATGGAACTCGCGCATGCCGGCGTCGAAGATGGCCTCCATGCCATCGATGCCGCCGGTCTTGCCGGCCCGTGCGTGGAGATCGCCGAGTTGAGCGCCCGACCAGAAGCGCTCTTCGAAATCGGCGGCTTCGCGTTCGGCCGCGGCCAGCTGCGCACGCTTGCGGAAGATGATCGCCCACGACATCACCGACACCACCAGCAGGATCGCCATCACCAGCTGCACCGGCAGCGATGCGTGCAGGATCAGCTGCAGGGGATTGATCGAATTCGTTGGAAGCGGGCCAGCCGGCAGTGCGGCGGGTACGTCAAGCATCGTGGAAAGCATCAATCACCTGTGCGTTCGTGCAACTTCAATTGTTCGTACAAGGCCGGCGGCAATGCGCAGGGACGGAAAGTTTGCGCAAACAGCGCGGCGATCCTCACCTCGCTGTCGACCAGCAGCATTCCGTCGCGGCGGATCTCCTGTTTCAGCACCAGCGACGCCCGCCGACATTCGCGCAACTCCACGCTCACCGACAAGGCATCGTCGAGGCGCGCGGGTGCGCGGAAATCGACCTGCATCGCCCGCACCACGAAGACCAGACCGTCGCGTTCGCGCAACAGTTCCTGGCCGTGGCCGATGGCGCGCATCCATTCGCTGCGCGCGCGTTCCATGAAGGCAAGGTACTGCGCGTGGTACACGACGCCACCGGCGTCGGTATCTTCCCAGTACACCCGCACCGGCCACTGGAAGACAAGCCCCGGGGCATCGGCGGTTGGGCCTGCGTTCAAATCAGGCTCCCGGATTCCCCGGCATCGACACCACCGCGCGGCTTCAACCCGAGGTGGCGCCAGGCCTTATGGGTAGCCATGCGTCCGCGCGCGGTGCGCACCAGGAAACCCTGCTGGATCAGATAAGGCTCGATCACGTCCTCGAGCGTGCCGCGCTCTTCGCTGAGCGCCGCCGCCAGCGATTCGACGCCGACCGGGCCGCCGTCGAAATTCTCGATGATGAGGTTGAGCAGGCGGCGATCGAGCTCGTCGAAACCTTCCGGATCCACTTTCAGCATCTGCATCGCCGCACGCGCGCTCTCGTGGGTGATGCGGCCATCCGCGCGCACCTGCGCATAGTCGCGCACGCGTCGCAGCAGGCGATTGGCGATACGCGGCGTCCCGCGCGAACGGCGGGCGATCTCGGCGGCACCTTCGGCTTCGCAATCAATGCCGAGGATCTGCGCCGAACGTGTCACGATCTGCGTCAGTTCGGCGGCACTGTAGAACTCGAGGCGCTGGACGATGCCGAAACGGTCGCGCAATGGCGCGGTCAGCAGGCCCGCACGCGTGGTCGCGCCGACCAGGGTGAACGGCGGCAGGTCGAGCTTGATCGAACGCGCGGCCGGGCCCTCACCGATCATGATGTCGATCTGGAAATCCTCCATCGCCGGATACAGCACTTCCTCCACCACGGGAGACAGGCGATGGATCTCGTCGATGAACAGCACGTCGTGCGGTTGCAGGTTGGTGAGCAGCGCGGCGAGATCGCCTGCGCGCTCGATCACCGGGCCCGAGGTGACGCGCAGGCTGACGCCGAGTTCGTTGGCGATGACGTGCGACAGCGTGGTCTTGCCGAGTCCGGGCGGCCCGAAGATCAGCACATGGTCGAGCGCCTCGCTACGGCCACGGGCAGCGTCGATGTAGATCTGCATCTGTTCGCGCACCTGCTGTTGGCCGAGATAATCGGCCAACCGGCGCGGACGAATGCTGGCTTCGCTGGCCTCGTCCTCGCGAGTGGCGCCGGCAGCGATGATGCGGTCTTCGGTCATGCCCCGATTATGAAGGAAAGCGCGGGACGGCTCATATCTGCACCTGCGTGCCCAACTCCACCAGGCGATTGCTGGGGATGTTGAAGAAATCGCTGGCCGGCGCTGCGTTGCGCATCATGAAGGCGAACAGTTTGTCGCGCCAGATCGGCATGCCCTGGCGACGGCTGGCGATGATGCGTTCACGACTGGCGAAGTAAGTCGTTTCCATCGGATCGAGGCACATCTGGCTGCAATCGGCCAGCCCCATCAGCGCGCGCGGCACGTCCGGCGTTTCCATGAAGCCGAAGCGGACGATCACGCGATAGAACTCGTCGCCGATCGACTGCACCGCCAGCCGCTGTTCGCGCGGCGCCACCGGCACCGTCAGTGTCGCCACCGTCAGGAAGATGTTGCGCGCGTGCAGCACGCGGTTGTGCTTGAGGTTGTGCAGGAAGGCGTGCGGCACCATCGTCTTGTCGGCGGTCAGGAAGATCGCCGTGCCTTCCACCCGCACCGGCGGCGCCAGCATCAGCCCGGGCAGGAAGGTGTCGAGCTGGATGCCGTCCTTCTGCATTTCACTGCGCAGGAGATCGCGACCACGGCGCCAGGTGCGCATCATGGTGAAGATGACGAGACCGAGCAGCAGCGGGAACCACGCGCCATCCATGAATTTGGCGAGGTTCGAACCGAGGAAGGCGACGTCGACTAGCACGAAGATCGCTGCCGCCGGCCAGAACAGCAGCGGCATTTTCCGCGTGTTGCTCAGGTAGACGATCATCAGGATGCTGGTCATCAACATGGTGCCCGTCACCGAGACGCCATAGGCCGTCGCCAATCGCGTCGCGCTGCCGAAGCCGATCACCACCGCGATCACCAGGAACAGCAGCGTCCAGTTGATCGCAGGCACGTAGATCTGGCCGATGGTGTCCTTCGAGGTGTGGCGGATCTGCATGCGCGGGATGTAACCGAGCTGCATTGCCGATCGCGCCATCGAGAACGCGCCGGTGATCACCGCCTGCGACGCGATGATCGCCGCCATCGTCGCCAGCACCAGCATCGGGATCAGCAACGCCTTCGGCACCGATTCGTAGAAGGGATTGCTGATCGATTGCGGATGCGCCAGCACGTGCGCGCCCTGCCCCATGTAATTGAGGATCAGGCACGGCTGCACCACGAAATACCACGCCAGGCGGATGGGTCTGGCGCCGAAGTGGCCCATGTCGGCATAGAGCGCCTCGCCACCAGTGACCGCGAGCACCACCGCGCCGAGGATGGTGAGCCCGGCGATGCCATGGTCGAGGAAGAACTTCAGGCCCCACCACGGATTGAGCGACTTCAGTACTTCCGGCGCGAGGCGGATGTTCCAGATGCCGAGCGCTGCCACGGCGATGAACCACGCCAGCATCACCGGCCCGAAGATGCGACCGACGCGCGCGGTGCCGTAGCGCTGACCGACGAACAGGACCACGAGGATCATCACCGAGATCGGCAGCACGAAATGACTGAAGGCCGGTGTCGCCACGTTGAGGCCTTCGACCGCCGACAGCGTGGTCATCGCCGGAGTGATCACGCCATCGCCGAAGAACAGCGACGCACCGAAGATGCCGAGGATGCCCATGCGGTACATCAGCTTCGGCGCCTTCTTGCCAAGCGCGCCCTGGGCCAGCGCCATCAGCGCCATGATGCCGCCCTCGCCTTCGTTGTCGGCGCGCATGATGATGGCGACGTACTTCACCGTCACCACGAACACGATCGTCCAGATGATCAGCGACAGCAGGCCGAGCACGGTGTCGTGGTTCACCGTCAGCTGGTAGTGCGGAGTGAAGGCTTCCTGGATGGTGTACAGCGGGCTGGTGCCGATGTCGCCGAAGACCACGCCAAGCGCGCTGACCGCCAATGCCGCGAGCGGGCCACCGTGGCCGTGCGCGGCGTGCGAATCGGAGTGCTCGTCTGTGGATGCGTTCATGGGTTGATGTCGAATCAAATCTGGACGGGCGCGCCGAGTTCGACCAGCCGGTTGCCGGGAATATGGAAGAACGAGGACGCCGAGACCGCATTGCGATGCATCAGTGCAAACAACTTGTCGCGCCAGATCGGCATGCCGCGGCGAGCGCTGGCAATCACCGTCTCGCGACTGACGAAATAAGTGGTGTCCATCGGATCGAGGCACATCTCGCTGCAATCGGCCAGCTGCATCAGCGCGCGCGGTACGTCCGGCGTTTCCATGAAGCCGAAGCGCACGATCACCCGATGGAAATCGTCGCCGATCGCGCTGACCTTCAGGCGCTGGTCGCGATGCGCGTACGGCACCGTGAGGGTGACCACCGTGAGAAAGATGTTGCGTTCGTGCAGCACCTTGTTGTGCTTGAGATTGTGCAGCAATGCATGCGGCACCATCGTCGGCTCGGCCGACAGGAAGATCGCCGTCCCCGGCACCCGCAACGGCGGGGCCAGCATCAGTCCGGGCAGGAAAGTGTCGAGCTGGATGCCTTCCTTGTGGATTTCCGCGCGCAACAGTTCGCGACCGCGACGCCAGGTGCGCATCAGGGTGAAGATGACGAGGCCGAGCAACAGCGGGAACCATGCGCCATCGAAGAACTTCACCGCGTTCGCCACCAGGAAGGCGAGATCGACGGTGAAGAACACCAGGCACAACGGCAACACCCAGCGCCGTTGCTGCGGCCACAGGCGGTTGGCGACCAGCGCCAGCAGCAGGGTATCGATCAGCATCGTGCCGGAGACCGAGACACCGTACGCCGTGGCCAATGCGGTGGAGGTGCGGAACGTCATCACCAACGCGATCACCGCCACCATCAGGAACCAGTTGATGCCGGGCACGTAGATCTGGCCGATGGTGTCGCGCGAGGTGTGGCGGACGAACATGCGCGGAATGTAGCCGAGCTGCATCGCCGAACGCGCCACCGAGAATGCACCGGTGATGACCGCCTGCGACGCGATGACCGCTGCCATCGTCGCCAGCACCACCATCGGCATCTGTGCCCAGTCGGGCACTGCCTGGAAGAACGGATTGTCCTTGGCGTCCGGGTTTTCCAGCAGCAGCGCACCCTGACCCAGATAGTTCATCACCAGGCAGGGCAGGATGAAGAAATACCAGGCGGCGCGAATGGGTTTGGCGCCGAAATGGCCCATGTCGGCATACAACGCTTCGCCGCCGGTGACGGCCAGCACCACCGCGCCGAGAATGAAGATGCCGTGCCAGCCGTGTTCGCCGAAGAAGCGTGCACCCCACAACGGATTCAGCGCATGGATCACTTCCGGTGCATCGACGATGTTGTGAATGCCGATCGCCGCCAGCGCCAGGAACCACATCACCATGATCGGCCCGAACACGCGCCCGACCTTGGCTGAACCGAAGCGCTGGCTGACGAACAATCCGATCAGGATGACGATGGTGAGCGGCAGGATGAAGCTGTGCAGCCCGGGCGCCGCGACCCCGAGGCCTTCGATCGCCGACAGCGTGGTGATGGCGGGCGTGATCACGCCATCGCCGAAGAACAGCGACGCACCGAAGATGCCGAGGATGCCGACCACGTAGAACGAACGCGAGGTCTTGCCGAGCGTGCGCTGCGCAAGTGCCATCAACGCCATGATGCCGCCCTCGCCCTCGTTGTCGGCGCGCATGATGATGGTGACGTACTTCAGCGTCACCACGATCATCAACGCCCAGAACGCCAGCGACAGCACGCCCAGCACGGTGTCGTGGTCGGGCGTCAAGCCGTAGTGCGGGATGAAGGCTTCCTTGAGGGTATAGAGCGGGCTGGTACCGATATCACCGAAAACCACGCCGATCGCGCCCAGCGCCAGGCCCGGCAATCCACCCGGCGCCTGGTGTCCATGGCCGGTTTGCGCGTGTTCTGCGGGCTTCGGGTGGTCGTTCATTTCGGGAGGGAGGCCTTCCAGCGGCGCATGGTACGCCGACGGCGTGATGGCGTCAGCGCAGCGCCTGCTGCAGGGCCTTGCGGATGATGGTTTCGACGCTGTCACCGGCTGCGGCCACCGCCTTGACCATGCGTTCGGCCTCGGCCGGCTTGTAGCCGAGCTGCTGGAGTGCGATCACGGATTCCGATTGCGGATCGGCCGGGCCCTGCAACAGTGGCGACGCACCACCACCGATGAAGTCGGCGGCACGATCGCGCAATTCCACCACCATGCGTTCCGCGGTCTTCTTGCCGATGCCGGGAATGCGCGTGAGCGCGGTGACATCGGAGGACTGCAATTGCCGCGCGAATTCGTCGACACTCACGCCGGACAACACGGCGAGCGCGATCTTCGCGCCAATGCCGCTGACACGCTGCACGTCGCGGAACAGCCGGCGCTCGCCTTCGGTCAGGAAACCGTAGAGCGAAACGCTGTCTTCCTTCTGCGCGTAATGGGTGAACAGCACCACGTCCTTGCCGACTTCCGGCAGGTCGTAGAACGTGCTCATCGGCGCTTCCAGCTCGTAGCCGACGCCATGGACATCCACCACCAGCCACGGCGGCTGCTTGTGGATGATTGTTCCGCGCAAACGACCGATCATTGCCTCATCTCCTTGCCCACGCCTGGCGCACACCGACACCCAATCGTGCCGCACTCGCGCGCACATGCGCATGCGTCACCGCGACGGCCAATGCATCGGCGGCATCAGCCTGCAATCTGCCCTTGAGATTGAGCATCGCGCCGACCATGTGCTGCACCTGTTCCTTGTCGGCGCCGCCACGCCCGACCAGCGCCAGCTTCACTTCCTTGGCGGCGTATTCGCTGACCTTCAATCCATGGCTGACGCAAGCCGCGATCGCCGCGCCGCGCGCGTGCCCGAGCTTCAATGCCGACATCGCGTTGCGGGCGAGGAAGACCTGTTCGATCGCCACTTCGTCCGGCTTCCATTCGACCAGTAATTCGCCGAGACGGGCGACGAGTTCGCCCAGTCGTTGCGGAAAATCCTCGGCGCCGAGCAGGTTGATCGCGGCGTGATGGACATGCGCGAGCTTGCCGTCGGCAGCGACTTCGACGATGCCGACCCCGGTGCGTTGCGATCCCGGATCGATACCGAGGATGCGGACTGTCCCGGGCACGGTCGCGCCGCTCACGGACACGTCATTCCTCCGGCAACTCCGCGTTGGAATAGACGTTCTGCACGTCGTCCATTTCTTCCATGCGCGCCAGCAGCTTGCGCACCTGGTCGGCGGTATCGCCAGTCACGGCGATGTCGTTGTCGGCGCGCAGGGTGACTTCGGCAAGATCGGGCGCGAGCCCGGCCGCGACCATCGCATCCTTGACGTCGTTGAAGGCTTCGGGCGAGGTGATGACGTCGATCGCGCCATCGTCGTACACCACGATATCGTCGGCACCCGCTTCGATCGCCGCTTCGGTGACGCGATCCTCGTCGGCGTCGGCGGCGTAGCTCAGCGCACCCAGCTTGCGGAACATGAAGGCGACCGAACCTTCGGTGCCCATGTTGCCGCCGAACTTGGTGAAGGCATGGCGGACGTCGGCGACAGTGCGCACTCGGTTGTCGGTCAGGCAATCGACGATCACCGCGACGCCACCGGGCGCATAACCCTCGTAGCGGATTTCCTCGTACTCGACGCCCTCGAGCTCGCCGGTCGCCTTCTTGATCGCGCGCTCGATCACGTCCTTGCTCATGTTGGCGCTGAGTCCCTTGTCGATGGCACTGCGCAGGCGCGGGTTGCCCGCGGGATCGCCTCCACCGGCACGCGCCGCCACGGAAATCTCGCGAATCACCTTGGTGAAGATCTTGCCGCGCTGGGCATCGACAGCGTTCTTGCGCTGTTCGATCGAGGGACCACGACCCATGGATGCAACCGTTTGCTGGAAAACCGTGATTTTACCTGACGGCCTGCCGGATTCGGCTCAGGCGATCGCCACCGGCGCCGCCGTCTCCGCAAAACGCCCTTCCCGGAGGAAATGGGCAGCGTGACCGGCCGCTTCCCGCGAGAAAATCAGCCCGCTGTGGCTGGCCTCGACCACGACATGGGCGGCCAGCCCGGGAACCCGGGTCTCCTCGACTGCTACGGTGCCGTCATGCGGCCCCGGCAATCGCGCAATCGCACCGCCCAGCCCACGCTGCAACGTGCCCGCGACCATCCCGACTTCGATCCCCGGCGGCAGCGTGCCGGCACCCTGCAACAGCAATTCACGGTGTTGCCCGATCAGGCTGCGCCCGGCCGGCACCTTTGATGCCACACCATCGGCCGCACGGCTGCCCGCCAGCGGCGATCCCAGGCACACCACTCGCCCGCAATGCGACCGCGCCGCGACCTGCACGGCCAGCAGCCCACCCAGGCTGTGGCCGACCAGATGCGTGCCCGGCTGTTCGTCGAGGGCACGCCCGATCCGCGACAGCGCGCTCGCCGTGCTTTCCAGCACGCTGAAATAACCGACGGACACGACATCGAATCCCTGCTCGCGCAGTCTCGCCGCGAACCATTGCATGGCCGGTGCGTGCATCCACAGGCCATGCAGCAGAACGACGCGCGGACGCGCCATCAACGCTTGCCGAGCAGCTTGCGCAACCAGTCGTCGATCACCCGCTTCTCGTAGCGCAAGGGATCACTGTTCCCTGGCAATCCGGGGGCATTCATCATGAAGGCGAGATCGGTCAGCTTTGCATCGGCATCGGCCGTGGCCACGCCACTGCCCGACAGGCGGTAATGCAGGGTGATCCGTGGCGGATACATGTCGCGGATGACGCGGATCTGTTCTGCGCGCATGTTCGGCCGGCATTCGCCAGCACGATCGATGTCGATGAAGTGGACATCGAGGTGCGCGCCGGCAGGCAGGTTCTTTTCGGCACGATCGCGGGTGTATTTCGCGAGGTCGCCGACCCAGGTCGTGTCACGGCCTCCGGGCGCGAAATCGCAGCTGTGTTCGCTGAAGGTCGCGGGATCGGCCCACGACACGTTGACGCGATCGTTTGCGGGCAATTGCAGCGGTTGCGGATCGCGTGCCGCGGTCGTGGAAGCGCAGGCCGCGAGCAGCAAGGCAGGAAGTGCGACGGTCAGGATACGCATGGCAGTCTCCACTCGGGATTCACCGCCAGTATGCACTTTCAGACCATGTTGCGACGGAAGATGAATTCGAGGTCGCGCGCCGTTCCGACTTCGTACAGATATTCGCCAACCTTGCCGAAGCCGTGGCGCTGGTAGAAGCGCTGGGCGCCGATGTTCTCGCTCCACACGCCGAGCCAGCACGACTTCGGGCCATTGGCGGCGATCCACTCCATCGCCTGCGCAAACAAACGCGCGCCATGCCCGCCGTTCTGGAGTTCGCGACGCACGTACAGGCGCATCAGCTCCATGTCGCCAGGCTGCACATCGGCGTGCGGCAACTTGCACGGGCCGGCCATGACGTAGCCGGCGGCCTTGCCATCATCTTCCATGAGCCAGAGCGCGCAGCCCTGTTCGTCCATCTGCGCGGCATAACGCGCCGGCGCATAACTGGCATCGAGGTAATCGCGAAGATCGGCCGCTGCGTAGAGATGGCCGAAGGTTTCGACGAAGGTGTCGCGCGACAGGGCCGACAGCGTTTCAGCATCGGCGGCAGTGGCGCGACGGATGATCACTTCTTTTCTTCGCGCACCTGGATATGCACTTCCGCCAGTTGCTTGTCCGGCACTTCCGACGGCGCGCCGGTCATCAGGCATTGCGCACTGGTGGTCTTGGGGAAGGCGATCACGTCGCGGATCGATTCGCTGCCGGCCATCAACGCGGCGATGCGGTCGATGCCGAAGGCGATGCCACCATGTGGCGGCGCGCCGTACTTGAGCGCGTCGAGCAGGAAGCCGAACTTGCCCTCCGCCTCTTCCGCGCCGATGCCCAGCAGTTCGAACACCGCCGACTGCATCTTCGAGTTGTGGATGCGGATCGAGCCGCCGCCGATCTCGTTGCCGTTCAACACCATGTCGTAACCGCGGCTCACTGCAGTCTTGGCGTTGGTACGCAAGTCGTCGATCGAATCCACCGCAGGCGCGGTGAAGGGATGATGGAGCGCGACGTAGCGCTGTTCCTCGTCATCCCACTCGAACATCGGGAAGTCGGTGATCCACAACGGCGCCCAACCTGTGGCGACCAGATCGAAATCCTTGCCGGCCTTCAGGCGCAGCGCGCCCATGAAGTCGCTGACGGTCTTGTAGGCACCGGCGCCGAAGAAAGCGATATCGCCATTCTTCAGGCCGATCGCTTCGAGCAGCGCCTTGAAGGCATCGTCGGCAAAGAACTTGGCGATCGGCGAATTGACCGCGCCACTCTCGTCCAGCTTCACGTAGGCGAGACCCTTCGCGCCGAACTTGGCGGCGTGCGCGGCGTATTCGTCGATCTGCTTGCGCGACAGCGCCGCACCACCGGGAATGCGCAGCGCGACGACGCGGCCATCGACATCATTGGCGGCATCGGTGAAGACCTTGAACTCGCTGCCCTTCACCAGCTCGGCGACATCGACGAACTCGAGCGCGATGCGCAGATCGGGCTTGTCGGAACCGTAGCGACGCATCGCTTCGGCGTAGGTCATGCGCGGGAAGGTCGCATCAAGTTCGACACCGATGGTTTCCTTGAACACCACGCGGATCATGTCTTCCACCATGTCCTGCACGGCCTTCTCGTCCACCCACGCGAACTCCATGTCGAGCTGGGTGAATTCGAGCTGGCGATCGGCACGCAGCGCCTCGTCGCGGAAGCAGCGCGCGATCTGGTAGTAGCGGTCGAAGCCCGCCATCATCAGGATCTGCTTGAACAGCTGCGGCGACTGCGGCAACGCGTAGAACTCGCCCGGATGCATGCGCGCCGGCACCAGGAAGTCGCGCGCGCCTTCCGGCGTCGCCTTGGTCAGGATCGGCGTCTCGATGTCCTGGAAACCGCGTTCGTCGAGATAGCGACGCAGGTTGGCGACCAGCCTGGTGCGCGTGCGCATCTTGCGCTGCATTTCCGGCGCGCGCAGGTCGAGATAGCGATACTTCAGGCGGATGTCTTCGCCCGGATTTTCGTGATGATGGAACGGCAGCGGCTCGGCCTTGTTCAGTACCTCGATCCTCAAAGCGACCACTTCGACCTGGCCGGTGCGGATCTTGTTGTTCACTGACTCACGCCTGCGCACAACGCCGGTAATCCGCAGCGCATCCTCGTAGCCGATCTGCGCGGCGACGGCCAACACCTCGGCATTGCCCTCGGCGGACGACGGCTCGGCGACGATCTGGACGATGCCCTCGTGGTCGCGCAGGTCGATGAAGACCAGGCCGCCCATGTTGCGGGCGACGTCGGCCCAGCCGCACAGGGTCACGGTCTGGCCGATCAACGTCTCGTCGATCAGGCCGCAGAAATGGTCACGCATGGAAACTCCGGAAAATCAGCTGCAAGTCCGGCCACAGTGCCGGGTCTTGTTCAGTACAAGCCGGGCATTTTAGCCCTTTCCGTATTCGGCTCGAGGCTGCCGGAATCAGGAATCGGACGATTTCGGCGGCGCAGGCGCAGGGGCCGGCGTGGAATCGCCCTTGGATTTGGCTCCGCTGCTGCCATCCCCCGCCAGATTGCGCTTCTTGTCGCCGTCCTTCTTGAAGTCGGTCTCGTACCAGCCGCCACCGGCGAGGCGGAAACTGGGCGCGGTCAGCATGCGCTTGACCGTATGCGCCCCGCAGCTCGGGCAGGTATCGGGATCGGGGTCGGACAGCTTCTGCAGGCGGTCGAACTCGTGGCCGCAGGTGTCACAGACGAAGGCGTAGATGGGCATGGCGTGTGTTGCGGGGTGCAAACCGCTATTGTGGGGGTTGGCGCGCCGTTTTCAACGGAGTTCGCCGCTGCAGGATTTCCATACACCATCTGGAGGGAGAGGTCGTCATGGTTTCATTGCTCAAATCGCTTGTTTTCGCATCAGCGCTGATCATGCTGGTTCCGGTGGCCGCCAGTGCCCAGGTCCAGACCCGGGCCTACGCGCCGGAGAACCTGCGCACCCTGTCCCAGAGCGACCAGATCCGCGTGATCAGCCTGGAATATTCCGAACAGTCGCGCGGTCGCACCATCCCCAACGACCAGCTGCGCTTCTACCTCGACCAGGTCAATCGCTCGAACTGGACCTTCAGCCAGATCAAGTCGGATATCGCCAGATCACTGACCGGCAATGGCGGTGGCGTTCCGGGCCCCGGACCGGGACCGGGCAACCAGGTGATCCGCTGCGAAAGCACCGGCAATCGCCTGAACACCTGCCGCACGCCATGGCAGGGACAGTCGCGGCTGGTGCGGCAGCTGTCGAACAGCGGCTGCGAGCGCGGGCGCGGCTGGGATTCGCGCAACGGCGAGGTCTGGGTGAACCACGGCTGCCGCGGAGAGTTCGCGCGCGTCGCCAGCAATTACTCGGTGACCTGCTCCAGCCACGGATCACGCCCGACGACCTGTGCCTGGGACCGCAACCAGGGCCACCCCTATGTGCTGCAACGCCTGTCCAACGCGGCCTGCACTGAAGGGCGCACCTGGGGTTACAACGCCCGCCAGGGCCTGTGGGTGAGCGGCGGTTGCCGCGCCCGTTTCGGCGCACGCTGAGGATTGCCGCATGAAGCCTTACAAGATTGTCGTCGCGCTCATCATCGCGCTTGGCCTCGCCGTCGGCGGCTGGTTCGTGTCGAAAGGTCTTGCCGACATGCGCACCGGCGATCGCTACGTCTCGGTGAAGGGCTCTGCCGAAAAGATCGTGGATGCCGATCTCGTGGTCTGGCCACTGGCGCACAACGTTTCCGGCAACGATCTCGTCGGTGTCCAGCGCGGGCTGGAGGCCAATACCACGGCGATCCGCGATTTCTTCAAGGAGGCGGGATTCGGCGATGACGAGATCGTGGTCGCGCCGGCCAACCTCGAGGATCGCTGGGCCTATTCCTACGGCGAAAACAAGCCGCCGGAGCGCTATCGCTATTCCACGACGGTGACCCTGCGCACCACCAAGGTCGCGAAGGCGATGCAAGCATTGCGTCGCACCGGCGACCTGCTGGCCAAGGGCGTGCTGCTGGGTGGCAGCGGTGGCGAAAGCGGCGCGCCGAGCGGACCGGAGTTCGACTACACCAAGCTCAACGACATCAAGCCGGCATTGATCGCGGAAGCGACCGCGAACGCGCGCAAGTCCGCCGAACAATTCGCCAAGGACAGCGGCGCGCGCATCGGCGGCATCCGCACCGCCAACCAGGGCGTGGTCGACATCAGCAACCGCGATGCCGGCAGCCCGCAGGTGAAGAAGGTGCGCGTGGTCAGCACCGTCGAATACTTCCTGAAAGACTGACGCGATGAACGCGCGGATCGCGGCGGCGATCGTGGCCGCACTGGCGTGGATGGCGTTGCTGCTGCAGCTGTTCCTGTCGCTGCGTCTGTCGATGGCCAACGGCAACGGCATCGTCCACGGCGTGTGGATGTATCTCGCCTACTTCACCGTGCTCACGAACTTGCTGGTCGCGGTCGTCGCGACGAATGCAGCGCGACGCCCCGATGGCGGACGTGACTTGCGATGGCGCGGCGGTGCAGTCAGCGCGATCGTGCTGGTCGGACTCGGCTACTTCCTGTTGTTGCGCGGTCTCGCCGATCCCGAGGGGCTGGACTGGCTGTCCAATCTCTTGCTGCACTACATCGTGCCACTGGCCGCACTGGCATGGTGGCTGGCGCTGCCGCCGCGTCGGCACATCGCGGCGACGGAGCCATGGCGCTGGCTGCAATGGCCTCTGCTTTATGCGGTATACGCACTGATTCGCGGCGCGATCACCGGGTTCTATCCCTACCCTTTCATCGACGTGCCGGCGCTCGGAATCACCCGCACATTGATCCATTGCGCCGGACTGGGCGTGGCCTTCCTCGCTATCGCCTGGCTGCTGCGCGCGCTGACCCGCCTGCGCGCCTGACGCGCAGGCCGACGGTTACTCGTACAAGGCCAGCAACTCGCCTTCGGCGTCTTCCAGCTCGCTGCGCAACTGCATCTGGGTGCGGCCGATGTCGGCGACGCGCGTACCATCGGAATACACCCCGGGATCGGCCAGCTGCGCATCGCATTCGGCCAACTTTTCTTCCAGTCGCGCAACCCGTGCTTCCGCCTGTGCCAGCTTGTGCGGGTTGATCTTGTTCGCAGATTTTTTCGCGATCGGCGCCGACGCAGGTGCCGGTGCTGGCACGACTTCCTTCTTCGCCTCAGGTTTCGATTCGCCCGCTGCGGGACGCAATCGCAGCCACGCGGCGTAATCGTCGAGATCGCCGTTGAACGGCTCGACCTCGCCATCGTGCACGCGCACGAACTGGTCGCAGACCAGGCCGATCAGGTGGCGGTCATGGCTGACCATCACGATCGCGCCATCGAAATCGCTGAGCGCTTCGGCCAGTGCTTCGCGCATCTCGAGATCGAGATGGTTGGTCGGTTCGTCGAGCAGCAGCAGGTTGGGCTTGCGCCACGCGATCAGCGCCAGCGCCAGTCGCGCCTTCTCGCCACCGGAGAAATTGTCGATCGCCTCGAACGCGCGATCGCCGGCGAACTGCCAGCGCCCGAGGAAATTGCGGAATTCCTGGGTCGCGGTGTTCGGCGACAGTTCCTTGAAGTGATCGATCGGCGAGGTGCCGGCAACCAGCGATTCCACCGTGTGCTGGGCGAAGTAGCCGATGACGAGATCGGGATGGGCGATGCGTTCGCCCGACATCGGCGACAAATCGCCGACCAGCGTCTTCACCAGCGTCGATTTGCCCGCGCCGTTCGGACCAAGCAGGCCGATGCGATCGCCTGCTTCCAATGCGAACCCGACATTGGAAAGAATCTTCGCGCCCGCGCCGTAACCGGCATCGACATGACGCAGCGACAACAGCGAATTCGGCATCCGTGCCGGTTCCGGGAAATCGATGTGGATGCCGCGCTCGGCACGCACTGCTTCGGTGCCGGTGAGTTTTTCCAGTCGCTTCATCCGGCTTTGCGCCTGGGTTGCCTTGCTGGCCTTGGCCTTGAAGCGATCGATGAACTTCTGCAGGTGCGCGCGCTCGGCCTGTTCCTTCTCGAAGGCGATCTGCTGCTGGCGCAGGTGTTCGGCGCGCTGGCGTTCGAACGCTGTGTAGTTGCCGACGTACAGCTTCGCCTTGCCGTCGTGCAGGTGGAGGATGTGGGTGGTGACGTTGTCGAGAAATTCGCGATCGTGCGAAATCACCAGCATCGTGCCGTCATAACGGCGCAACCAGTCTTCCAGCCACACCACCGCATCGAGATCGAGGTGGTTGGTCGGTTCGTCGAGCAGCAGCAGGTCGCTCGGCGTCATCAGCGCGCGCGCCACGTTCAGGCGCACGCGCCAGCCACCGGAGAAATCGGAGACCGGGCGATCGTGCGTCGTCGCCGGGAAGCCGAGGCCGTGCAGCAGGCGGCCGGCACGGGCATCGGCATCGTAGCCGTTGAGTTCGGCCAGCAGGTGATGCGCTTCGGCGACCTTTTCCCAGTCTTCGCTCATCATCGCCTCGCGTTCCATGCGCACGGCGTCATGCAGCGTTGCATCGCCAGACAGCACGAAGTCGAGCGCGGGATCGGGCAGATGCGGCGTTTCCTGGGCAACGCTGGCGATGCGCGCCTTGCCGGGAAGATCGAGGTCGCCCTTGTCGGGCTCGACATCACCCAACAACGCAGCGAACAGGGACGATTTGCCGGCGCCGTTGCGACCGACCACGCCGATGCGATACCCGGCGTGGAGGGTCAGGTCGACATCGGACAGCAGCAGGCGTTCGCCCCGGCGCAGGGCGAAATTGCGGAAGGAGATCATGCAAACATTTTAGCCTGTCGCACGATCTCCCACCTGTCCGTCATTCCTTGTCCGGGTCCTGGACCTTGAACGGATCACTCTTGCTCGGTGCGGTCGGCAGCGGCGGACGCGGCAGCACGGCATCGCTGTTCGCCGCCTGCCACAACATCGCCGCCAGCACCGTCGCCGCCTGGCGCACGTCGTCCGGCGGCGCGTGGTCGAGGGTGTCGATGCTGGAATGGTGGACGCGACTGCCGTAATCGAGCGGATCCTGGATGAACTCGAAGCCCGGCAATCCGACCGCCTGCATGTACTCGTGGTCGGTGCCGCCGGTGCGGCTGGTGACGACGGTACCCGCGCCCATGTCGGCGAACGGACCCAGCCACTTCTTCAGCAGCGGCTCGGCGGCCACGTTGTTCTCGGCGTAAATGCCGCGGATCTTGCCAGCGCCGTTGTCGAGGTTGAAATAGGCCTTGAGCTGGTCGTAGTCGGCGCCCTTGGTGATCGGGAATTGCTTCGCCCACGTGGCGAAACGCTCGACGCCATAGGCATTGCGATCGACCGGCCGCGTCGCGAGATGCTTCTCGATGTAGGCGATCGAGCCGAGCAGGCCCTGTTCCTCGCCCGACCACAACGCGAAACGGATCGTGCGCTTCGGTTGCACGCCGAGACTCTTGATGATGCGCGCGGCCTCGATCACGATCACGCTCGGCACGCCGTCATCGGTCGCGCCATCGGCGGCGATCCAGCTGTCGAAGTGGCCGCCGGCCATCACGTAGCCGGCCTTGGGATCGCTGCCGGCGATGTCGGCGATCAGGTAATCGGCGGTGGTGTCGGCATCATTGGTGTGCGCCGCGATCGCAAGACTGATCACCGGCGGCTTACCCATCGTTTCCAGTCGCGCCAGGCGCCGATAGTCTTCCGACGACAATTCCATGAAGGGCAACTCGAGTCGCTTCGCCGGATCGATGTTGTAGCCCTCGCCGCTGACGAGGCCGTTTTCGCGATAGCTCTTGCGCACCATCGCGACTGCGCCTTCGGCCTTGAGGAATTGCGACAGTTCGCGCGCGAACGTCACCGATTTGGTGAAGCCCTTGTACGGCTCGAGCTCGTCGCTCGGCAGGTCGTACTTGTCGAGATCGGCCAGTTCCTTGCCGTCGAGGCGATGGAATTGCCCCTTCTCCGACTGGCTGGCCTCACCCGGCAAGGTGACCAGCACGATCTTGCCGGCGAGCTTGCCGCGCCACTTGTCGAAATGTTCCTTCTTGCTCATCGGCGCGAGGATCACCGGCGCGGTGATGGTGCCGTTGGTCGGTGGCGTCCACGCAACCGGGATCGCACGCATGGTGATCGCGCGCGGCTGCACCATCTTCGCGTCCCAGGAATCGAGGTTCCAGTTGACGCCGAACGGATACGACTCCTTGTGGATGTTGCTCAGCCCGTACGCCTTGAACTTGCCGAGCGCCCAACCGGCGGCCTTGTCGAAATTCTCGGAATTGGTGAGGCGCGGACCGATGCCGTCCATCAATTCGGAGGCATTGGCCATGGCCTGGCTATGGCTCAAGCCTTCATGGACGATGTTCGCGAGCTGGGCATCAGTCGCGT
>JAFEBZ010000111.1 GCA_018242405.1 Pseudomonadota bacterium | reverse complement strand
GCCTGCAGGACCTGATGCAACGCGGCCACAACGTGCTGTATCGCGCGCCGGCCGCGCGCCTGCGGCCGGTGGCCGATTTCGTGCTCAACCAGTTCCCGCGCCTGGTGCGCGCGCATCGCGGTTACATGCTGGTGTCGCTGCTGCTGTTCGTGGTGCCGCTGGTGGTGTGCTACGTGCTGTCGCTGGAACGCCCCGACATGGTCTACACGCTGATGGATCCGGCGCAGGTCGCCAACGTCGAGCGCATGTACAACCCGGCCGACCACGGTCACTACGAAATGCGCGCGGCCGGCACCAATGTCGGAATGTTCGGCTACTACATCATGAACAACGTCAGCATCGGCTTCCGTACCTTCGCCAGCGGCATCTTCCTGGCGATCGGCACGGTGTTCGCGCTGGTGTTCAACGGCCTGTTCGCCGGCACCATCGCCGGGCACTTGCAGCAGATCGGTTCGGGATCGACGTTCTGGCCGTTCGTGGTCGGTCATTCGGCGCCGGAACTGAGTGCTGTCGTCATTGCCGGTGGTGCCGGCCTGCGCATCGGCATGGCGATCGTCGCACCGGGGCGCAGGCGACGCATCGATGCATTGATCGCGGCAGGGCTCGATGGCGCGCGCCTGAGCATGGGTTTCTTTGCGATGCTGATCGTGGCCGCGTTGATCGAGGCGTTCTGGTCGTCGAACGGCGCGATTCCGCCAGCGGTGAAATTCGCGGTTGGCGCGCTGTTGTGGACGCTGGTGCTGGCGTGGCTGCTGCTGGGCGGACGTAGAGGCGCGACGCGTGCAGATTGAACGCACCGCCGTGGTGTTGCGTCCGCGTTCCGCGTGGGAAGCGATGGAGCTCGGCAGCGCGCTGGTGCGGCGCAATGCCGGCGCGGTGTGGAAGCCGTGGCTGGCGCTGACCTTGCCGGTATTCGCGCTGGTGAACGCGTTCGGCTGGATCTTCGACCACGCGTGGTGGGCGCTGATGGCGATGTGGTGGCTGAAGCCGCTGTTCGATCGCGTCGTGTTGCATGTGCTGTCGCGCGCGGTGTTCGGTGACGTGCCGGGCGTGCGCGAGACCTTGCGTGCGCAATTGAAGTGGGGCCTGCCGCGGCCGATGCTTGATTACCTCACGTGGCGGCGGCTCGGGCCGGCGCGTTCGCTGTATCTGCCGGTTGACCTGCTGGAAGGCGGCGATGCCGCGCAGCGTCGCGAGCGCCGGCGCGTCATCGGTGCGCGCGCCAGCGGGCATGCCGCGGCCTTGACGCTGGTGTGCATGAATTTCGAAGTGGTGCTGATGCTGGCGCCGATCGTGTTCGTGATGATGTTCGTGCCGCCGGAATTCCTGCCGCAGACCTGGGCCGGTGCGATGCAGAGCCTGCAGGCTGGATTCACCCCGGGAATGGCGCTGGCCTACAACGCGATGTCGTGGCTGGCGACGACCCTGGTCGAGCCGTTCTATGTCGGTGCCGGGTTCGGGCTGTATCTCAATCGCCGCACCGAACTGGAAGCCTGGGACGTGGAGATCGCGTTGCGACGGATGCGCGCGCGCCTGCAGCGACTGGCGGGGACAGTTGCAATCGTGGTCGCATGCATCGCATTCGCGCCGCGCGTGGCGCATGCACAAACCAATCCTCGGAATGCCGTGCACGGAACCGCGGGCGGTGGCCAGCAGAAACTGGCGCCGGCGCAGGCGCTGGAAGCAGCGACGGGGCCACTGCAATCGCAGCAACAACCCCTGCGCGATGCCCTGGTGAAACTGAAGGACGATCCCGAGCTGCATCCGCGCAAGCAGGTCACGCGCTGGGAGCCGATCCACAAGGACGTGCCGAACAACAGGCGCGACTGGAATTTCCCGTCATGGTTGAGCGCACTCGCGCGCGGACTGGGCACGTTCGGGCAGGTGATCGCGTGGACGATCGTGGCCGTGATCGTCGCCTTGCTGGCGTGGTGGCTGGTGCGTGCGTGGCCGCAATGGAGCAGTGGTGGAACGCCGCGTCGCCGCGCCAGCGACATCGCGATCCAGGACATCGAAGTGCCGGAAGCCTTGCCTGACGACATCGCGACCGCCGTGCGCAAGCTGTGGTCGTCGGGCGAGCGTCGCCAGGCGATGGCGCTGCTGTATCGCGCCGGCGTCGAATCGATGGTCGCGCGCACCCAGGTGCTGCTGGTGCCGGGCGCGACCGAAGCGGAATGCCTGCGCGCATCGCAACAGTTGCCGGGAGAAGAGGATCGCTCGCGCTTCCGTGCGCTGGTGCGGGCCTGGCAATACACCGCGTATGCGCATCGCTTGCCGGAAGACGTCGAATTCGACGGGCTGGTGTCGGGATTGGCGAGCAGCTTCGGGTGGTCGCGATGAACGCGCGCAGCCGCGGCATCGCGATGATCGTGGCAGGCGCCTTGCTGCTCGCCGCACTGGTGGCGTGGTGGTTCCACGGCATGCATCGCGTCACCGAGTGGGTCGACTTGCCGGTGCGCGGCGAAGCGACGTGGAATCGCCTCTATCCGCTGCAGAAGGCCTTGCGCGCGAGTGGCCACAGCGTGCAGTCGCGACGTCGCCTGCAGCTGGAGCTGACGCCACTGGGCGAACGTGACACCGTGGTGATGCTGCAGGACACGCTCGGCCTGCAGGCCGACGAAACCTACGACCTGCTCGATTGGGTGAAGGATGGCGGTCATCTGGTCGTTGCCTTGCCACAGGGGGATGCCGATCTCAATCGCGACAACAGCCAACCGACGCTCACCGAAATCCTCGGCGTGCAGCGACGCAAGCGCGACGACAACGACGATTGCCTGCGCTTCAGCGCGCCGGGCGCGGCGAAAGCGGAACAATTGTTCTGCGGCGGCCAGCGTTTCGATCTTTCGCAGGGCGCGCCGCTGTTCGGATTGCGCGATCCCGCCGGTGGCTGGGTGATGGCGCGGATCGCGCATGGCAGGGGTTCGGTGGACGTGCTGTCGTCGCTGTGGCTGGTCCAGCGCAACAACATCGAATCGCCGGTGAGCGCATGGCTCACCGCGCAACTGCTCGCGCCCAATGACGGTCACGGCGCGTTCCACCTGATCTACGAGCCCGGGTTGCCGTCGTTGTGGATGGTGATCTTGCGCAAGGGCTGGATGGCGTGGGCGCCGGCGTTGCTGGCGCTGGTCGCGTGGCTGTGGTGGCGCGCGCAACGCGTCGGCCCGCTGTTGCCCGGGCACGTCCGCCAGCGTCGTTCGCTGATCGAACACGTCACCGCTTCCGGCGAATTGCTGTGGCGCTTCCGTCGTGGTGATTTGCTGTACCAGGCGGTGCGCGCGCGCTTCATGGCGAAGCTGCGGCGTCGCGATCCCGTTGCCGCGACCCAGCCCGATGCCTTGCAGGCGGAGATGATCGCCGCAACCACCGGTGTTTCCGCCACCATCGTGCTACGTGCATTGCAAGCCCCGCCCGCCGGCGATGCCCACGCACTGCGTGAACGCATCGCCCTCCTGATCGACCTCGGAAAACAGCTATGACCGACGCAACTCCTCCGCAGACTCCCATTACCGGCGATGCTTTGGTCGCGCAGGTCGCCGCCATTCGCGAGCAGGTATCGAAAGCCTTCATCGGCCAGCCGCAGGTGCTCGACCAGATCCTGCTGACGCTGATCGCCGGTGGCCACGCCTTGATCGAAGGCGTACCCGGTCTTGGCAAGACGCTGCTGGTGCGCGCATTGGCGCAGGCACTGGGCTGCAACTTCGCGCGCGTGCAGTTCACCCCCGACCTGATGCCCAGCGACGTCAGCGGCCACGCCTTCTACGATCCCAAGACGACCAGTTTCATGATTCGTCGTGGTCCGGTGTTCACCCACCTGCTGCTCGCCGACGAAGTGAACCGCGCGCCGGCCAAGACGCAATCGGCGCTGCTGGAAGTGATGCAGGAACGCCAGGTCACCATCGAAGGCCGCAGCTATCCGCTGGCGCCGCCGTTCATGACGCTGGCGACGCAGAACCCGGT
>JAFEBZ010000110.1 GCA_018242405.1 Pseudomonadota bacterium | reverse complement strand
GACGCATGGCGGCGGCTGGCGATGTCGGGGCGTGATCAGGCATGACGCGCTATGCTAACGGCTTCCGCACCATCTTCAGTTGAAGCCGATGAACCGCACCGACCAGACTTCCGCCCTCGCCGCCGGCCCGTGGACGCTTGCAGCGATGATCGCCGCCGCCGCGCTGACCCGCCTGCTGCCGCATCCGCCGAATTTCTCGCCGGTTGAAGCCATGGCCCTGTTCGGTGGCGCCTACTTCGCCTCGCGTCGTTCCGCGCTGTGGATCCCGCTGGTCGCGATGCTGCTGTCGGACATCGGGCTGGCCCTGCTCAACGGCGGCACCTATGCCGATTACGTCGGCCACCTGTCGTTCTGGCTGGTCTATGCCTGCATCGCGCTGACCACGTTCGCCGGCTTCTCGCTGCGCGGTCGCGTCAGCGGTGCGCGCGTACTCGGCTGGTCGCTGGCGGGTTCGGCGTTCTTCTTCCTCGTCACCAACTTCGGCGTGTGGGCCAGCGGCACCATGTATCCGAAGAATGGCGCCGGGCTGATGGCCTGCTATGCCGCCGGCATCCCGTTCTTCAAGTGGACCGTACTCGGCACCCTGCTGTATTCGGCGGTGCTGTTCGGCGGCTTCGAGCTGCTGCGTCGCCGCGTTCCGGCGCTGCGCGCGCAGACGGTGTGATCCCGCCCGCTTTTTCCGAGCATGGGCAATCGCCTTTCGAAGATCTATACCAAGACCGGTGACGACGGCACGACCGGTCTCGGTGATGGCAGCCGGACGGCCAAGGATTCGTTGCGCGTCACCGCCTACGGCACCGTGGACGAAGCGAATTCCTGCATCGGCCTGCTGCTTGCCGCAGAATTACCCGGCGACATCCGCGACCTGCTGACCTCGATCCAGCACCAGCTGTTCGATCTCGGTGGCGAGCTGTGCATTCCCGGCCACTCCGCCATCGACGATGCCGACGTCGAACGCCTCGAACAGCATCTCGATCACTACAACGACGCCTTGCCGCCGCTGAAGGATTTCATCCTGCCCGGTGGTGGTGAAGCGGCTGCACGTTGCCACATCGCACGCACGGTAGTGCGCCGTGCCGAACGCGAAACCGTTGCACTGGCGCGCACGGAAAGCGTGCGCCCGCAGGCGGTCCGCTATCTCAATCGCCTTTCCGACCTGCTGTTCGTGCTGGCACGGGTGCTGGCGCGCGCCAGCGGCCATGGTGAAGTGCTATGGCAGCACGAGCGCCGCCGTTGACTGTCCGCGTCTACACGCACGCCGCCTGCCTCGACCACAACACCGGTGCCGGTCACGCCGAACATCCCGGACGCTTGCGCGCGGTGCTCGATGCATTGCACGCCTCCGCGCTGCCAATCGAATGGCAGGACGCACCACTGGCAGCGCGCGATGACATCCTGTGCGTCCATCACGCCGCTCTGGTCGATCGCGTGCTTGCCGGTCCCGCCGGCAGCGAGATCGAATGGCTCGATCCCGATACCGCGCTGTCGCCGGGCACTCCCGAAGCCGCCCTGCGCGCCGCCGGCGCCACCATCGCCGCGGCCGACTGGGTCCTGGCCGGAAACGATCGCCGTGCGTTCTGCGCGGTGCGCCCACCCGGGCACCACGCCGAAGCGAACATGGCGATGGGTTTCTGCCTGTTCGACAACATCGCGATTGCTGCCGCGCACGCACTGGCGAATGGCATCGAACGCATCGCCATCGCCGACTTCGACGTCCATCACGGCAACGGCACCCAGGCGATCTTCGAGCACCAACCGCGCGTGCTGTTCGTCGATTCCCACCAGTCACCGCTGTATCCCGGCAGCGGCGACGTCGACGAAACCGGCGTCGGCAACATCACCAATGCCCCGTACCCGCCACTGGCAGGCGCGCAGGCGGTGCGGATGCTATGGGAAGAGGTGCTGATCCCGCGCATCGACGCCTTCAAGCCGCAGCTGCTGCTGGTCTCGGCCGGCTTCGACGCGCACCGCGAAGATCCGTTGGCCCAGGGATTGCTGGAAGCGCGCGACTTCGCCTGGCTGACGGAACGATTGGTCGAAGTCGCCGAACGCCATGCCCGTGGCCGCATCGTTTCGACGCTGGAGGGCGGTTATGCCCTGCCGGCGCTGGCGGATTCCGCCCGCGCCCACGTCACCGCATTGTGCGGTCAGCGCTGACGGGCGTCGTCCGCCTCGAAGTGCAGCGCCGCCGAATTGATGCAATAGCGTAGCCCGGTCGGCGCCGGTCCATCCGGGAAGACATGGCCGAGATGCGACTCGCAGCGACTGCAGCGCACTTCGACCCGGCGCATGCCGTGGCTGTCGTCGGCGTGTTCATTCACCGCCGCCTCCGCGATCGGGCGCACATAGCTCGGCCAGCCGCTGCCGGAATCGTATTTGTCGGTCGAGGCGAACAGGGGCTGGCCACAGGCCACGCAGGCATAGCGACCGGCATCGTGGTGATCCCAGTATTTGCCGGTGAATGCGCGTTCGGTGGCCGAGCAGCGACAGATGGCGTATTGCTCGGGGCTCAGCCTTTCGCGCAACTCGGAATCGGTCGGCAGCGGTTCGATTTCGGGGGTTTCGGCCATGTCGATGCTCCAGCGGTCCATGAACGAAAAGTGCGGCCTTGATTGCCCGCAGGCAAGCGATCCGGCAAAGTAGCGCGACTTGGCATTCAGGAAGCCCCGTGCGTCCCCACCCGCGCCTTTTGCCCCTGTCGTTGTGTATTGCCGCGGCCCTGCCGCTCCAGGCTGCGGAAAAATACCAGCTGGACTGGGGGCGTTGCCCGTCCAAGGACCCGGTGCCAATCTTCACCGATACCAAACCGACCGGCGACGAAAAAGTCACGCCGCGCAAGCAGCTGAACACCACCCTGGAAGGCGACGAGCAGACCGGCACCATCGACATGCCGGTGTTCAACGGCAACGTGGCGCTGAATCGCGGCAACCAGTTCCTCGGCGCCGACCACGTGACCTACGACCGCGACAAGGACACCTATGTCGCCGAAGGCCATGTGCGCTACCAGGATCCGAAGATGCGCATCCTCGCCGCCAAGGCGCAGGGCAACCAGGCCAGTGACAGCCATACCATCGACGACATCCGCTACCAGATCGTCTCGCATCGCGGCAACGGCACCGCCGACCGCATCGACCTGACCGGCAGCAAGGGCGAGCTCTACGACGCCACCTACACCACCTGCCCGCCGGAAAAGCGCGACTGGGAACTCAAGGCCTCGCGCATCGACGTCGATACCGAGGAAGGCATGGCGGTGGCCCACAACGCCAAAATCCGCATCGGCAAGGTGCCGGTGGCCTACATCCCGTGGTTCAAGTTCCCGATCGACGACCGCCGCCGCACCGGCCTGCTGTTCCCGTCGATTTCGCAGACGCAGCGCAACGGTTTCGACTGGCGCCAGCCAATCTACATCAACATCGCGCCGAACTACGACGACACCATCAGCCCGCGCATCATGACCGAACGCGGCATCGCCCTCGACAACGAATTCCGTTATCTAAACGGCAGCGGTTCCGGCGTCGCCCGCGCGTTGTGGATGCCCAGCGACAAGCTGCGCAACGATGACACTCGCGGCAGCTTCTCCTACCAGGCGTTCCAGAACCTGTCGCCGAACTGGCAGGCGCGCGCCAACCTGTTGTGGCTGAGCGATCCGCGCTATCTGGAAGACTTCAACAACAGTTCCGTCGGCCTCGCCCAGTATTCGGCGATGAGCGAAATCGGGGTCTACGGCCGCGGCCACCACTGGGACGCGTCGATCAGCGCCGACCATTGGGTGCGCACCGACTACACCCTGACCGAGGCATCGCTGCCCTACGACCGCCTTCCGCGCCTCACCTACAACCTCGACACGCCGGTCGGCGTGCTGTTCCGCGCCGGCGTCAATGCCGAAGCCGTGCGCTTCCAGCACCAGAACTACCGCAATTTCGCCGCCGGCACCTTCGACCAGACCGGTCCGTCGCTGCGCATCCCGGGCGGCAGCCGCTTCGACGTCAAGCCATTCGTGTCGATGCCGCTGCAGGGCAACTGGTGGTTCCTGACGCCCACCGTGGCATGGCGCTATACCGCCTACCAGCTCGATGGCGATCTCGCGAACAACAACGCCAAGGATCGCGCCATCGCGGCCGAAGCACTGCAGGGACGCACCTGGACCCGCGATACCGTGCCGGACGCGCTATGGCAGCCGCTGGTCAAGCGCAATCCGACCCGCAGCCTGCCGATCGTCTCGCTGGACGGCGGCATCCAGTTCGACCGCAACGTGCAGTGGGGCGGCAAGGATTACGTGCAGACGCTGGAACCCCGTGTGTTCTACCTGCATACGCCCTACCGTGACCAGTCGGCGCTGCCGGTCTTCGACACTGGCCTGCTGACCTACAGCTGGGGCCAGTTGTTCCGCGACAACCGCTATTCCAGCGCCGATCGCCAGAGCGACGCCAACCAGGTGACGTTTGCGGTGACCACGCGCATGAACCGCGAATCCGACGGCCATGAAAAACTGTCGGCCAGCCTCGGCCAGATCCTCTACCTGGACGATGCCCGCGTGACCTTGCCCGGCGAAATCCCGCTGAAACAGGGCCGCTCGGCCTGGGTTGCGGACGCCAATTACGCCTTCAACGATCGCTGGACCATGGGCGCGTCCTACCAGTGGGACCCGCGAACCAAGCAGCGCGACCTGGTCTCGGTGCGCACCCGCTACCTGTGGGGCGAAGACGGCGTCGTCAACCTGAGCTACCGCTACCGTCGCGGCCTGCTGGAACAGTCCGACCTGCAATTCCTCTACCCGATCTCCTCGTCATGGAGCATCGTCGGCCGTTACTACGTCTCGCTGCGCGACCAGACCAACTGGAAGCACACCGTCAAGCCACTGGAAATCGTCGGCGGCGTGCAATGGGACAGCTGCTGCGTGGCCGTGCGCATCGTCGGTCGCCGCTATGTCGCCACCCGCGAGGGCGACCTCCGCAACGGCATCATGCTGGAATTCGAACTGAAGGGACTCGGTTCGGCCGGACAGGACACAAGGCGCATTTTGCGCCGTGCTATCCTCGGTTACTTCCGCGACGACCTCTATCTCGTCCCACCTGAAGCCCTGTCCTCTGGGCAACACACTGTCGATCCGGACCCCATTCAATGAAGATCCTGTTCCCCGCCGTCCTCGCCCTGCAACTGGCGCTGGCCGCGCCATCGTTCGCCCAGCAATCCGCCACCACCACGCCCATCGACGGCATCGCCGCCGTGGTCAACGAGGACGTGATCCTGAAGAGCGAACTGGCGCGCGCGATGGCCAACGTGCAGCAGCAATACGCTGGCCGCACCACCGAATTGCCGCCGCAGGACGTTCTCCAGAAGCAGATCCTCGAGCGCCTGATCCTGCAACGGTTGCAGGTGGCACGCGCCCAGCAGAGTGGCATCACCGTCGACGACCAGGAACTGAGCCAGGCGATCGAGTCGATCGCCCAGAACAACAAGGTCAGCGTCGACCAGATGCGCCAGCAGCTCGCGCAACAGGGCCAGTCGTTCGACAGCTTCCGCAATGCTGTGCGCGACGAACTGCTGACCCAGCGCCTGAAGCAGGCCTACGCGCAGAGCGCCGTCCACGTCAGCGAATCGGAAGTGAACGCGGCGCTGGCCGCGCAGTCGCAAACCGGCACGCAGCTGCATCTCGCCAACATCGTGGTGGCGCTGCCCGCCGGCGCGACACCGGAGCAGATCGCCACCGGCCAGAAGAAGATCGATGGCGTGAAGAGCCTGATCGATCGCAAGGAAATGGACTTCACCGCCGCGGCCATCCGCTATTCCGACGCGTCCAACGCACTCGACGGCGGCGACCTCGGCTGGCGCGCCGTGCAGGAAATTCCGCCGGCGTTCGCCCAGATTGTCGGCAACATGAAGCCCGGCGACGTCGCCGGCCCGATCCGCGGCGCCACCGGCTTCCAGCTGCTGAAGCTGGTGGAAACGCGCGATGGCGGCGCCGGCCTCGGCACCGTCAGCCAGTACCACACCCGCCAGATTCTGGTGAAGTCGAAGGATCCCGCCAATGACGCCAAGGGCAAGGCGCGCGCCGAAACCCTGCGTGCGCGACTGGCTGGCGGCGCCAATTTCGCCAAGACCGCGGAGTCCGATTCGGATGATCCGGTTGGTCGTGCGAACGGTGGCGACAGCGGCTGGCGCAGCCAGGACGGCCTCGGCGCCGAAGTGGGCGCGGCGGTTGCCGCACTCAGCGATGGTGGAATCAGCCAGCCGGTCCAGACCAAGGACGGCTGGGTGATCGCCCAGCGCATCGCCAGCCGCCAGGGCGTGGCCGCCAGCGAAGACCAGCGCGGCGCCATGCGTGAAACCATCGGCCGCCGCAAGCTGGAAGATGCCTACGACCGTTTCCTGCGCGAAATGCGCGGCGAAGCCTATGTGAGCATTCGCGTCGGCGCCGATGCCGAACAGCCGCTGCAAGCGGCACCCGCCGCTCCCGAAGCCCCCGCCCCGGAAGCGAAACACCGCAAGAAGAAAGAAGGCTAAGCGCCATAGAAACGCCCATGCCGCATCAAGGCGCGTGCGATGCAAGGAAGAACGAGCGAGTTTATGTCGATAAATGAGCGAGTGATGACGAAGCAGCGCGCGCGTCTTGGTGTGGTATGACCCGCTTGGCCCTCGTCCCCGGGGAGCCGGCGGGTATCGGTCCGGAACTCTGCGTCCGTTTGGCGCAACGTCCCGATCTTTCCGCTTTGTGCACCGCCTACGCGGATCCCGATGTCCTGATGCAAGCGGCAGCTGCACTGCGGTTGCCGCTTGAACTGCTGCCCGCCGACGCCGACATCTCGCAAAGCGGACAACTGCGCATCATCGAACATCGCCTGCCCGCCGCAAACCGCGCCGGCCACCCCGATCCCGCCAATGCATCCGCAGCGATCGCCGCGCTCGACGCCGCTGCACGCGATTGCCTGGAAGGCCG
>JAFEBZ010000010.1 GCA_018242405.1 Pseudomonadota bacterium | reverse complement strand
GGCAACGACTACAAGAAGGATATCAACGGCTACGACTGGCTGATGCAGCACGAGTTCGCCCACGAGTGGTTCGGCAACCAGATGACCAATGCCGACTACGACGATTTCTGGCTGCACGAAGGCTTTGCGATGTACATGCAGCCGCTGTACCTGGAATGGCTGCGCGGGCACATGTACTACGACGCCGAGATGCTGCGCCAGCGCGGATTGATCGCCGGCAAGTTCCCGATCGTCAGTGGTCGCAGCCGCCCCAACGGAACCGCCGAGTCTGAAGCGATCGATCCCGGCACCGATGTCTACTACAAGGGCGCGTGGATACTGCATACGTTGCGCCACCAGATCGGCGACCGCGCCTTCCGCGCCTCGATGCGGATGCTGGTGTACGGACGCCTCGATCCCAAGCCCGGCAACTTCAAGCCGCGTTACGCCACCAGCAAGGATTACGTCGATGCGGTGAACCGCATCACCGGCAAGGACTGGAACTGGTTCTTCGATGTCTATCTGCACAGCGCGGTGTTGCCGCGCCTCGACGTCGAGCGCGCCGGCGGCAAGCTGAAACTGCACTGGACCACCGAGGGCGATCGCCCGTTCCCGCTGCCGGTGGAAGTGCGTGTCGGCGAGCGTCGGGTGCGCTTGCCGATGACGAACGGACGTGGCGAGGTCGCGATCGCCGCGAACGAGAGCTACACGGTCGATCCCGACAACATGGTGCTGCGTGATGCGCCGGAAATCGCCGTGTGGAAGGCCGACAAGGCCATGCGCGATGCGGCTGACAAGAAGAAGCAGGGCAAGCAATGAACGCATTGGCCTCGCCCGCGGTATTGCGCTTCCTCGCGCTGCTGACGGTTTCCAACGTCTTCATGAACCTGGCGTGGTACGGCCACCTGAAGTTCAAGGGCAGTCCGCTGTGGATTGTCATCCTCGCCAGTTGGGGCCTGGCGTTCTTCGAATACTGCTTCCAGGTACCGGGCAACCGCATCGGTTCCAACGTGATGAGCGTGTTCCAGCTGAAGATCCTGCAGGAATGCATCACCCTGGTGGTATTCGTGGTCTTCGCCTGGCTGGCATTCGGTGAACGCCTGCGCTGGAACCATGCCGCGGCCTTCGCCTGCGTGCTGGCGGCGGTGGCGTTCACCTTCGCTGGCGGGCGCCAAGGCTGAATCGCGTAAAATCGCCGGCATGGACGCCGTGCTCAACATCGCTGCCTATCGTTTCGTCGACATCGCCGATGTCGACGCCGTGATCGCGCATGTGCGTGCGCTGGCGGAGGTACGCGACTTGCGCGGCACCGTGCTGGTCGCGCCCGAGGGCATCAACATCTTCCTCGCCGGCAGCGAAACTGGAGTCGAAGGGTTTGTCGTCGCCCTGCAGGAAGACGCGCGCTTCGCCGACCTCGAGGTCAAGCGCAGCTGGAGCGAACATGTGCCGTTCGCGAAATTGAAGGTCAAGTGCAAGCAGGAAATCATCGCTTTCGCCGGGCGCCGTGCCGCGGTCGGTGCGCAGCGTGCGCCGGCAGTCGAGGCAAGGGATCTCGTGCGCTGGTTGCGTGCCGGCCACGATGATGACGGCCGCAAGGTGGTGATGCTCGATACCCGCAATCGCGAGGAAGTCGGCTACGGTACCTTCGCCGATGCGATCACCTTGCCGATCGACAATTTCAACGATCTCCCCGCAGCCATCGACGGCGTGCGCGAAAAACTCGCCGATGCCACCGTGGTGAGTTTCTGCACCGGCGGCGTGCGTTGCGAAAAGGCGGCGCCGTGGCTGCACGAAGCGGGGATCGATCATGTGTTCCAGCTCGAAGGCGGCATCCTGCGTTATTTCGAGGATGTCGGCGGCGAGGGCTACGACGGCGGCTGCTTCGTCTTCGATGAACGCGTCGCGCTCGACCCCGGGCTCAAGCCCTTGCGTGATGTTGCAGTGGAGACTGGTGCATGACGACGGCGATGGTGATCGGCATCGTCATCCTGATCGTGCTGGTGTGGCTGGTGTTCAAGGTCGTCGGCTTCGTGGCGAAACTCGCGCTCTACATCGCCATGGCATTGGTCGCGTACTGGTTGTTCGCGCAGGCGTTCGGCCTGCCGTTTCCCGATCCCCACGCCTGGATCCCCGCGAATGCGGGGATGCACTGACGGACGCGGTTACTCGCGCGGGTAACGCGGCTTGCCGAACGACGGCTTCTTGCCGAAGCCTTCCTTCTTGAACGGCGGGCGCTTGCGCACCGGGGCATCGATGTCGCTGTCCTCGGCGAGGCGCATCTTCAGCTGTTGGCCGCCGACGCGCACCTTCTTGAGGTGGGAAAGCAGTTCCGGCGGCATGCCTTCCGGCAGGTCGACCAGCGAATAGTCGTCGCGGATGTCGACGCGGCCGATGTGGCGCGCATCCAGCTCGGCTTCGTTGGCGATCGCGCCGACGATGTTGCCCGGCTTGATGCGATGGCTGTGACCGACATCGATGCGGTAGGTGACCATGCCGGCGTCGTCGCCGACCGGACGAGGGGCGCGCTCGGGGCGTTCGCCGCGTTCCGGGCGCTCACTGCGTTCGAAACGTTCGCCACGTTGCGGGCGTTCGCTGCGTTCAAAACGCTCGCCACGCTGCGGGCGATCGCCACGCGGCTCGAACTTGTGCGGCGGCGCTTCCGGGACATCGCGTGCCTCCAGCAACAACGGCGTCTTGCCCTGCAGCAGGTGGGCCAGCGCGGCGGCGATGTCGGCCATCGGCACGTTGCGTTCGTTCTCGAATTTTTCCAGCAGGTCGCGATAACTCGGCAGGCCGGAGTTTTCC
This sequence comes from Pseudomonadota bacterium, assembly GCA_018242405.1. Taxonomy (GTDB): domain Bacteria; phylum Pseudomonadota; class Gammaproteobacteria; order Xanthomonadales; family Xanthomonadaceae; genus Solilutibacter. The sequence continues at coordinate 1,184 of JAFEBZ010000010.1, read as the reverse complement.
AGTTCGGCCTGGACGCGATCGAAGAATTTTTCCACGCGGCGTTCGTTGACGGTCGCCACGGTCGGCAATTGCATCTGCTCGATCTTCTGCCGGGTCGTGCGCTCGATCGCGCCGAGCATGCCGCGTTCGCGCGGCGCGACGAACAGGATCGCTTCGCCCTTGCGGCCGGCGCGACCGGTGCGGCCGATGCGGTGGACGTAGCTTTCGGTGTCGTAGGGGATGTCGTAATTCACCACGTGGCTGATGCGTTCGACGTCGAGACCACGCGCGGCGACGTCGGTCGCCACCAGCACGTCGATCTGGCCGTCCTTGAGGCGCTGGATGGTGCGTTCGCGGGTCTTCTGCTCGACGTCGCCATTGATCGCCGCCGCACGGAAACCGCGCGCCGACAGTTTCTCCGCCAACTCCTCGGTACCGATCTTGGTGCGCGCGAAGATGATCATGCCGTCGAACGGCTCGGCTTCAAGGATGCGGGTCAGGGCATCGAGCTTGTTGGTGCCGCTGACCATCCAGTAGCGCTGGCGGATGTTCTCGGCGGTGGAGGTCTGCGACTTGATCGCGATCTCGACCGGATCCTTGAGGTAGGTCTGGGCGATGCGCTTGATCTGCGCCGGCATCGTTGCCGAGAACAGCGCGACCTGGCGCGTCGGCGGGGTCTTCTTCAGCACCGCCTCGACGTCGTCGATGAAGCCCATCCGCAGCATTTCGTCGGCTTCGTCCAGCACCAGGCAGCGCAGCTGCGACAGGTCGAGCGAGCCGCGGTCGAGATGGTCGATCACGCGACCGGGCGTGCCCACCACCACGTGGACGCCGCGCTTCAATGCCGCGAGTTGCGGGTGGTAACTCTGGCCGCCGTAGATCGGCAACACGTGGAAACCCGGGATGTGGTGCGCGTATTTCTGGAAAGCCTCGGCGACCTGGATCGCAAGCTCGCGCGTCGGTGCCAGCACCAGCACCTGCGGCTTGGTTGCGGCAGGATCCAGCCGGGTCAGCGCGGGCAGCGCGAAGGCGGCGGTCTTGCCGGTACCGGTCTGGGCAGTGCCGAGCACGTCGCGGCCGGCCAGCAGCGGCGGAATGGTCGCGGCCTGGATCGGCGAGGGGGTCTCGTAGCCGATGTCCTTGAGGGCGTGGAGCAGGGACTCGGGCAGGCCGAGATCGGTGAATTTGAGGGTCGTGCTGGTGGG
>JAFEBZ010000109.1 GCA_018242405.1 Pseudomonadota bacterium | reverse complement strand
GGCGTCATTGGAATTCAATGCCTTCAGCACCTTCTTGACGGCGGTGCGGAGCATGGAACGCTGGCTGTTGTTGCGGGCGTTGCGGACGATGGTCTGCTTGGCGCGCTTCTTGGCGGACTTGATGTTGGCCACGATGAAACCCTGGAAATCGGTCTGGAAAGACGGGAAGTATTGATGTCGCGGAACGCGAGACCAAAAAGTATGGCAGGCCCATTCACCCCCGTCAAGTCGAGGGGGCAGGCATGAGCGGGGAAGAAGCCGCAAAGCCCCGCCAGCGCAGCATGGCCCGGGGGATCCTCTCGTTCGGCAGCATGACCATGCTCAGCCGGGTATTCGGCTTGGTGCGTGATACCAGCTTCAACGCCGCCTTCGGCGCCGGGGCGATGACCGATGCCTTCTGGGTGGCGTTCCGCATTCCCAACTTCATGCGCCGGCTGTTCGCGGAGGGTTCGTTCTCGACCGCCTTCGTGCCGGTCTTCACCGAGATCAAGGAAAAGCGCAGCCACGAGGACCTGAAGGCGCTGGTGGCACGCACTTCGGGAACGCTGGGTGGCGTCCTGCTGATCGTGACCGCCCTGGGCATGCTGCTGGCGCCGTGGTTCGCCGATGCCTTTTCCAACAACATCAAGCCGGTTCCGGGCCAGCACGAACTCATCGTCCACCTGCTGTGGTGGACATTCCCGTTCCTGCTGTTCGTCTCGTTGACCGCGCTGGCGGCGGGCGCACTCAACAGCTACCACCGTTTCGGCCTGCCGGCGCTGGCCCCGATCATCCTCAACATCTGCATGATTGCCGGAGCGTGGTGGGGATCGAAGCTCGCGCATCCGCCGATCATGGCGATGGGCTGGGCGGTGCTCGCGGCAGGCGTCCTGCAACTGCTGTTCCTGATGCCGGCGCTGGCAAAACTCGATCTGCTGTCGATGCCGCGCTGGGGCTGGAATCATCCCGATGTGCGCAAGGTGATGCGCCTGATGGTGCCGACACTGATCGGATCGTCGGTGGCGCAGATCAACCTGCTGTTCGATACCTTCGTCGCGTCCAAGCTGGCCGCGGGTTCGCAGAGCTGGCTGTCCGCGGCCGATCGTTTCCTCGAACTGCCGCTGGGCGTGTTCGGTATCGCGCTGGGCACGGTGATCCTGCCGACGCTGGCGCGCCATCACGTCAACACCGATCGCGCCGGGTTTTCGAAATCGCTGGACTGGGGCCTGCGTTCGACCATGATCATCATCCTCCCGGCGATGCTGGGCCTGATGCTGCTGTCGGTGCCGCTGGTGGCGACGATCTTCCAGCACGGCAGGTTCGATGCATTCGCGACCCGGATGGCGGCGCTGTCGGTGTTCGGCCTCAGCTTCGGCCTGCCGGCATTCGCGCTGGTGAAGACGGTTCTGCCCGCGTTCTATGCACGCCAGGACACGCGCACGCCGATGCGTGCCGGTATCACCGCATTGATCGCGAACATGGTGTTCACCGCACTGTTGCTGGCACTGCTGTACGCGAAGCTGCCGGACTCGGTGAAAACCGGAGGGGTTGCGGAAACGCTGGCCACGCATCCGGGCCTGCATTTCGCGCTGGGCCTTGCCAGCGCGCTGTCGAGTTACCTGAACCTGATCCTGTTGTGGCGCTGGTTGCGCAAGGCCGGGGTCTACGACGCACAGCCCGGCTGGCGATCATTCCTCCTGCGCGTTGGCATCGCCAATGCCGCGATGGCCGCGTTCCTGCTGGCGGGCCTGCATTACGCGCCTGATTTCACCCTTGCCCCGGCAATGCTGCGGATCATCTGGCTGGGGATCCTGGTCGCTGGCGGTGGATTGATCTACGGACTGGCGATGCTGGCGCTGGGTTTCCGTCTCTCCGACTTCCGCGAGCACTGAGCCGGCGTGCACGACGGCTATACTGGCGAATCCCCGAAAAACCGACCGCCCGCCGCCGCGGGCGCCCACATGCTGCGACTGTTCCGCGACATCGATGGCCCGGCCGTGAGCCCGCAAGGCTGCGTGGCCTGCGTCGGTGCGTTCGACGGCCTGCACCTGGGCCACCAGGCATTGATCCGGAGCACGATTGGGCGCGCACGCGAACTCGGGTTGCCGGCTGCGGTGGTGTGCTTCGAGCCGCTGCCGCGCGAATTCTTCTCGCCTGCCGATCCGCCACCGCGATTGATGCTGCCCGGTGCGCGCCTGCGCATGCTGCAAGACATGGGCGTCGACATCGTCGGGCAGTTGCGCTTCAACAAGGCGCTGACGCAACTCGACGCGGTCGAATTCATCGATCGCATCCTGGTCGATCGCCTGCATGCGCGCGAAGTCCGGGTCGGTCCCGATTTCCGCTTCGGGCGCGGACGCGGCGGCGATCTCGCCGTGTTGCGCGAACGCGGCGAACAGGCGGGCTTCGTCGCCAGCGCGATCGAGCCGCTGGCGCTCGACGATGAACGCGTATCGAGTTCGGTGATCCGCGCGGCATTGTCGAACGGCGATTTCGCCACGGCGACGCGCCTGCTCGGCCGCCCGTACGCCATCGGTGGACGCGTGGTCCGCGGCCAGCAACTCGGGCGCAAACTCGGATTCCCCACCGCCAACCTGCGCTTCGGCAGGAAGCCGGCGCTGCAGGGCATCTACGCGACCTGGGTGCATGGCGTCGGCGATCATCCGTGGCCGTCGGTGTCGAGCTTCGGCACACGCCCGACCGTCGATGGCGTGGAGCCGCTGCTGGAAGCGCACCTGTTCGATTTCGATGGCGATCTCTACGGCAAACGCATCGATGTGGAATTCGTCGCCAAGTTGCGCGACGAGGAAAAGTTCGACGGGCTGGATGCATTGACCGCCCAGATGGAGCGCGACGCTGTCGTCGCGCGTACCCTGCTGAAACAGTGAAGACGGAACGATGAGCGACAACGAGCACCGCTACAAATCCACCATCCTGCTGCCGGCGACCGAGTTCCCGATGCGCGGCGACCTGCCCAAGCGTGAACCGCTGATGCTGGCGCGCTGGGAACAGGAAGGCCTCTATCACCAGCTGCGTGATGCCGCGAAGGGACGTCCGCGTTTCTTCCTGCACGATGGCCCGCCTTACGCGAATGGCGCGATCCACCTCGGTCACGCCGTCAACAAGGTGCTCAAGGACGTCATCGTCAAATCGAAGTCGCTGGCTGGCTTCGATTCGCCTTACATCCCGGGCTGGGATTGCCACGGCCTGCCGATCGAAATCGCGATCGAGAAGAAATTCGGCAAGGTCGGCGACAAGCTCGACGCCAATGAATTCCGCCAGAAGTGCCGTGAATACGCGCTCAGCCAGATCGACATCCAGCGTGCCGATTTCAAGCGCCTCGGCATCCTCGGTGACTGGGACAATCCGTATCGCACGCTCGACTTCAAGTACGAAGCCGACGAAATCCGCGCGCTCGCCAAGGTGGTGGAGAACGGTCATCTCGCCCGCGGTGTGAAGCCGGTGCACTGGTGCTTCGATTGCGGATCGGCGCTGGCCGAAGCCGAGATCGAATACGCCGATCGCACTTCGCCGGCGGTCGACGTTGCATATGCGGCGCGTGATTCGAAAGCGCTCGCTGCCTTGTTCGGCGCGGAACTGCCCGATGGCGTTGAAGTCGCGGTGCCGATCTGGACCACCACGCCGTGGACGCTGCCGGCGTCGCTGGCGGTGTCGCTGGGTCCGGACATCGAATACGCGCTGGTCGAAGGCCCGATCCACAACGGGCGCAAGCGCTGGCTGGTGCTGGCGTCTGCACTCGCGCAGAAGGCGTTGAATCGTTATGGCGTGATCGACGTGGTCACGCATGGCCACGCCCGCGGCAGCCAGCTCGAAAACGAAGTGTTGCAGCATCCGTTCTACGCCGAACGCGAGATCCCGATCCTGGTCGGCGGCCACGTCTCCGACGAAGACGGTACCGGCGCCGTGCATACCGCGCCCGGCCATGGCCAGGAGGATTACCAGGTCTCGCTGAAGTACGGCCTGATGGATCGCTACACGCTGGCGCAAATCAATCCGATCGATGGCCGCGGCGTCTACCTGCCGTCGACGCCGGCGTTTGGTGACATCCAGCTTGCCGGCCTGCATATCTGGAAGGCCAACGACGCGATCGTCGAGGGCCTGCGCGGCAATGGTGCGTTGCTTGCCTACGCGCCGCTCAAGCACAGCTATCCGCATTGCTGGCGCCACAAGACGCCGATCGCGTTCCGCGCCACACCGCAGTGGTTCATCTCGATGGATCAGGCCAATCTGCGTCGCGACGCGTTGGCGTCGATCCCGGGCGTGAAGTGGTATCCGGAGTGGGGCGAAGCGCGCATCGCCGGCATGATCGAAAACCGTCCCGACTGGACGATCTCGCGCCAGCGCACCTGGGGTGTGCCGATCGCGCTGTTCGTGCATCGCGAAACCGGCGAACCGCACCCGCGTACAGTCGAACTGATGGAGCAGGTCGCGCAGCGGGTGGAGCAGGGCGGCGTCGATGCCTGGTATGCGCTTGATGCTGCCGATTTGCTTGGCGATGAGGCCGCGCATTACGACAAGGTGCGCGACATCCTTGATGTCTGGTTCGATTCCGGCGTCAGCAACCAGTGCGTGGTCAAGGCGCGCGGCTACGAACTTCCGGTCGACCTCTATCTCGAAGGTTCCGACCAGCATCGCGGCTGGTTCCAGTCGTCGCTGCTGGCATCCGTCGCGATCGACAAGGCGGCGCCGTATCGCGAATGTCTGACCCACGGATTCACCGTCGACGAGCACGGCCGCAAGATGTCGAAGTCGCTCGGCAACGGCATCGAACCGCAGGACATCATCAAGACGCTGGGCGCCGACATCCTGCGCCTGTGGATCGCCTCGACCGACTACAGCAACGAGATGTCGCTGTCGCAGGAAATCCTCAAGCGCACCGCCGACGCCTATCGCCGCATCCGCAACACCGCGCGCTTCCTGCTCGGCAATCTCAGCGGCTTCGATCCGGCGAAGAATGCCGTCGCGCTCGACGACATGGTCGCGCTCGATCGCTGGGCGGTGCATCGCGCCGCGCAGGTGCAGGCGCAGATCACCGCGGCCTATGCCCGCTACGATTTCGCCGACGTGGTGCAGCTGTTGATGAACTTCTGCAGCATCGACCTCGGCTCGCTCTATCTCGACGTCACCAAGGATCGCCTGTACACCATGCAGGAAGATTCGCGCGGCCGTCGCAGCGCCCAGACCGCGATGCACCACATCGCCGAAGCACTCGCGCGCTGGATGGCGCCGGTCCTGTCGTTCACTGCGGAGGAAATCTGGTCGCACCTGCCGGGCGAACACGCGTCGAGCGTGCAACTCGCAACATGGTATGAGGGCCTGACCGAATTGCCCGCGCATTCCGTGCCGACCGCCGACCAGTTCGACGCGCTGCTGCAGTTGCGCGAACAGGTGGCGAAGGCGCTCGAGCCGATGCGCGCCGCCGGCGAAATCGGCGCGGCGCTGGAAGCCGAGATCGTGCTGAGCGTCGACGAAACCACGCATGCGTGGCTGGCGCCGCTGGCCGACGAATTGCGTTTCCTGTTCATCAGCGGTGACGTCAGCGTACAGAACGCCGGCAAGGCATCGTCGGTACTGGCAAGCAAGACCACGAAGCACAAGTGCGTACGCTGCTGGCACCATCGTGCCGACGTCGGTGCCAACGCCGAGCATCCTGAACTGTGCGGGCGCTGCGTCGTCAATATCGAAGGCGCCGGCGAAGTGCGGAGATTCTTCTGATGAAGATCGCCAAGCCCAATGCGCTGCCGTGGTTGCTGGTGTCGGCACTGGTGGTCGTGCTCGACCAGTGGAGCAAGGCATGGGTGCTGCGCAGCCTGCCGGAATTCACCGACGTCGTGGTGATTCCCGGCTTCTGGAACTGGTATCGCACCTACAACACCGGTGCGGCTTTCAGCTTCCTCGCCAACAGCGGCGGCTGGCAGATCTGGCTGTTCAGCGCGCTCGCGGTGATCATCAGCGCCGCGTTGACCTATGCACTCGCCCGGACCCAGCGCCGCGAATGGAAAACCGCATTGCCCTACGCGCTGGTGATCGGTGGCGCCATCGGCAACGTGATCGACCGCGTCCAGCACGGCCATGTGATCGACTTCATCAAGTGGTACGTCGGCGACCACGTGTGGCCGGCGTTCAATCTCGCCGATTCAGCCATCGTCGGTGGTGCGGTCGGCATCATCCTGTTCGGACTGTTCGCTGGTTCCAGCCGCGAGAACAAGAAAGACTGATGGACATCCTGCTCGCCAATCCCCGTGGATTCTGCGCCGGCGTCGATCGCGCGATCGAGATCGTCAAGCGCGCGATCGAAACGCTGGGTGCGCCGATCTACGTGCGCCATGAAGTCGTGCACAACAAGTTCGTGGTCGATGACCTGAAGCAGCGTGGCGCGATCTTCGTCGAGGAGCTCGACGAGGTTCCCGATGGTGCGACGGTGATCTTCTCCGCGCATGGCGTGTCGAAGGCGGTGCGCGAGGAAGCCGATCGCCGGGGCTTGAAGGTGTTCGACGCCACCTGTCCGCTGGTGACCAAGGTGCACCTGGAAGTCTCGCGCCATTGCCGCGCCGGCCGTGACTTGATCCTGATCGGCCACGCCGGCCATCCGGAGGTCGAAGGCACGATGGGCCAGTGGCGTTCCAATGGCGGTGGCGGGCAGATCCATCTGGTCGAGGACATCGCCGGCGCGCGCAGCATCGTCATCCCGCAACCGGACAACGTCGCCTATACCACCCAGACCACGCTGTCCGTGGACGATACCCGCGACATCATCGCCACCTTGCGCGAGCGCTTCCCGGCGATCCAGGGGCCGCGCAATGACGACATCTGCTACGCCACCCAGAATCGCCAGGATGCGGTGCGCGACCTCACCCGCGAATGCGACCTGGTGCTGGTGGTGGGCTCGCCCAACAGTTCCAACTCCAACCGCCTGCGCGAGCTTGCCGAGCGCGAGGGCGTCGATGCCCATCTGATCGACGATGCTGGCGAAATCGACGCCACCTGGGTGCAGGGCAAGCAGCGCATCGGTGTCACCGCCGGGGCCTCGGCGCCGGACGTGCTGGTCCAGGGCGTGCTGGCGCGCCTGCGCGAACTCGGCGCCAGCGGCGTGCGCGAGCTTTCCGGCGAGCCGGAAGACATGGTGTTCGCACTGCCCAAGGAATTGCGCCTGCGGCTGGTCGATTGACCCGCCTGAATTGACCGGATCGGCCCGGGACCGTACGATATCCGGCTTGGCCGGAATAGCTCAGTTGGTAGAGCGGCGCATTCGTAATGCGTAGGTCGTAGGTTCGATTCCTATTTCCGGCACCACATTCATGTACTGCTTCAGGCTTCATTGGGGCATGTGCAGGTAGCCTGAACAAGAAACGAGCAGTGGGGAGACTGCTTCGAGCTCGCAAGCTCAGCCCCATTTGCTTTCCTAACACCCCCCTCGGAAACGAGGGGTTCTTTTTATCCGGCGCCTGGAAAGCATTGATCCCGTCTCGCGCCACGCGACGACAAACCGGATACTTGGGCCATCGTCAGTCGTCCGATCCCGACATGCCCCCCAGCCCCCGCAAGCGCACCGCCTACGTCTGCAACAGTTGCGGCGCCGAATATCCCAAATGGCAGGGCCAATGCGAGGCCTGCGGCGCCTGGAACACGCTCTCCGAAATTGTGTTGGAACCGGCGGCGACCAGTGCGCCGTCCCGCCGTGGCAGTTGGGCCGGCAAGGCTGATGCCGCCAGGATCACGCCGCTGGTGAACGTGCAGCAGTCGGAAATCGTGCGGGCATCGACCGGCATCGGCGAGTTCGACCGCGTGCTTGGTGGTGGACTGGTGGAAGGTGCGGTGGTGCTGATCGGCGGCGATCCCGGCATCGGCAAATCCACCTTGTTGCTGCAGGCCCTTGCGCTGATGAGCGGAAACACGCGCGGCCTGTACGTGACCGGCGAGGAATCGCTGGCACAGGTGGCCGGACGCGCACTGCGGCTCGATCTTTCTCTGGACGGTCTCGAAGCGCTGGCGGAAACCTGCGTCGAACGCATCCTCGAACAGGCGTCCAAGGCGAAACCCGGCTTCATCATCGCCGACTCGATCCAGACGTTGTGGACGGAAACACTGACCGCCGCGCCCGGATCGGTGAGCCAGGTGCGCGAGTCGGCGGCGCGACTGGTGCGTTATGCAAAAGAGACTGGAACCGCGGTGTTCCTGGTCGGCCACGTCACCAAGGAAGGCGGCATCGCCGGGCCGCGCGTGCTCGAACACATGGTCGATGCCGTGCTCTATTTCGAGGGCGATAGCGGCTCGCGCTTCCGCGTGTTGCGTGCGTTCAAGAATCGCTTCGGCGCGGTCAACGAGCTTGGCGTGTTCGCGATGGGCGACAAGGGCCTGCGCGAAGTGCCGAATCCATCGGCGATCTTCCTGTCCGGTGGCAGCGCGCACCAGCCCGGCAGCTGCGTGATGGTGACGCGCGAAGGCACGCGGCCGTTGCTGGTGGAAGTGCAGGCGCTGGTTGATGCCTCGCCGCTGTCGAATCCGCGTCGCGTCGCGGTCGGACTCGAGGGCAATCGGCTGGCGATGTTGCTGGCGGTGCTGCATCGCCACGGCGGTGTGCTGACGTCCGATCAGGACGTGTTCGTCAATGTCGTCGGTGGCATCCGCGTGCAGGAAACCGCAGCCGATCTGCCGGTGCTGCTCGCAGTGCTGTCATCGTTGCGCAACCAGCCGTTGGCGGAGAAGACAATCGCTTTCGGCGAAGTCGGATTGTCCGGCGAAATCCGTCCGGTGCCCAATGGCGAGGAACGCCTGAAGGAAGCGGCGACGCATGGTTTCAAGCGCGCGATCGTCGCCAAGGCCAACGCACCGAAGGCGGGCAGTTACAAGGGCATGGAAGTGATCGCGGTGGAACGATTGGCCGACGCGCTGGATGCTGCCTGACCGGATCATGGTTGCCGTGGGCAGGGCGGCGGTGATATTCATCCCGAAACCACGGACCGACGAGGGGCGGTCATGCAATCTCCGCAACTGGACCCGCAACTGTTCGGCCACGTCCGTGTCCTGATCTCGCTGGTGGCCGGCATGGGCCTGACGCGACTGCTGGTCGGTGTCGCGCGCATCATCCAGCATCCCGCCGGCAAGAAGGTGTACTGGGTGCACCTCGGCTGGGTGTTGTGGATGTTCCTCGGCCTGATCAATTTCTGGTGGTGGGAGTTCCGCCTCTCGCAACTGCATGACTGGAAGTTCGTCTATTACGTCTTCCTGATCGTCTACGCGACCACGTATTTCCTGCTGTGCGCCTTGCTGTTCCCCGACCAGATGGAGGAATACGCCGGATATCGCGACTACTTCATGTCGCGGCGGGCGTGGATCTTCGGAGTGATGGCGGCCCTGTTCGTGCTCGACATCGGCGACACCCTGATCAAGGGCACCGGCTATTTCGCCACGCTCGGGATCGAGTACCCGTTGCGTGCTGCCATCCACATTGCGCTGTGCCTGGTGGCGATGCGCAGCAGCAATCCGCGTTTCCAGGCGGTGTTCGTTGCGCTGGCGCTGGTCTATCAGGCGTCCTGGATCCTGCGCCAGTACGAGACCTTCTCGTAGCCCCCGTACGCTCGGCAACCGCGTGCCCAACCGTTCGTCCGGCCAAATGTGACGGACATCATTAACCGTTCATGATTGTGATAGGGTGATGAAAGTCGCAAAAGAAGCGTGATTGCGACTGAAGAGGCTGTGGAAATACCAGGTTCCAGTCACTCAATCACCCTAGGGGAACGGTCATGTCTCTACGCATCTCGGTGCTTTGCACCGCTTTCAATGGCTTGTCGCAGCGGGCGTGGTGCGAACTGCGCGAACGCGGGCACATCCTCGATGTCGTCGCCGGTGCCGATGGCCCGGGCATGCAGGCCGCGGTCGATCGCTTCAAGCCGGATCTGATCGTCGCACCCATGCTGAAATCGGCGATCCCGGAAGCCATCTGGCGCCGCCAGGTCTGCCTGATCGTGCATCCCGGCATCGTCGGCGATCGCGGCCCGTCGTCGCTCGACTGGGCGCTGCTCGACGACGAGCGCGAGTGGGGCGTGACCGTGCTGCAGGCGGATGCGGAAATGGACGCCGGCGACATCTGGGCGACGCGCAACTTCGCGACGCGCGCGGTCAGCAAGAGCCAGTTGTATCGCCATGAAGTGACCGATGCCGCCGCGGATGCGCTGCTTGCAGCGGTCGAATGTTTCGAACGCGGCGAATTCCGCCCGCGTGCGCTGGATTACGCCGATGCCGGCGTGCGTGGCCGCCTGCGTCCGTCGATGAAGCCATCCGAGCGCGCGATCGACTGGGCGATGGACAGCGCCGAGATCCTGCGTCGCGTGCGTTGCGGCGACAGCTATCCGGGCACGCGCGGACATTTTGACGGACGCGAATATCAATTGTTCGGTGCAGCGGTGGAACCGAAGTTGCGCGGACGTCCCGGCACCTTGCTGGCGCAACGCGATGGCGCGGTGTGCGTGGCCTCCGGCAATGGTGCGGTGTGGATCAGCCACCTGCGACGGAAGGGCGCGTTCAAGCTGCCGGCATCGATGGTGCTGGATCCGAAGCTGTTGATCGATGTTCCGGAACGCGCGCTGTCGCCCTTCGCAGCGGAGAAGGAGGGACCGCGCGAAATCCTCTATCGCGAAAGCGATGGCATCGGTTACCTGCATTTCGATTTCTACAACGGCGCGATGTCCTCGGAGCAGTGCGATCGCCTGCGCATGGCGCTGGTGCAGGCGCGGCAGCGACCGGTGCGCACGCTGGTGCTGATGGGCGGCCAGGACATCTGGTCGAACGGCATCCACCTCAACACCATCGAGGCGGCGGCGGATCCCGCGCTGGAATCGTGGCGCAACATCCTGGCGATGAACGCGCTGGTGCGCGAGATCATCCAGACCGACACGCAACGCGTGGTCGCGGCGATGCACGGCAATGCCGGTGCCGGTGGCGCGATCCTGGCCTTGGCGGCCGACGAAGTGTGGGCGCGCAATGGTGTGGTGATCAATCCGCATTACAAGGGCATGGGCGGACTGTACGGTTCCGAGTACTGGACCTACCTGCTACCGCGTCGTGTCGGTGCAGCCGCAGCGACGGAACTCACCGAATCGCTGAAGCCGGTCACGGCCGAAGGCGCCGAAGGCATGGGCATGATCGATGCCGCGTTTGGCGGCGATGTCGCCGGCTTCAACAGTGAAGTCGTCGAACGCGCGCGTCGCGGCAATGGCGCCGCCGCCGTGCGCAAGCTGCTGGCGGCAAAGCAGGAGCGTCGTGCCGCCGATGAACGCCGCAAGCCGCTGGAAAGCCATGCGGCCGAAGAACTCGCGCACATGTATCGCAACTTCTTCGGAGAAGATCGCAGCTATCACGAAGCGCGTCGTCGTTTCGTCTGGAAATGCGCGTTGCCGGCGTGCGAAGTGGCGGAAGTGCCGATGAACGGCACCACCCAAGCCGGGAAGGAAGCGTTGGGCGCCTGATTGACGGCTTGATGTGGAAGAAAAAAGCCCGGCTTTGGCCGGGCTTTTTCGTTGAATCGGCTTTCCGGTTACGTCAATGGCCGCCGCCGGCGGGCGCCCCGGCCTTGGCCGAAAATGGCGGTCGCGCCATCCACACGATCACGATCACCGTCAGGAACAGGAAGCCGAGCAGGTAGAAGATCTCGTTGAAGCCGATCTGCATCGACTGCTGGGTGATCATGCGATCGAGCACGAAGGCACCGGTCTGCGGATTCCCGCCGCCGTATTGCGCCACCGTGGCGAGCATCTGTGGCGAGGTCGCGTCGATGTGCTCGGTCAGCTGCGCGTGGTGCACGGCGGTGCGTTGCGACCACGCATAGGTGGTGAGCGAAGCGGCGAAACTGCCACCGAGCGTGCGCAGGAAGGTCGACAGTCCAGAACCGGCGGCGATTTCGTGCGGTGCTAGATCGGATAGCAGGATCTGCAGCACCGGCATGAAGAACAACGCGACGCCAAGACCCTGCATCAACTGGATCAGCGCGACGTGGTGGAAGTCGACGTCGAGGTTGAATGCCGAACGCATGAAGCTGGTGCTCGCCATCACGATGAAGGCGCCGGTGGCGAGGATGCGCAGGTCGACCTTGTTGCCGTGCTTGCCGATGATCGGCGCGATCAGCACCGGCAGGATGCCGATCGGCGCGGTGGCGAGCCCGGCCCAGATCGCGGTATAGCCGAGATTGCGCTGCAGCCACAGCGGCACCAGGATGCCGACGCTGAAGAATGCCGCATAGGCCAGCACCATCGACGCCGTGCCTGCGCTGAAGTTGCGATGGCGGAACAGGCGCAGGTTGACGATCGGATCGTCGTCGGTCAGCTCCCACACCACGAACACGATCAGCGAGATCGCGGCGACGATCGCCATGATCACGATGGTGGTGGAGTGGAACCAGTCTTCGTCGTTGCCGAGGTCGAGCAGGATCTGCAGCGCACCGACACCGAGCACCAGCAGGCCGAGGCCGACGTAATCCATCTTCGGGCGCTCAAGGCGTTCCGGACGTCCTTTCAATTGGCGACCCACCACCGTGCTGGCGAAAATGCCGAGCGGGATGTTGATGAAGAAGATCCATTCCCAGCTGTAGTTGTCGGTGATCCAGCCACCGAGGATCGGGCCTGCGATCGGCGCGACCACGGTGACCATCGCCAGCAGCGCAATCGCCTGTCCGCGTTTTGCCGGTGGATAGATCGACAGCAGCAAGGCCTGCGTGACCGGGTACATCGGACCGCAGACGAAACCCTGCAATGCGCGCGCCAGCACCAGCAGGCCCATGCTGTTGGCGATGCCGCACAGGAACGAGGCGATCACGAACGCGAGCGTCGACCACATGAACAGCTTGCGTTCGCCGTATTTGCGGGTGAGCCAGCCGGTCAGGGGCAATGCGATCGCGTTGCTCACCGCGAACGAGGTGATCACCCACGTCGCCTGGTTGGCGCTGCCGCCGAGGTTGCCGGAGATGGCTGGCAACGACACGTTGGCGATCGTGGTGTCCAGCACCTGCATGAACGATGCAAGTGCCAGGCCGATCGTGGCCAGCGCGCGGTTCGGCGGCGCGAAGCCCTGCATCGTGAGTTCGGTGGCCTGGGCCGGTGTGGGTGCACCGGGCTCGGCGGTGGCGGAAGTCGCGCTCATCGGTGTCGGTGTCAGTGCGAGCCGTTGCCCATGTTGTCGTCGATCACGCGCTCGACCGCGGCGTCGGCCTTGGCCAGTGCGCTGTCATAGGCATCGGTCATCAGGTGCGGCTGCGTCGGCGTGGTCGTCGGCAGCAGGCCGTCGCCCTTGTCGTGCAGGTTCACCTTGACGTCCATCGACAGGCCGAGGCGCAGCGGATGCTCCTGCAATTCCTTCTTGTCGAGGAGGATGCGCACCGGCACGCGCTGGACGATCTTGATCCAGTTGCCGCTGGCGTTCTGCGCCGGCAACACCGAGAACGCACTGCCGGTCCCCATGCCGAGGCTGGCCAGGGTGCCGTGGTACACGACCTTGTCGCCGTAGAGTTCCGAGGTCAGTTCGACGCGCTGGTTCAGGCGCAGCTTGGTGAGCTGGGTTTCCTTGAAGTTGGCATCCACCCAGACCTGGTCGAGCGGGATGATCGCCATCATCGGCGTGCCGGGGGCGACGCGCTGGCCGAGCTGCACGCTGCGCTTGGCGACGTAGCCGGAGATCGGCGCGAGTACGCTGGAACGCTGGCGGGCGAGATAGGCCTGGCGCAGTTGCGATGCCGCGGCGGCGACCGCCGGGTTGTCGCGGATGGTGCTGTTGTCGATCAGCACGCGGCTGCGCGCGGTGTTTTCGCGGGCACCGGACACGGCGGCCTGTGCGGCGGCGAGGTTGGCCTGCGCGGTTTCGAGCTGGGCGCGGGCATGCGCCAGTTCTTCATTCGACACGGCGCCGGTCGCCACCAGGCCGGTGCGGCGGGCGACGTCCTGGCGTGCGACATCGACCGCAGCCTGTGCCTGCTTCACCGTTGCTTCGCGTGCATCGATGTCGGCGCTTCCCGCTTCGGCAGCGCGGTACTGCGCACGCACCTGGCGCACGGCACTGCCGAGCGCGGCTTCGGCCTGCGCGTAAGTGAGGTCGGTGTCGTTGGTGTCGAATCCGACCAGCACCTGGCCGGCATCGACTTTCATGCCGTCGTCGACGCTGATGCGGGTCACGGTGCCACCCACCTGCGGGGTGATGGTGACGACATCGCCCTGCACGTAGGCGTCATCGGTGCTTTCCGACCAGCGTCCGACCAGCAGGTGGTACAGCAACCATGCAACGCCAAGCACGATCGCCACGATGGCGATGATCAGCAACGCCCTGCGTCGCTTGTTCTGCAGCGGCGTGTCCTTGGGGTTGGTGGGCGGCATCAACGCGCCATTGCTCGCAGGCTTCGTCGCGGCGGATTCGCCGCCGGCAGTCTTGTTGGGTTCGGTGGTCATTGCGACTTCTTCCCGGATTCGGAATTGGAGGATTGCGAGGGCACGACGACGGGGACGCCGCCACCCAGCGCGATATCGAGATCGATCGCCGACTGCAGGCGACGCGCGCGCAGTGCGGAGAGTTGCTGATCGAGTTGCAGGATCGGCTTTTGCGCGGTTAGCACGTCGAGCTGATTGGCGAGGCCGGCCTTTTGGCGCTGCGTCACCAGCACGGCGGAACGTGCCTGCTGGTCACGCGCGCTGGTCGCCGCGGAAATCTGTCCATCGAGTTCGCGCGAGGACTGCACGGCATCGGTGACTTCGCGGATCGCGTTCAACACGGTCTGGTCGTAACCGGCGATCGCGAGATCGAAGTCGGCGTTGGCGCCGCGCAACTGCGAGCGCAGGCGGCCACCATCGAGGATCGGCAACGAGATCGCCGGGCCACCGAACAGCAGTCCGGCATCCGACTTGAACAGGTCGCCAAGCTTGCCGGCGGCGAGGCCGACCATCGCCGAGAGATTCAGGCTCGGGTAGAAGTCGGACTTCGCGGCCTTGATCCCGCGCGATGCCGCTTCGACGTGCCAGCGCGCGGCGACGACATCGGGGCGGCGACTCACCAGCTCGCTCGGCAGCAACGACGGAATCGCGACGCCATCGGTCTTCAGCTGCGGACGATTGATCTGCAGTCCGCGATCCGGACCCTGGCCGGCGAGCATCGCCAAAGCATTGCGCAGTGCGCTGATCTGCTGGTCTGCGGCCTGCATCTGCGCGCGGGCGTTGTCTTCGGCGCTGGCGATCTGCGTCAACGCGATCTGGTTGTCGATGCCGGCTTTCACGCGTTGCGTGGCCAGCGCATGCAGGCTGGCGTTGCGCTTGAGATCGCGTTCGGCGACATCACGCGCGTCCCATGCCTGCGCCAGCGTGGCGTAGGTGCGCGCAATATTGCCTTCCAGCGTCAGGCGCGCGGCTTGCGCATCGGCTTCCTGCGCGCGTGCGGTGCCAACGGCCGACTGCCACTTCGCGTGCTTGCCGCCCCACAGGTCGGGCGCCCATGCAAAGCTCAGCGACAGCACTTCGGAATGCAGCGTCTTGCCGCCAATCGGTGCCGGCGCCAGCGTTTCCGGAATCTTCACCGCGGCGACTTGCGCGCTGGCGCCCAGCGTCGGATAGAGACCGGCTTCGGCGAGACCCGCCTGCGCGAACGCCTTGCGGGTGCGCGCATCGGCGATCGCGATGCTCGGCGATCCTGCCAGTGCTTCCTGCATCAAGGTATCGAGTTGCGGATCGCCGTAGCTGCTCCACCACTGCGCCTTCGGCCAGGCAATGTCGCTGACCGGAGTGCGGCCAAGACTGCTCGCAGCCTGGAAGCGATCGGGATCTTGCAGCGAGGATTCCGGCTTCAGGTTATGGGTGCTGGCGCAACCGGCCAGCACGGTGGCCAGCGCGAGTGCGGACAGCGGTTGCAGGTGGCGAATCGCCATCATGCTGACTCCGTGTTCAAGAGATTGGTGCGGACGTGTTCGAGGGTGGAAATGAACTGATCGCATTCGGAAGCGCTCATGCCGGACAACGCGCGTTCGCGCACGCGATCACTGCAGGCACTGCACTGGTCGTAGATGGCATGCCCGGCGTCGGTGAGCTGGATGCGCAACGCGCGGCGATCGGTGGGGTCGCTGGCACGGACGATCAGGCCCTTTTCCTCGAGCTTGTCGAGCAGGCGGGTCATCGCGCCGGGATTGAGCTCGGCGGCGCGGGCGAGGTCGCCCACGCTGATGTGGCCATCGCTCATCCCGAGCTTCTTGAGGGTGACGAACTGGCTGAAGGTCAGGTCATGGCCCAGCCGTTCCAGCTCCGTCTCCATCGCGTGCCACATGGCGTCGCGGACCTGCCGGAACAGCAGGCCGAGCGAGGAGCCGGCGCAGGGGGGTGGGGTGTTCATGGAGCGGCATCATGCTCGCCCATGCAATAGTTGTCAATGCAATTATTGTTACAACAATAATGCAAACGTTTTCCGCATTCAGGTTCAGGCCCGGCGAAGCACCAGTTCAAGCACGAACTGGCTGCCGAAGAAGGCCAGCAGCAGGGTCGCCATCGCCACCAAAGTCCAGCGCACCGCCCGCGCGCCGCGCCAGCCCCAGCGCCAGCGGCCGAACAGCAGGACACCGAAGATCACCCAGGACACCAGGCTGAGTACGGTCTTGTGGACCAGATGCTGCTGGAACAGGTTGCCGACGAACAGGGCGCCGGCGAGGATCGCCGCGCTCAGCAGCAGGAAGCCGACCGTCAGGGTGCGGAACAGGGCCGATTCCAGCTCGGTCAGCGGTGGCAGGGCGCGCATCCAGCCGTGGAATTCGCGATTGCGCATCGCCCGTTCCTGCAGCCACAGGACGATGGCGAGCAGGGCGGCGACCGCCAGCGTGGCGTAGGCGAACAGCGCCAGCCAAGCGTGCAATTGCACCTGCCAGGTCATCTCCGGCTGGGGGGCGTGGCCATAGAGCGAGTAGCAGGCGGCGAACAGCGCGGCCAGCGGGAATACCACCACGCCGATGGCATCGAGCCGCTTGCGCATGCCAAGCAGGGTCGTGACTGCCGCCATCACCAGCGCCACCAGTGAAAGGGCGGCGAAAAAGTGCATGTCGGGCACGCCGGTGCGATGCCAGGCCTCGACATGCAGCCAGGCGTGATCGAGCAGGGCGAGCGTGGCCGGGATCTTCCATCCATTGCTATCCGTGCCGCGCGCCACGTCGCGCACCAGCAGGGTGGCGGCGATCAGGTAGAACAGGATGGCGGCAAGGGTCGGCAGCATCCGTTCAGTGTCGCACGCACATCGGCTCAAATGGCGCCAGCGTCTATACTTTGCGACTTTCCGCGACACTCAAGACCGCAATGTTCGAATCGTTGACCGAACGCCTGTCCGGCACCATCAACCGCATCCGCGGCCGTGGCCGCCTGACCGAATCCAACATCAGCGAGGCGTTGCGAGAAGTGCGCGTCGCCCTGCTCGAGGCCGACGTCGCGTTGCCGGTGGTGCAGGCGCTGATCCAGCGCATCAAGGTGCGCGCGCTCGGCCAGGAAGTGATGAAGTCGCTGACGCCGGGCCAGCAGCTGGTCAAGGTGGTGCGCGACGAACTCACCAACACGATGGGCGCGCAGAGCGTCGATCTCAATTTCAACGTGCCGGCGCCGGCGGTCATCCTGATGGCCGGCCTGCAGGGCGCGGGCAAGACTACCACCGTCGGCAAGCTCGCCAAGCACCTCAAGGAAAAACGCAAGAAGAAGGTGATGGTGGTGAGCGCGGACGTCTATCGTCCGGCCGCGATCGAACAGCTGAAGACGCTGGCGCAGCAGGTCGGGGTGACGTTCTTCCCGTCCGATGCCTCGCAAAAGCCCGAGGCAATCGTGCGCGCGGCGATCGACGACGCGAAGAAATCCTTCGCCGACGTGCTGATCGTCGATACCGCCGGTCGTCTCGCCATCGACCAGGAAATGATGGCCGAGATCAAGGCGCTGCACGCTGCGGTGAATCCGGTCGAAACGCTGTTCGTCGTCGACTCGATGACCGGCCAGGATGCGGCGAACACGGCGAAAGCCTTCAACGAAGCGCTGCCGCTGACCGGCGTGGTGCTGACCAAGACCGATGGTGATGCCCGCGGCGGCGCGGTGCTGAGTGTGCGCTACATCACCGGCAAGCCGATCAAGTTCGTCGGCGTCGGCGAGAAGCCCGACGGCCTCGATGTCTTTCATCCCGATCGCGCGGCCAGCCGCATCCTCGACATGGGCGACGTGCTGTCGCTGGTCGAACAGGTGGAAGCCAACGTCGACAAGGAAAAGGCGCAGAAGCTCGCCGAGAAGGTGGCGAAGGGCAAGCGCTTTGACCTGCAGGACATGCACGACCAGCTCGAGCAGATGCAGAACATGGGCGGTCTGTCCGGATTGATGGACAAGCTGCCGGGCATGGGCCAGATCCCCGACCAGGTGAAGGGCCAGGTCACCGGCCGCGAGATTCCGCGGATGATGGCCATCATCAAGTCGATGACGCCCAAGGAACGCCGCAATCCCGACCTGCTCAACGGCTCGCGGCGCGCCCGCATCGCCCGCGGTTCGGGCCTGCAGCCGCAGGACGTGAACCGCGTGATGAAGCAGTACCAGCAGATGGAAAAAATGATGGGCAAGCTCGGCCGTGGCGGCATGAAGGGCATGATGCGCGGCCTGAGCGGGATGATGGGCGGGCGAGGCGGGATGCCGCCGATGATGCGCTGAACCCTCCCGGGGTCAATCCTGCTATAATTACCGGCTTACCCTGCCATTCCGGCAGCTGGGCAACACGAGAGCACCATGGTCAAGATTCGCCTTACCCGCGGCGGCGCCAAGAAGCGTCCCTTCTACCACATCATCGTCACCGACAGCCGCAGCGCCCGCGACGGCCGCAACATCGAGCGCGTCGGTTACTTCAATCCGATCGCTGCCGGCCAGGACAAGCGTGTCGAGCTCGACGTCGAGCGCGTCAAGTTCTGGATCGAGCGCGGTGCGCAGATGACCGAAAAGGTCGGCGCGCTGTACAAGGAAGCCGCCAAGTCCGCTACCGCGGCCTGATGGCTGGCCGCGCGCAACGCGCGTGGCGACTTCGCACATGATCGACACCGGGCGCCGCATCCTCATTGGCAGGGTGCATGGCGCCTTTGGTGTGCGTGGCGAACTGAAAATCGAATCCTTCAGCGAGCCGCCGCAGTCGTTGCTGAAATATGCACCGTTGACCTTGCGTGACGGGCGCGGCAACGAGCGTGAGCTGGAGGGTATCCGTGGTCGCGTCGCGGCCAAGGGCCTGGTGATGACGATCCCCGGCATCGAGGATCGCGACAGCGCCGAAGCCCTGCGTGGCGCCGAACTCTACGTCCCGCGTTCGGTGCTGCCGCCGCCGGCGCCGGGCGAGTACTACTGGATCGACCTCGAAGGCCTTGAAGTCGTGACGACCGAAGGCGTCGTGCTCGGTCGCGTTTCCCATTTGTTTTCTACCGGCGTCAACGACGTGTTGGTAGTGGAAGGCGAGCGCGAGCGCATGATTCCGTTCAAGGAGCCCGACTACGTGACTTCGGTGGATTTCGATTCCGGCCGCATCACCGTCGACTGGGATCCGGACTTCTGAGTCGCGCCATGCGCATTGACATCATCAGTCTCTTTCCCGAATTCGTCGCCCAGTGCGCCGGTTTCGGCGTGGTCGGACGCGCGCAGGAACGCGGATTGCTGGCGCTGCACGGCTGGAATCCGCGCGATCACGCCGAAGGCAACTATCGCCGCGTCGATGACCGCACTTTCGGCGGCGGTCCCGGCATGGTGATGATGATTGATCCGTTGCTCGCCACGCTCGATGCCATGCAGGCCGACGATGCAACTCCGGCGCATGTGATCTATCTCAGTCCGCAGGGTCGGCCGCTCACGCAGGCACGTGCGCGTGAACTGGCGGCGATGCCGCGACTGGCGTTGCTGTGCGGTCGCTATGAAGGCGTCGATGAACGCCTGATCGCAGCCAGCGTCGACGAGGAGATCTCGATCGGCGATTACGTGCTGTCCGGCGGCGAATTGGCTGCCGCAGTGGTGGTCGATGCCGTGGCCCGCCTGCAGGAGGGCGCGCTCAGCGATGCCGAATCGGCGGCCCAGGACAGTTTCGAGGACGGGCTGCTGGACTGCCCGCACTACACCAAGCCGGTCAGCCACGCGCTGGGCGAGGTGCCGGAGGTGCTGCTGTCCGGCCATCACGCCGAAATCGCCCGCTGGCGGCGCCAGCAATCCCTGCTGCGGACCGCCCAACGGCGTCCGGATCTGCTGGCCGGTGCCGGTCTGACCGCCGCCGACCTGGCCTTCCTGCGCGGGCACGGGCTGGAGCCCTGATCGAGCCTGCGGGAAGGGGTAGCGCGACGATTCGGAATCGTCCTATAATGACGGGCTTACCGCCGCGGACCCACCACTCGGGTGCCGCACCCAGAATAACTACAGAACACGGTGTCACCATGAGCAAGCCCAGCCTGAGCAACCTGATCAACGAATTCGAGACCGCCCAGGCGGGTCGCGTCCTGCCGGAATTCGGTCCCGGCGACACCGTGATCGTCAACGTCAAGGTGAAGGAAGGCAACCGCGAGCGCGTGCAGGCCTATGAAGGCGTGGTCATCGCTCGCAAGAACGCCGGCCTGAACTCCTCGTTCACCGTCCGCAAGATCTCGCACGGCTTCGGCGTCGAGCGCGTGTTCCAGTCCTTCAGCCCGACCATCGACTCGGTGGTGGTGAAGCGCCGCGGTGACGTGCGTTCCGCCAAGCTGTACTACCTGCGTGGCCTGGAAGGCAAGGCCGCCCGCATCCGCGAGGATCTGGCCGCCGTCGCCAAGGCCAAGGCCGAAGCGAAGGCCGCTGCAGCGGCTGCCGACGCTGGCGAATAATCGCGCCATGCGTGACGCGCACGACGGCCGCCTCCGGGCGGCCGTTTGCGTTTGTACGGTTCCATTGATGCGGGCGCCGGCCCAATGAAGACGTCGCGTCGTTTGCCCCTGATCGTCGCCTGTGCACTCTTCATCGAGAACATGGATTCGACCGTGCTGTCGACGGCATTGCCGGCGATTGCACACGACTATGGCGTCGATCCGATTTCGCTGAAGCTGGTGCTCACCAGCTACCTGTTGTCCCTTGCGGTGTTCATCCCGATCAGCGGCTGGGTTGCCGATCGTTTCGGCGCGCGCGTCACCTTCATGAGTGCGATCGCGGTATTCCTGCTGGGATCGATCGGTTGCGCGATCAGTCCATCGCTGGAATGGATGGTGCTCGCGCGCTTCGTGCAGGGCATGGGCGGCGCGATGATGGTGCCGGTGGGTCGACTGGTGTTGCTGCGCACCGTGGACAAATCGGAACTGGTGCAGGCACTCAGCTGGCTGACGATTCCCGCATTGGTCGGGCCGGTGGCGGGGCCGCCGCTCGGCGGCTTCATCACCACCTGGTTCGACTGGCGCTGGATCTTCCTGATCAACCTGCCGATGGGTGCGCTCGGCATCGCCCTTGCGTGGCGCTACATCCCGGCGTTGAAGGAACCGGTGCAAGCGCTCGACTGGCCCGGTTTCCTGTTGTCCGGTTTCGGTCTCGCATTCGCGATGTTCGGGTTTTCGACGATCGGACACCTGGAGGTTCCGGCGTGGGCATCGATCGCGGTGTTGCTGCTCGGAGTCGCTGCATTGATGCGCTACGCCATCCATGCGCGGCGCGTCGAACATCCATTGCTCGACCTGCGCATGCTGCGGATTCCCACCTACAGGGCCGGCGTGCTGGGTGGCAGCCTGTTCCGCATCGGCGTCGGCGCGGTTCCGTTCCTGCTGCCGATGATGTTGCAGGTCGGTTTCGGCTTGAGTCCGTTGCAATCGGGTGGCCTGACCTTCGTGTCCGCGGTCGGCGCGATGTTCATGAAAACCATCGCGGCTTGGATCATCCGTCGCTGGGGATTCCGCCGCGTGCTGGTGTTCGATGCATTGCTGGCATCGGCATCACTGGCGATGTTCGGATTGTTCCGTCCGTCGACACCGCATCTGCTGGTGATGAGCGTGCTGCTGGTCAGCGGTTGCATTCGTTCGTTGCAATTCACCAGTCTCAATGCGGTCAGTTACGCCGACGTCGAGCAGCCGCAGATCAGCCAGGCGAGCAGTCTCGCGGCGATGATGCAGCAGTTGTCGGTGAGCATGGGCGTCGCCGTCGCCGGCCTCACGCTGCAAGCATTCGGATGGCTGCGCCATGTGCCGGCCACCGACGTCCACAACTTCTATCTCGCGTTCCCGCTGGTGGCGCTGATTTCGGCACTGTCCGCGATCATGATGTGGCGCTTGCCTGCGGATGCCGGCGCGGACATGGCGGGCAGGGCGCGTGCCGGACACGAAGTGGCCGAACCGAAAGTGGAACAGCGTCCGGCGATGTAAGCGCGATCAGTTGCCGGTTGACGACGGACGTGACGGCGCGGATGCTGCGGCAGGTGCCTGCGAGTCGGGATCTGGTTGGTTCATTGAGTGATGATCGCGAAACGGCGAATGCAGTGGGTGGAATTGGCGTGACTGGCGATGTGGCGGTAACCGGCGTTCGTCTCGACATCTGGTTGTGGGCGGCGCGCTTTTTCAGGACGCGATCCCTGGCGAAACAGGCGATCGAGGTTGGCCGTGTCGAAGTGGATGGGCAGCGCGCCAAGCCGTCGAGGGTCGTGCGCACGGGCGAACACCTGCAGGTCACGCGTGGCGAGGAGGTCTTCGTCATCACCGTGCAGGGCTTGAGCGAGCAGCGCGGACCCGCCAGCGTTGCGCAGACTTTGTATGTCGAGGATCCCGAATCGATCGCGGCACGCAACGAGGCACGTGCGACTGCCGCTGCGGCGCGCGCCGGCTACGCGCCGCCCGAAGGCCGGCCGGACAAGCGGGCGCGGCGGCTGATCCGGGCGTTGGGCGACATCGACGCCCTGTGACCGCCCTTGCCCTATGCTTCCGGCAGGAAGAGTGAGGACGACGAGGCCGTGATGATCCGCAATGCAATACGCCTTCTGGCGATCGGTGCGCTTTCGTTGTCGTCCTCGGCATTTGCCGCGGAAACATTGCCCGGCGACGTCAATCCCGGCATCGCGCTGCGCCGCCAGGCCGACATTCGCCTCGACAAGGAACTGGTGACGATCTCGCAACAACGCATCGTGGTCGAGGACGTGTTCACCGGCACCAGCAAGCAGAAGCAGTTCGTGCCGGTGGTGTTCACCCTGCCACCGATGCATGTCCAGGGTGACGATGCGCAGGGCAGGATCCGCGAGCTGCGTTTTGCGGTGAATGGCATGGCGATCAAGCCGACGCGGAAACTGATGGTGATGCTGGGCGACAGGGACATCGCCTGGCGAATCGCGACGCTTGGCTGGAAGGAGCCGGAACTGATCGCCTTCCTGCGCGATGGACAGGCGCCGGCCGGGAAACTGCCGCTGCCTGCCGCATGGTTCGACAGGCAGGGGCGTGCGCGGTTCCAGTTGCGCGAAACATACAGTTGGGACCAGTGGTTCGCGCCCGGGCGTGCGGTGACAATCCGCCACAGTTACGTGCCGGCGATGACGAGCGAGGTGAACATCAAACCGGCGCAGATGATCCGGCGCATCGGCGATGCGACATGTATGGATGAGGGACGGCAGTCGGCGGTGAAATCGCTCGATACCGGTGCGGGCGTCGACTGGACCGGGCTGCGCTATCGCATCGCCGGCAGTCGTGGTTGGCGCCCAGGTGCGCAGGATTTCACCTTGCGGGTGGATGCCGGTGGCGATTTCCTCTCGACGTGCATGAGCGGTGGCAAGGCGCTCGACAACAAGTCGGGCAAAAGCCGCGTGCAGCAATTCCGCGCCGACAATATTTCCAAGGACCAGGTGATCGATCTGGTGTTCGTGCGACCGGGCCGTCAATCGCCCTGAGCCGAATACACCGGCAGCCCCGGATTGCGCCGGAATTCGAAGATCAGGTGTGTTTCGATGTGCGCGACTTCATCGCGCTCGGTGAACGCGGACAGCGCGAATTCGCGCAGATGGTCGCTGTCGCGCACGCCGACATGCACCAGGAAATCGTCGGCGCCGGCCAGGTGATAGAACGCCATCACCTCGTGCAGGCCGAGCAGATGGGTGTGGAAGCTGTCGACCAGCGCGCGCGAGTGGCGGCGCAGGCGTACCGTCACCATCGCCTGCAGGCCGATGCCGACCGCCGCAGGCGCGACTTCGGCGTGATAGCCGAGCAGGGTGCCGGTCTGTTGCAAGCGGCGGATGCGCTCGAGCGCGGTGGACGGCGCGACGCCGCTGAGGTCGGCCAGTTCCTTGTTGGGCAGGCGCGCATTCTTCCGCAGAAGCCGCAGGAGATTGAGATCGATTCGGTCGAGCATGGGAAATTGGGTGAAATTCCGAATATTGTTCGGATCATCATGCCACGACCGAAGATTGGGTAGTCTTTGACCTTTCCGATCAAGGATTGTTTCGATGAAAGGTTTCGACACCCGCGCCGTCCACGGTGGCCGCGAAGACTTCAAGGCCATGGGCGTGCACGCCTCACCGATCGATCTCTCCAGCACCTATCCGATCCCGGATTTCGACGAGGGCGTCCGCAGCTTTGCGGCCCTGGCCGGGGCGGGCGAGGGCGAAGCCGCCAACTCCATCTATGGCCGCTTCCACAACCCGACCGTGGCGCGCATGGAGAACGCGGTCGCCGGGCTCGAAGGCAGTGAAGCCTGCATCGCGTTCGCATCGGGCATGGCCGCGATCACCGCATTGCTGTTGTCTCGTCGTGCGCATGGCAACCATGTGCTGGTGGTGCGCCCGTTGTATGCGGCGACCGACAGCCTGCTCGCCAACGGCCTGCTCGGGTTCGATGCCGAGTTCGTCGACGCTGGCGAGATCGCCGCGAAGATCCGTCCCGAGACCACGTTGGTGGTGATCGAGACGCCGGCCAATCCGACCTGCGATCTGGTCGATATCCGCGCTGTCGTCGAAGCTGCCGGCAAGGTGCCGGTGATGGTCGATTCGACCTTCGCGACACCGGTGCTGCAACGTCCGCTCGAACTCGGTGCGTCCTATGTGGTGCACAGCGCGACCAAGTTCCTTGGTGGTCATGGCGACGTGATCGCCGGCGTGGTCTGCTGCCCGGAAGAACTGGCCAAGCCATTGCGCAAGGTGCGCGTTTCCACCGGTGCCAACCTGCATCCGCTGGCGGCGTTCCTGATCCATCGTGGCCTGCCGACGCTGGGCTTGCGCGTCGAACGTGCGCAGTCCAACGCGATCGAGCTCGCGAAGCGCCTGTCGCAACACCAGGCCGTGGCCAAGGTGTTCTATCCCGGCCTCGGCACGGTGAACAATTCGCATCTGGTCGGCACGCAGATGAGCGGTCCGGGTTCGCTGATGGCGATCGATCTCAAGGGCGGCCACGCTGCCGCGTCGAAGGTGATGAATTCGGTCAAGTTGATGGTGCCGGCGGTGAGCCTGGGCGCCGTCGATACGCTGATCCAGCACCCGGCCGGACTGACGCATCGTTCGATTCCGGTCGAGACGCTCGGCAAGTACGGCATCACCGCCGGCATGCTGCGCCTGTCAGTCGGCATCGAGAACGTCGAAGATCTCTGGGCCGACTTCGAGCAGGCGCTGTCAGGTCTCTGAAAGATTGCGGCGATTGCGCGGGTCTATGATCCGCCGATCCCCCTCCGGAGACATCGCGATGAAGCAGCAGCTGTTGGCATTGGCGTCGATCCTGTCTGTTTCATCCCTGTCTATTCCATCTCCATTGATGGCGGCGACTTCCGCGAAAGCCGCGCAATACGAAGTGGCAGCGAACTGGCCGGTGTCCGGCGCCGGCCACTGGGATCTGCTCGAAGTCGATCCGGTGCGTCATCATCTCTTCGTCAGTCGCGGTGATCGCGTGCAGGTCGTCGATACGACGAACGGCAAGGAAGTCGGCACGATTGCCGGCGCCGATGGCGTGCACGGCATCGCGATCGGTCCGGATGGCCACGGCTATACCACCAACGGCAAATCCAATTCCGTCACCGAATTCGATCTCGCCACATTCAAGCGCCTGCGCGATTTCCCGGTGAACGGCAAGTCGCCGGATGCGGTGCTGTACGACGCGGGCTCGAATCGCCTGTTCGTGTTCAACGCGCACAGCAACAACGCATCGGTGCTCGATCCGGCCAACGGCAAGGAAATCGCGACGATCGCCTTCGATGGCAATCCCGAACTGGCGGTCGCAGACGGCCGCGGCCACATCTTCCTCAACATCGAAAGCAATGCGCACCTGGTCGAGATCGACGCGGCGAACGCCAAGATTGTCCACGATTGGAAGATGGACGGTTGCGAGGAACCCTCGGGCATCGCCATGGACACCGCGCGGCGCCGGGTGTTCTCGACCTGCCAGAACAAGGTGCTGGCGGTGACCAATGCCGACAACGGCAAGGCGGTGGCGCGCGTGGCGATCGGCGAAGGTCCGGATGGCGCGGCCTTCGATCCGGCGACGCGCAGCGTGCTGGTGCCGCTTGGCAAGACCGGCGCGCTTGATGTCGTGCGCGTGGAAGGCGGCGATTGTTTCCGCAAGGTGCAGTCGTTGCCGACGCAGGCTTCGGCGCGCACGATCGTGCTCGACGACAGCGATCATCGCGCCTATACCGTCGCTGCCAAATTCGGCAAGGCGGCGGCAGGAGAAAAGCGCCCGCCGATGATCGACGGAAGCTTCTCGGTGCTGGTGCTGGCCCCGAAGGCGAAGTAAGCGTCAGCGACCGTCGCGCAGGGCCCTGAGCAGTTTCTGCCCGGCGCGACCATCCACCGTCATTCCGAGTCGCTGCTGTTCCTGCTGGATGGCAGCACGACTCGCCGTGCCAAGCACTCCGTCCGGCGTGCCGATGGCGTGACCGCGTTTCAGCAACAGGCGTTGCAGTTCGACGCGGTCCGCGCGCGACAGGCCGGGATCGTCGGTCGGCCACGGCGTGCGCAGTCCCGATTCGCCACGCAGGCGATCCGACAGCAACGCGATCGCCAGAGCGTAACTCTCGGCGGCGTTGTAGCTGTAGATCGCATCGAAGTTGCGGAATACCAGGAAGGCTGGGCCATTCGCGCCCGCGGGCAACAGCACTGCAGCGGAGGTGTCCGGTTCCAGCGGAATCGACTGGCCATCGACGCGATGGATGCCGAGGGATTGCCAGTACGACAACGGCTTGCGGTTCTTGCGGCCAGCCTGCGCGCTGTCGAAGGCGGAAGGCAGTTTCACTTCATAGCCCCACGGCTGTCCTTCGCGCCAGCCCGATTTCAGCAGGTAGTTTGCGGTGGAGGCGAGTGCGTCCGGCGCGCTGCGCACCAGGTCACGGCGTCCATCACCATCGAAATCGACCGCCATGCGGTTGTATGTCGATGGCATGAATTGCGTCTGCCCGAATGCGCCGGCCCATGAACCCTTGAGGTCTTCGACCGCGACATCGCCGCGTTGCGCGATCTTCAACAGCTCGAAGAATTCGCTGCGGAAATACGTTTGCCGGCGACCGAAACACGACAGCGTGCCGAGCGAGACCAGCAACGGGCGACGTCCCATGATCCGGCCGAAATCGCTTTCCACGCCCCACACGGCGGTGACCGTCGCCGGATCGACCGCGAAGCGCGATTGCACCTGCGACAGCGTCGATGCGTACTTGGCCATCATCGCGCGACCATCGTCGACGCGTTTCTGGTCGACCAGTCCGGCCAGGTAATCCCAGATCGCGGTGGTGAATTCGGGTTGGCGATCGAGCAAGGGCAGCACGGTCATGTCCGGCACCACGCGCATCGCGTAGCGATCAAACGCCGATTCTTCGACACCCGCGGCCAATGCCGGTTTGCGCAGGTCGGTCATGCACGAATTGAACTGCATGAGTTCTTCGGTGGTCGGCACCGGTTGCACCGCGGCAGGCGTCGCTTGCGTTGGCGCAGGCGGTGGTTCCTGTGCCGGCGGAGGCGCGGGTGCCGTGACCACCGGAGCCGGGGCAGCCGACTGCACAGGCTGTTGCGCGCAGGCGGCGAGCAGGGCGGTTGCGAGCAGGCCGAGGGTTGGGCGCAGGAGTGGACGCGTCATCATCATGACCGGAGATGCGGAAGCGCCAGCATGCCACCAGTCGTCTGAATGCACATCACGCGTATTGCACGACACAACAAAAAGGGCCGCACGATGCGGCCCCTTCTGATCCACTGTGCTAGCGCTTCGCGTCAGCTGCGACCACCAAGCACGGAGCCCAGCAATCCGCCGAGCCCGCCACCACCACCGAGGCTGCCGAGCACCTGGCCGAGCATGCCGCCGCCGGATTCCGCGTGCGCCTGTTCCTGCTGCAGCACGTCGCTGACCGAATTCGCGTTGTTGCTGTCCGGGTGCGAGAACATGCGCTTGGCGAGGTAGGCCATTACGATCGGCGCCATGATCTTCATCAGCATCTGCGCCTGATCGCTGCCGAGGCCGGTGGCTTGGCCGACCTGGTTCGACGCCTGCTGTTCCTGTCCGCCGAAGATATGACCGAGGATGCCGCCACCATCGGTTGCCGGCGTGGCCGCTTGCTGGCCCGTGACCGAGCCCAGTACCGAACCGAGCAGTCCGCCGAGTCCGCCACCGGCGGCGTCACCATGGTTCGCGCCGAGCACGCCGGCAAGGACGTCAGCGCCGCCGGGCTGGCTGGCGTTCTGTCCCAGCGCGCCGACGATCATCGGCAACGCCGCGCCGATCGCCTGCTGTGCCTGCGCCGGGTCCACGCCCAACTGGCTGGCCACCTGCTGCACCGGTGCGCCCTGCATCTGGGAAAGAATGTCTTCGATCATGCTCATTGTGTGGATGTCCTGTTGAACGGGCGCGGCCCTGGATGGTGACGTCAAATTAAGGGGATGATTGTTACGGTCATGTGTTGTGGCCGCCGGGAATCGTGGACCGATCCACAAAACCGCCATTCATGCCTGCGTGTACGCTGTGCGGATGTTCCCGATCCCACCTGTCTTTCCTGCATGAGCAGTCGTGCGTCGCGCTTGTTGCGCCTGCTCGATCTGCTGCGCAGCCGCCGGCGGCCGTTGACCGGCGCACGCCTGGCGGAACGGCTGGGCGTGAGCCTGCGCACGGTCTATCGCGATATCGCCTTGCTGCGCGAGCAGGGCGCCGACATCGAGGGCGACCCCGGCACCGGCTACATGCTGCGCCACGGATATCTGTTGCCGTCGCTGATGTTCGGACGCGATGAACTGGAAGCGTTGACACTGGGCGCGCGCTGGGTTTCGCTGCAGGGCGATACCGAACTGGCGCAGGCCGCGAATGATGCCTTGCAGCGGTTGGCGTCGGTGTTGCCGGATGCATTGCGGCTGGAAATCGAAACCAGCGGCCTACTGGTGCCGAAAAACCGCGAGCAGGCGCCGGACGAACCGTGGTTGCCGGTCCTGCGCCGCGCCATCCGCGACGAACACGTGGTGGTGATGCACTACGTCGACCACCACGGCAAGGCCAGCGAACGCAGGATCTGGCCATTCCTGATGGCGTTCTTCGCCAATGTGCGGATGCTCGGGGCGTGGTGCGAACTGCGCCAGGACTTCCGCCACTTTCGCGCCGACCGCGTGCTCGCATTGACGGATACCGGCCAGCGCTACAGCGTGCGCAGGCCTGTGTTGATGCGGCGCTGGCGCGACCAGACCGGTTACGGATCGAGGGAGTGAACACTGCTGACAGAATCTGTCAGCATGGCCGGATATCGTGTCCGCACACCCAACGGAGACATTCGAGATGCGCGACGCACTGACCCTCTACACCCACCCGATGTCGCGTGGCCGCATCGCCCGCTGGATGATCGAGGAAACCGGATTGCCCTACGACGGTGTGATCCTCGACTTCAATACCAGCATGAAGTCGCCGGACTACCTGGCGATCAACCCGATGGGCAAGGTTCCGGCGCTGGTGCACGGCGACATGGTGATCACCGAGAACGCGGCGATCTGCATGCACCTTGCCGACCTGGTACCGCACAAGCATTTTGCTCCGGAAGTCGGCAGTGCATTGCGTGGCAGCTATTACCGCTGGATGCTGTTCCTCGCCGGCCCGCTCGAGGCTTACATGACCGCGAAGTTTTCCGGCCATTTCGCCCCCGGATTCAGCGCCGGCTACGGCAGCGACGGCGAAGTGCTGGATGTGCTGGAAGGTGCCGTCTCGCAGGGGCCGCACATCGTCGGCGACCGTTTCACCACGGTCGATCTCTACACGGCCGCGTTCCTCGGCTATTACATGCGCATCAAGGCGCTCGAGCCGCGGCCTGCATTCGAGCGTTTCGTCGAGATCCACCAGTCGCGACCGGCGGCGATCCGCGCCAACGAGATCGACAACGCCCTGGTACAGGCGCATCCTCACCCGATGATGGTGGCATCCACCAGCCACGCGGAGCATTGACATGACCAAGACCCATCACGGCAGCTGCCATTGCGGCGCGGTGAAATACCAGGCCGATCTCGATCTTGCGCAGGGCACCGGCAAGTGCAATTGCACGTATTGCCTGAAGATCCGCAACTGGAGCGCACGCGCCAGCAATCTGGAAGTGTTGCAAGGGCAGGACGCGCTGGCCGATTACGGCAAGGAATGGCCGGGCGGCAACCTGCATCACCGCTTCTGCAGCAAATGTGGCGTCACGCTGTACACCCACGGCCATATTCCGGAGGCGGGCGGCGATTTCCTGTCGCTGCAGGTGAATACGCTTGACGATGCCAGTATCGATGAGCTGATGTCAGGGCCGGTGCGCCATTCCGATGGCCGCAACGACAACTGGATGAATCCGCCGACGGACATCCGGCATCTCTGAAAGTTGAATGCGTGCGCGGCAAGCGAGTGCCGCGCACGCAGGGCATTCAACTCCCCACGTCCTCGCCGCCTGGTCCGCCTTTGAGCACGCCGGGCATGTTTTTCCCGGCTGGCTTCGTCTTCTTCGTCGCAGCGGCCTGCGCCTTCAACGCCTTGGCCACGCCTGCACCATAAGCAGGATCGGCCTTCGTGCAATTGTCGACGTGGCGTTGCTTGATGAAGTCGGGTGCGTCGCCCATTGCCCGCGCGGTGTTGTCGAACAAGCGCTGCTTCTGGTCCTTGTCCATCAACCGGAACAGGGCGCGTGGCTGGCTGAAGTAATCGTCGTCGTCTTCACGGAAATTCCAGAAGTCGGCGTCGCCGTTGATGCGCAGCGGTGGATCGCGGTACTGCGGCTGTTCCTGCCACTGGCCGAAACTGTTGGGCTCGTAATGCGGCAGGCCGCCGTAGTTGCCGTCCATGCGCGCTGCGCCATCGCGATGGTTGCTGTGCACCGGGCAACGCGCGGCGTTCACCGGGATCTGGTGGTAGTTCACGCCAAGGCGATAGCGTTGCGCGTCGGCGTAGGCGAACAATCGTGCCTGCAGCATCTTGTCCGGTGACGGCCCGATGCCGGGAACCAGATTGCTCGGCGCGAACGCGCTTTGTTCGACATCGGCGAAGAAATTCTCGGGATTGCGGTTGAGTTCGAATACGCCGACTTCGATCAGCGGGTAATCCTTCTTCGGCCACACTTTCGTCAGGTCGAATGGGTGGATGTGGTAGCTGTCGGCATCGAGTTCCGGCATCACCTGCACGTACATCTTCCACTTCGGGAAGTCGCCGCGCTCGATCGATTCGTACAAGTCGCGCTGGTGGCTTTCGCGATCGCCGGCGACGATCTCCGCGGCCTGTTGGTCGGTCAGGTTCTCGATGCCTTGCTGGGTCTGGAAGTGGAACTTCACCCAGTAGCGTTCGTCCTTGTCGTTGATGAAGCTGTAGGTGTGCGAGCCGAAGCCGTTCATGTGGCGATAACTGCGCGGAATGCCGCGATCGCTCATCACGATCGTCACCTGATGCAATGCTTCCGGCAGCAGCGTCCAGAAATCCCAGTTGTTGGTGGCGCTGCGCATGTTGGTGCGCGGATCGCGCTTGACCGCCTTGTTTAGGTCGCCGAACTTGCGCGGATCGCGCAGGAAGAACACCGGCGTGTTGTTGCCGACCAGGTCCCAGTTGCCTTCCTCGGTGTAGAACTTCAGGGCGAAACCACGAATGTCGCGTTCGGCATCGGCGGCGCCGCGTTCACCCGCAACTGTCGTGAAGCGCGCGAACATTTCGGTCTTCTTGCCGACCTTGGAAAAAATCTTCGCCTTGGTGTAGCGGCTGATGTCCTTGGTCACGGTGAAGGTGCCGAACGCGCCGGAACCCTTCGCATGCATGCGGCGTTCGGGGATCACTTCACGGTTGAAGTTGGCGAGCTTCTCCAGCAGCCACACGTCCTGCATCAGCAGCGGTCCGCGTGGGCCGGCCGTCATCGAATTCTGGTTGTCGACCACCGGTGCGCCGAATTGCGTGGTCAGATGCGTCACCGGGCACTTGCCGTGGCGTTCATTCGGCGTGGTGCTCAGGGCCTTCTGCGCTTTTGCGCGCGCACGGGTCACGTTTGCCGACGTCGACTTGGATTTGGATGGTGACTTGCCGGTCTTCTTCATCATGCTGGCTCCGGTGGGGGAGTCCTGACACTAGCCGACCGCCATTACGATTGGAAATCGATTATTGCTGTGGAATCGATCGGGTTTATCGATCGATTCCGTCGATGACATCAGCGATATCGCCTCAACCCAGTGACTTGAGGCGATACAGCGCTTCCAGCGCCTGTTTCGGGGTGAGTTCGTCGGGATCGATGCCGGCCAGTGCATCGAGCGCTGCGGAACGCGGCGCGAACAGTCCGATCTGCTGCGGGTTGTCGAGCACGGTGGCGGTCAGTGGTGCCTGCGCGGAGGTGTCGTCGCGGCCATGCTGCTCGAGTTCGGCGAGTCGCGCACGCGCATCGCGCACGACTGCTTTCGGCAGGCCGGCGAGTGCGGCCACCTGCAAGCCGAAGCTGCGATTGGCCGGACCATCCTTGACCGAATGCATGAACACCAGTGCGTCGCCATGTTCGACGGCATCGAGATGCACGTTGGCGATGCCGCTGTCCGCCTGCGCGAGCGCGGTCAGTTCGAAGTAGTGGGTGGCGAACAGCGTGAAGCTGCGATTGGTTTCGGCAAGATGGCGCGCACAGGCGTCGGCCAGTGCCAGTCCATCGTAGGTCGATGTGCCGCGACCGATTTCATCCATCAACACCAGCGATTGCGCGGTGGCATGGTGGAGGATGTAGCTGGTTTCGCTCATCTCGACCATGAAGGTCGACTGCCCCTTGGCGAGATCGTCACCGGCGCCGATGCGGGTGAGGATGCGATCGATCGGGCCGATACGCGCCGACGCTGCCGGAACGAAACTGCCGATGTTGGCCAGCAGCACGATCAGCGCGATCTGGCGCATGTAGGTGCTCTTGCCGCCCATGTTGGGGCCGGTGATGACCAGCATGCGGCGATCGGGCGAGAGATCGAGATCGTTGGGCGTGAACGGGTCCTCGCGCACGGCTTCCACCACCGGGTGGCGGCCACGTTCGATGTGGAGTTGCGGTGCGTCGACCAGTTCCGGCGCGCGCCAATCGAGGGCATCGGCGCGTTCGCCGAAACAGGCGAGCACATCGAGTTCCGACAACGCCGCGGCACAGCGTTTCAATGGCTCGAGATCGACATTCAATGCATCGAGCAGGCCGTCGTACAGCTGTTTTTCGCGCGCCAGCGAACGTTCGCGCGCCGACAGTACCTTGTCCTCGAAGGATTTCAGTTCCTCGGTGATGTAGCGCTCGGCATTGGTCAGCGTTTGCCGGCGCGTGTAATGCACCGGCGCTTTCTCGGCCTGGGCCTTGCCGAGTTCGATGTAATAGCCGTGCACGCGGTTGTAGCCGACCTTGAGCGTTGCGATGCCAGTGCTTTCGCGCTCGCGTTGCTCGAGATCGATCAGGAACTGGTCGGCATGGGTCGAGAGTGTGCGCAGTTCGTCGAGTTCGGCATCGTAGCCTTCGGCGATCACGCCGCCGTCGCGGGCGAGCAGCGGCGGTTGCGCAACGACGGCGACCTTCAGCAATCGCGCGATGTCGTCATGTTGACCAAGTTCGGTCGCAAGTGCCTGCAGGCGCGGTGAATCGAGGCCGGCATGCAAGTCGGCGATGCGCGGCGTCAGCGCCAGGCCATCGCGCAGGGTGGAGAGATCGCGCGGGCGTGCACTGCGCAGGGCGATGCGGGTGAGGATGCGTTCGAGATCGCCGAGACCGCGGAAGGTTTCGCGCAAATCGTCGAGTTTTCCCGAGCCAAGCAGTGTCGTGACCGCATGCTGGCGTTCGCGCACGATGCCGTGGTCGCGCAGGGGGCGATGCAGCCAGCGCCGCAGCAGGCGTCCGCCCATTGGCGAGATGGTGGAATCGAGCACGCCGAGCAATGTGTTCCTGGTGTCGCCGTCGATGCGGGTATCGAGTTCGAGATGGCGTCGCGTCGCCGCGTTCATCGCGATGGCGTCGTCGCCGGATTCGACTGCGATCGACGTGAGGTGCGGCAGGCGTTGCTTCTGCGTTTCCTCGACATAGCCGAGCAACGCGCCAAGCGCGGCGATCGCGTGCGGTGCCTCCTCGATGCCATAGGCGCCGAGATCGTGCACGTTGAAGAAGTCGATCAGCTTGCGGCGACCGCTGTCGGCATCGAACAACCACGGTGCGCGCTTGCGCACGCCACCACGCTGCGTCACGTAGTCGGGCCAGCCGTCTTCATCGGCGATCAGCAATTCTGCGGGATCGAGACGCGCCAGTTCCGCTTCAAGGGCATCGGCATCACGCAGCTGCGCGGCCATCATCCGGCCACCGGCGAGATCGGCCCAGGCCAGGCCGTAACCATCGCGCCCGCGCGCCACCGCCATCAGCAGGGTGTCACGACGATCCTGCAGCAGGGCCTCGTCAGTGACCGTACCGGGCGTGACGATCCTCACCACCTTGCGTTCGACCAGGCCCTTCGATGTTGCCGGGTCGCCGATCTGTTCGCAGATCGCCACCGACTCGCCGAGTGCCACCAGTCGCGCGAGATAGCCCTCGTAGGCGTGAACCGGCACCCCGGCCATCGGGATCGGCTGGCCCGCGCTCTGTCCGCGCTGGGTCAGGGTGATGTCGAGCAATTTCGCGGCACGGCGCGCATCGTCGTAGAAAAGCTCGTAAAAATCGCCCATGCGAAACAGCAACAGCACGTCCGGATGTTCCGCCTTCGCGGCGAAATACTGCTTCATCAGGGGCGTGTGTTCGGGTAGGGACATGTGCGCGAGCGGTCGATGTGGCCCGCTATTGTCACGCATCTCGCCCGCGATTCCCGATTGGCACGTGTTCCTTGCTGCGCAGGTCGAGGCCTGCCGGCACGAGAAATGAGCAATGGTTCAAGTTCGATCCGGACGGATCGCCTGATTCGACACATTCGCGGGGAGATCGAAATTTTCGATCTCCGGCGCCTCTTCGGCATCGCACCGACTAGGGCCAAGGCGGCACGGATTGATGGGTGCAGTCCTTGGCGTGCATGGCTTCCCGATTTTCTATACCAAGCGGTGGAGTATGTTTGGAATTGAGGATTCAGATAGATGAATACTATTAAGAAAGGCGGTTAATTGTGCTCAAAGTCGCGTTTTTTTACCTGTTATTTCATACAGACAGTGTTGATTAAAAAAAATCCATGTGTTATCGATTTGTTGCGTTCATTCAGGAAGCTGTACGAAAGGGAGATAGATAAGGAACGCGCATAGCAGACAAATGGCAGGGGGTTGCCATGAGGATGTGGGGCAAGCGTGCGTTGTCGTGCGGCCGGAGTTGCATGTCCTGGCTGTTGCTTTCGGGGGTTCTCGTATTCGCTTCGATGGTCCCGATCCGCGCCCAGGCGCAGGCGGGCTGCACCAGCGGAGCCTGCGTCTCGGCCGGGCCAAGACTGGTCTCGGTCGATACCACGCAATCGTTGCTGCTCAATCCGTTGCTGCAGTCGTTGCTGCCCGGGACTTCGGTCAACCTGACCGCAGTCGACTGGAATGCGATCGCCGGCGCCGATATCAAGCTCAATGCGCTCATCACCCGGCTGGGGACCAACCTCAGCCTGAGTGATCCCAGCCAGGTGCTTGCGGCGAATGTCACGGTCGCGCAATTGCAGGCGGCGATGGTCCAGGTGCTGCAGGCCGACGGCAATACCGCCGCAGCCAATGCGCTGAACCTGTTGACGCCAACCATCGGCGGGCTTGCGGGGACGATCAGGCTTGGCGATTTGTTGCAGGTTGCCTTGCCGCAGGGTTCCCTCGCGAACGTGAATCTCGATGTGCTGGACCTGCTCACCGGATCGGCGCAGCTGTACAACTTCAAGAACGTCGTGACCACGCCGACGCCGATCACGATCAACACCGCGGCGCTCGGATTGAGCGGCGTCGCCAACGTGCAGTTGTGGTTGCAGGTGGTGGAACCGCCGGTCTATGTCTGCGGCCCTGCCGGTTCGCAATTTTATTCCAGCGCGATCCGCATCAAGCTCAACCTGGACGTACTGCAAGGCCTCGACCTTGGTCCGATCGTCACCGCGATCAACAACCTGGGCATTGCCGGCCTGTCGAATGCCACGGTGACGGCAGACACCCTGAAGTTGCAGGTCTATGCCGACGTGACGCGGGCGCAAGGCACGCTGGCAACGGTGAATGCCGTCGGCAATGCGGTCACGTTGAACGCACAACCCGGACTCGCGGGCCTCTACATCGGATCGGTTCCGGATTCGCTGTTCTTCAATCGCACGCACGTGGTCAGCAGCGGGGATTTCGCGCCCCTGGCCATCAACAATCTCACCGTGAAGTTCAGCCTCAGCGGATTGGGGGTCGGACTGGCATCGGTCAGCATTCCGTTGCAGGTGAACGCACTCGCGGCTGCGACCGGTGCGCCAGCGATGCAACCGTATACGGTCAACGGTCCGTTCCCGAAGACGATCACCGCGAACAGCGGCACGGTCAGAGCGGCGATATTGATCGGCGATCTGGTCAACAATCTGAACATCACCCTCGTGCAGGGTCCGATCACGGCCACGTTGCTGGGGATTCCCGTCACCGTGCCTGCAGGCACCATCAACGGAGTCGTCGGGGCAGTGCAGGCGTCACTGAACCTCACGACAAAAGCCGTGTTGACGCCGGTACTCACGGCAGTGCTTGGCGGCGTGGTCGACAACCTGCTCGGCCTGCTCGGCATCCACATCGGCCAGGCTGTGTTCACCGTGGAAGGCATCGGGCAAGCGTGTGCCGCCGTGCTCGCGCTGACCAAGCAACTGCAGCCTGCCAACAATCCCGGGCTGTTCAATCTGTCCATCAGCCAGGGTGCAACCGTCGTCGCATCCGCTGCGAATGTCGGCAACGGCGGAACCACCGCGGCTGTCGTGACCACGCCCGGTGACGTGTACGCGCTTGCGGAAACGGCGGGAACCGGCACGACGCTTGCGCCGTATGCCACCACGTGGACATGCACGGACCAGAACAACGCCGTGGTCGCTTCCGGCAGCGGAACATCCTTCAACTACACGTCGCCCCCCGTCAGCGCATCGCCACTGGCGATCACCTGCCATCTCGTCAATCGTGCATTGCAGGCGAACCTGCAGATCAGCAAGTCCGACAACTCGACGACCTACACGCCGGGAAATACCAGCGTCTATCTCATCACCGTGTCCAATGCCGGACCCGACCCGGTCACGGGTGCAGTGGTGAACGATGCCTTGCCGAACGGGGCGACCTTGTCGGGGCCGTGGACCTGCACCGCGACCAACGGCACGTGCGGTAGCGCCAGCGGAGGCAGTGCCGGCGGCAAGACGGTCAACCTGAGCGTCGATATCGCTTCGGGAGGGACGGTGACGATCAGCGTGCCGGTGACTTTCAGCACCAATCCGGCGGCGTATTAGCCGGCATCCGCGCTCCATAGCAGCCCCACCCAACAGTGAAGTCACAGGGCATCGATATGGGAATCGACACCATCAATTTGATTCGCAAGTTCACCCGGACGATGGCGGTGACGCTGTTGGCGTTGTCGGGTGGTGCCGCGATGGCGCAGACCTTTCCGCCCACGTTGTCCAACACGGCGACGGTGACGGCGCCCGCCAACATCATCGACAACGGCAACAAGACCGCGACCGATACCAACACGCTTGCGCTCGCGATCGTTGCGAATCCGGATACGGGAACGGTGTCGTCGGCGGGCGGCGTGGCGATACCGAATGTGCTGGTGAACGACACGCTGGGTGGCGCGACCGCGACGACATCGACGGTCACGCTGGGCATGGTGAGCAGCAGCAATCCCGCGGTGACGTTGAACGCAGCGACGGGTGCAGTGAACGTGGCTGCGAACACGCCGGCGGGGACATACACGCTGGTCTACAGGATTTGCGAGACGACGAGTCCCGCGAACTGTGCGCAGGCGACGGATACGGTGACGGTGACATCGGCGATCGTGGCCAATCCCGACAACGGTTCGGTGACGACGGCGGGTGGTGTCGCAGTGCCCAATGTGTTGGCGAACGACACGCTGGCAGGCGTGACGGCGACAGTGTCGACGGTGACGCTGAGTGAAGTGAGCAGCAGCAATCCTGCGGTGACGCTGAACACCGCGACCGGAGCAGTGAGCGTGGTGGCCGGCGCCGCTGTCGGCAACAGCACTCTGGTCTACAGGATTTGCGAAACCGCGAACCCGGCGAACTGTGCGCAGACAACCGTCACGGTTGCGGTGACGGCGGTGCAATCCGATTTGTCGCTGATCAAGACGGTGACGAGCGCAACGCCTGCGTTGGCCGGTTCGACGGTGACGTACAAACTGGTGGTGAGCAACGCGGGGCCTGCGGATGCGATCGGTGCAACGATCAATGACACGGTGCCGGCGCAGCTGACGAACGTGAGCTGGACTTGCGCTGCATCGGGTTCGTCGGCATGCGGATCCGCGAGCGGGTCGGGCAACGTCAACCTGACGGCGAACGTGGGCCAGGGTGCGGCGAACGCCATCACCATCACCGTCGTAGGCACGGCCCCGGCATCGGGAACCATCGATGCGAATACGGCGACGGTGACGACGCCTGCGGGCACGACCGATCCGAATCCCGGCAACAACACCTCGACGACGCCGACGATTCCGGTGACGGCTGCAATCGTTGCCAGTCCGGACAGTGGTTCGGTGACGACGGCAGGCGGCGTCGCAGTGACGAACGTGCTCGCCAACGACAGCCTGAAAGGCGCAACGGCGACGACTGCGACCGTGACGCTGAGCGAAGTGAGCAGCAGCAATCCTGCGGTGACGCTGAACACCGCGAACGGAACGGTGAGCGTGGCGCCGGGTGCCGCCATCGGCAACAGCACACTGGTCTACAGAATCTGCGAAACCGCGAACCCGGCGAACTGTGCCCAGACAACCGTCACGGTCACCATATCGGCGGTGCAATCCGATCTGTCGCTGGTCAAGACGGTGACGAGTACAAGCCCGGCGTTGGCGGGTTCGACGGTGACCTACAAGCTGGTGGTGAGCAACGCAGGACCGGTGGATGCGATCGGTGCAACGATCGCCGACGCGGTACCGGCGCAGTTGACGAACGTGAGCTGGACCTGTGCCGCATCGGGCACGTCGACCTGCGGATCAACGAGCGGGTCGGGCAACGTCAACCTGACGGCGAACGTGGGCCAGGGGGCGGCGAACGCCATCACCATCATCGTCAGCGGCACGGCACCGGCATCGGGAACGATTGCTGCGAATACGGCAACGGTGACGATGCCGGCGGGCACGACCGATCCGAATCCCGGCAACAACACCTCGACGACACCGACGATTCCGGTGACGGCTGCAATCGTCGCGAATCCGGATAGCGGTTCGGTGACGACGGCAGGCGGCGTGGCGGTGGCGAACGTGCTCTGGAACGACACGCTGGCGGGCGTAACGGCGGCGACTTCGACGGTGACGCTGACGGAAGTGAGCAGCAGCAGTCCGTCGGTGACGTTGAACACCGCGACGGGCGCGGTGAATGTGGCGGCCGGCGCGGCGGTAGGCACGGACACGCTGGTCTACAGGATCTGTGAAACCGCAAATCCGGCGAACTGCGCGCAGGCGACGGTAACGGTGACAGTTGCAGCAACGGTGCTTTCGTCGGATCTGTCGCTGGTCAAGACGGTGACGAGTGCAACGCCTGCATTGGCCGGCTCGACGGTCATGTACAAACTGGTGGTGAGCAACGCGGGTCCTGCCGATGCGATCGGCGCGACGATCGCGGACACGGTGCCGGTGCAGTTGACGAGCGTGAGCTGGACCTGTGCCGCCTCGGGCACGTCGACCTGCGGTGCCGCGAGCGGCACGGGCAACGTCAACCTGACCGCGAACGTGGGCCAGGGTGCGGCGAACGACATCACCATCATTGTCAGCGGCACGGCACCGGCATCGGGAACGATTGCTGCGAATACGGCAACGGTGACGGTGCCAGCGGGCACGAGCGATCCGGATCCCGGCAACAACACCTCGACCACGCCGACGATTCCGGTGACAGCGGCGATCGTGGCGAATCCGGATAGCGGCTCGGTGACGACGGCAGGCGGTGTTGCAGTGGCGAACGTGCTCGTCAACGACAGCCTGAAAGGTGCAACGGCGACGACTGCGACCGTGACGCTGAGCGAAGTGAGCAGCAGCAGTCCGTCGGCGACCTTGAACACCGCGACGGGCGCGGTGAGCGTGGCGCCGGGTGCTGCCATCGGCAACAGCACGCTGATCTACAGGATTTGCGAGACCGCCAACCCGGCGAACTGTGCGACTGCGGCGGTCACGATCACGGTGACGGCAGTGCAATCCGATCTGTCGCTGGTGAAGACGGTGACGAGTGCAACGCCTGCGTTGGCCGGTTCGACGGTGACGTACAAACTGGTGGTGAGCAATGCAGGTCCGGCGGATGCGGTCGGCGTGGCGATTACGGACACGGTGCCGCCTCAACTGACGAACGTGAACTGGACGTGTGCCGCATCGGGTACGTCGACCTGCGGATCAACGAGTGGGTCAGGCAACGTCAACCTGACAGCGAACGTGGGTCAGGGGGCGGCGAACGACATCACCATCATTGTCAGCGGCACGGCACCGGCATCGGGAACGATTGCTGCGAATACGGCAACGGTGACGGTGCCAGCGGGCACGAGCGATCCGGATCCGGGTAACAACACCTCGACCACGCCGACGATTCCGGTGACTGCGGCGATCGTGGCGAATCCCGACAGTGGGTCGGTGACGACAGCGGGCGGTGTTGCAGTGGCGA
Organism: Pseudomonadota bacterium; assembly: GCA_018242405.1. Lineage (GTDB taxonomy): Bacteria > Pseudomonadota > Gammaproteobacteria > Xanthomonadales > Xanthomonadaceae > Solilutibacter. Next base: position 2,112 of record JAFEBZ010000109.1, on the reverse strand, counting down.
ACGTGCTCGCCAACGACAGCCTGAAAGGTGCAACGGCGACGACTGCGACCGTGACGCTGAGCGAAGTGAGCAGCAGCAGTCCGTCGGCGACGTTGAACACCGCGACGGGCGCAGTGAGCGTGGCGCCGGGCGCCGCCATCGGCAACAGCACGCTGATCTACAGGATATGCGAGACGGCGAACCCGGCGAACTGTGCGACCGCAGCGGTAACGGTGACCGTGGCTGCGCTGACCTCGGATCTGTCGCTGGTGAAGACGGTGACGAGTGCGAGCCCGGCAGCGGCGGGTTCATTGGTGAAGTACCAGATCGTGGTGAGCAACGCAGGCCCGGCGGATGCGATGGGCGCAACGATTGCCGACGCGGTGCCGACCCAACTGACGAACGTGAGCTGGACGTGTGCCGCTTCGGGCACGTCAACCTGCGGGTCCGCGGGCGGTACCGGCAACGTGAGCGTGACGGCGAACGTGGGGCAGGGCGCGGCGAACGCCATCACCATCACTGTCAGTGGTACGGCGCCGGCATCGGGAACGATCGCTGCGAATACGGCAACGGTGACGCCACCCGCGGGAACGAGTGATCCGGATCCCGGCAACAACACCTCGACGACACCGACGGTGCCGGTGACGGCGGCGATCGTGGCGAATCCGGACAGTGGCTCGGTGACGACGGCGGGCGGCGTCGCAGTGGCGAATGTGCTGGCGAACGACGCGCTGGCGGGCGCAACGGCGACGGTGTCGACGGTGACGTTGAGCCAGGCGAGCAGCAGCAATCCTGCGTTGACGTTGAACCTGGCAACGGGCGCGGTCAACGTGGCGGCGAACACGCCGGTGGGAACGTACACGCTGGTCTACAAGATTTGTGAAACAGCGAATCCCGCGAACTGCGCCCAGGCGACCGTCACGGTCACGGTCGCGGCACAGCAATCGGATCTGTCGCTGGTCAAGACAGTGACGAGTGCGAGCCCGGCTGCCGCAGGTTCGCTGGTGACGTACAAGCTGGTGGTGAGCAATGCAGGTCCCGCGGATGCGATTGGCGCAACGATCAGTGACACGGTGCCGGCCCAATTGACGAACGTGAGCTGGACGTGTGCCGCATCGGGCACGTCGACCTGCGGATCCGCGAGCGGCACAGGCAATGTGAGCGTGACTGCGAACGTGGGCCAGGGCGCGGGAAATATCGTCACGGTGACGGTGAGCGGCACGGCGCCGGCATCGGGAACGATCGGCGCAAACACGGCGACAGTGACGGTGCCGACGGGGACGACTGATCCGAATCCCGGTAACAACACCTCGACGACACCGACGGTGCCGGTGACGGCGGTGATCGTCGCCAATCCGGACAACGGGACGGCGCCAACGGCAGGCGGTGTCGCCGTGGCGAACGTGCTCGCCAACGACACCTTCGGTGGCGCGGCAGTCGATCCGGTTGCGGTGATCTTCACGCCGATCAGCAATGCCGCGTTGATCGTCAATCCGGATGGCAGCGTGAATGTCGTGCCGGGAACATCGGCCGGTACCTACACCACGACATACACGATCTGCGACCGCATCAATCCGGCCAATTGTTCCAGCGCGACCGTGACAGTGAAGGTGACCGGAGAGCCGGTGATCCTGCGCCTGACGATGGTTGCAGCGCAACGCACTGCACGTGTCGGCGATCTGGTTCGCTACGACCTGCACATCGACAACATCGGCAAGGTCGATGCAACGAATTCGGTGCTCGAAGGCCATTTGCCCGCAGGCTTCGACCTGGTGGCCAAGTCGCTGCTGGTCGTCGACGGCAACGGTGGCGCGGGTGCATTGCAGGGCGTGCAGCCGATGCGCGTCGGCGGACTGAACATCCCGGTCGGCAAGAGCGCCACGGTGACCTACGCGCTGCGCGTCGGTGCCGGCGTGGGCATCGGCATCCACGTCAATCGCGGCATCATGCGCGATACCAGCGGCGTCGCGCTCAGCAATGAAGCCAGCGCTGAAGTGGAAGTCGTCGGCGATCCCATGCTGGACGACAGCCTGATCGTCGGCAGCGTCTTCAACGACAGCAATGGCAATGGTCGGCAGGATCCGGGCGAACGCGGCTTGCCGGGCGTGCGCCTGGGAACTGTCGAAGGCCTGT
>JAFEBZ010000108.1 GCA_018242405.1 Pseudomonadota bacterium | reverse complement strand
GGTTGCCCGGCAACGGTTTCCACCATCCCCTCGCAACGGTGCAGAGACTGAGCATATTCGCGGCAAAAAAACACCCCCAAATTCAGGGGGTTTTTCAGTTCTATGCCATCAGCGGCATCAGAAGATTGATCTCGGTTCCATCTTCACGCCGAACGATATCGAAGGCCGCACCAAGCCTTTGTGCGCGCATCCGCATACTGGCCATGCCGGTACCGCCTTCGTGGTTAGAGTGCGGTTCAGATTTGGCGGTGGCAATGCCGATGCCGTCATCGCGCACCTGCATCCGCAGGTTTTCCGCAGTGCATTCCACGGTCACTTCGACGCGTCGTGCGCGGCTGTGCTTGAACACGTTGGTGAGCGCTTCCTGCAGCAGGCGCAACAGGTCGAGGTTGCGCGCGCTGCCGAGATCGACGCCGTCCAGCCCGCGCAATGTCCAGTCATCCTCGATGTCCGCCGCCTCCAGCAGGCGTCCGGCGCGATGGCGCAACGGCGTGATCAGTTCGGCGAGATCGGCTTGTTCGCGCGCCGTGCTGTCGATCACCAGGCGCAGGTCATCGCGCATCTCGCTGAGGATGCCGATGACGCGTGCCTTCGACATGCCTTCGGGCGCCTGCTTCAGTTCGGCGATGGTGCCGACCAGGGTGCCACCGAAACCATCGTGGAGGTCGCGCACCAGCTGAAGACGCTCGCCGGCGCGGCTGTGGGCGAGTTCCAGCGCGTGCTGCTGGTTGAGCGTCTCCGACAACTGCGTGGTCGTCGCCTGCACTTCCCGCGACAGCTCGGCATTGAAACCTTCGACCCGCTTCATGGTGTTGGCGAAGCGATACGCCAGCACGAAACCCATGCCGAGGATGGTCAGCGGCGACAACAGGGCGCCAAGGAAAGTCGACGCCTTCATCCAGCACAGATAGACGGCGAGATCATGGACCGACATCGCCAGCGGCACGCTGACGCAGGCCGCCAGCACCAGGTAATCGCTGCGGCGATTGCGCAATGCATAAACGATGAAGGCCAGGTTGACGGCGTACACATACGCGATCGCCGGCAGCAGGTAGGTATTGCGCTGCGGCCCCATCCAGTCGGGAATGATCGGCACCAGCACCAGCGACAGGGCCGCGATCACCAGCAGCACGCGCTCGATGCGTGGCCAGCGCCGGTTGCAGTAGCGCAGCAGGAAGATCGAATGCGCCACCACCATCGCCACGAAGCAGGCAGCGATGAACGCCTGCCACATGTTGGTGGTCGGGAACGGCCAGGTGCTGTTGGCGATGTAGTTGCTGCCGTACAAGCCACCGAAAAACCCGCTGAGCGCATACCAGCCATACGTCGTGTCCTGCCGGCGCAGCAGCCAGAACAGGCCGAACAGCGAAGCCATGACGATGCCGATGGCAAAGTCGAGCACCTGCATGTCGCGGCGGATGAAGACGGCATCGTTGAAGCTGGCTTGCAGCGCCGTGGCGTCGCCGACGGACACGGTTCCGAAACCCGGTGCGTACTCGCTGAAGCCGGACACCCGCACCAGCAGTTCGTTCTGTCCCTGCTTCAACAGCGGCGCCTGCACCACGAAATAGCGCGGGACATGCCATTTGCGCGACAGCGGCTCCACCAGCGACGCGTCACGATCGATCACGCTGCCATTGAGCCGCACTTCGGCGGCCATGCAGGTGTAATCGAGGAGCAGCCCGATCGGTGCGCTGGCATCGGCCTGGTTCCAGCGAACGCGATACCACACCACTCCGGAATATCCCGGCCAGTGCGAGTTCCACTCGTCCATCAGCGTGACCGGCACCCAGCCCGTGGCCGGCGGCTGCGTCGCGTTCCAGTCGGAACGCACCGCCTCGGCGTGATCGATGGTGACGACCGCCGGTTCTGCGGCACACGCGAGGTTCGCCAGCAGCGCCAGCACCAGCGCGCAGAACAGCCGAATCATTCCAGCAGGCCCAAGCTGCGCGCCTCGTGGACGGCCGCCGTGCGCGATCGCACCGCGAGCTTGCGGTAGATATTCTTGGTATAGCCCTCGATGGTCAGGCGCGACAGGCTTGTGCGCGCGGCGATGTCGCGATTGCTCAGGCCCTGCGCCACCCATTGCAGGATTTCGAGTTCGCGGCCCGTGAGTTGCGGCGCCTGCGCGGCATCCACTGGTGGCGACGCCGCTGCTGCCGGCACCATGCCGAGGATGCGTCGCGCGATCATCGGGTCGATCGGCGCACCGCCACGCTGCAGGCTGCGCAGCGAAAGCACCAGTTCGATGTCTTCGCGATCCTTGAGCAGGTAGCCGATCGCACCGGCACGCAATGCGGCAAGGATGGTTTCCTCTTCGGCGAAGGCAGAGACGATTATCGCCTGGGTGTCCGGTGATTCCTGCTGCATGCGTTGGATCAGGTCGATGCCGCTGCCGTCGGGCAGGCACACGTCGACGAGTGCCAGTACCGGTTGCTGTTCGCGCAAACTCTGGCAAGCACTGGCGAGGTCCGGGGCGATGCCGATCCAGGCTTCCGCGCCTGCGACTTCACGCATCAGCGCGCGCAGTCGCGCCTGCATCGCGGAATCATCCTCGACGATCAAGACCGACGTCAGCTGGATCGGTACCGGCTGTTCCACCACTCCCCCCTGTCCGCCACAGTTTAGCGCCGACGCGCCCCGGCCGGGATGACCCCGATCACGGCAGATGCGCGACAATGACCCCTGTTTCCGCCTCCCGGACGCCACGTGGCCAACCAACTCGACCAACTTCGCACCCTGTCCACCGTGGTTGCCGATACCGGCGACATCGATGCCATGACGCGCTACAAGCCGATGGACGCCACCACCAATCCCTCGCTGCTGCTCAAGGCAGCGGCGCTACCGGCCTATGCCGGACACATCGATGGCGCGCTGCGTGATGCGCAGGGACAGGGCGACGCCCGCATCGCCGATGCCTGCGACCGCCTCGCGGTGGCGATCGGTGGCGAAATCCTCAAACTGATCCCCGGACGCGTTTCCACCGAAGTCGATGCACGACTGAGTTTCGATAGCGACGCCGTGATCGCCAAGGCACATCGCCTGGTCGACCTCTACCAGCAGGCCGGGATCGGTCGTGATCGTTTGCTGATCAAGGTCGCCTCGACCTGGGAAGGCATCCGTGCAGCGGAAAAACTCGAACGCGACGGCATCCACTGCAACCTCACCCTGCTGTTCTCGTTCGCGCAGGCGGTGGCGTGCGCGGAAGCCGGCGTGTTCCTGATCTCGCCCTTCGTCGGCCGCATCCTCGACTGGCATCTCGCCAACGGCATGGCCAAGCCGGCGACGCCGCAGGACGATCCCGGCGTGCAGTCGGTGACGCGCATCTGGCACTACTACAAGCAGCACGGCTACCAGACCGTGGTGATGGGCGCGAGCTTCCGCAACACCGGCGAAGTGCTGGCGCTGGCCGGCTGCGATCGCCTCACCATCTCGCCGGAACTGCTGGGCGAACTCGAACAGTCCGACGCTGCGATCACACCGGCACTGGTCGACGACGGAACGCGCGCCACGCCGCCGCCGGCACTCAGCGAGTCCGCGTTCCGCTGGCAGCACAACGAAGACGCGATGGCCACCGACAAGCTCGCCGAAGGCATCCGCAAGTTCGCGGTCGACCAGGGCAAGCTGGAAGCACTGTTGCGCGAGCGCGGTTGATCGTTTTCCAGTGATGGCAGCGACTCCCCACATCGTCATCATCGGCGGCGGCTTCGCCGGATTGTGGGCAACGCGTGCGTTGGCGAGCGCGCCCGTGCGCATCACCCTGGTCGATCGCCACAACCACCACCTGTTCCAGCCACTGCTTTACCAGGTCGCGACGGCGGGATTGTCCGCACCCGACATCGCCGCGCCGTTGCGCCACATCCTGCGCCGACAGAAAAACGTCGAAGTGCGACTGGCGACGGTGACCGCGATTGATGCCAACGCCAAATGCATCGCCCTGGATGATGGTGCAACGCTCGCTTTCGACGAGCTGCTGCTGGCCAGCGGCGCGACCCATGCCTATTTCGGCAACGACCACTGGGCGCAACACGCGCCCGGCCTGAAGACACTGGACGATGCGCTCGATCTGCGCCGCAAACTGCTGTTCGCGTTCGAGCGCGCGGAAGCCGCAACCGATCCCGCCGAACGCGAAGCGTGGTTGAGTTTCGCCATCGTCGGCGGCGGCCCGACTGGCGTGGAACTGGCCGGTACGCTGGCGGAAATCGCCCGGGAAACATTGAAGGACGAATTCCGCAACATCGACCCTTCGCAGGCCCGCGTGCGCCTGATCGAAGCCGGCCCGCGCGTGCTGGCGACGTTCCCGGAAACATTGTCGGAGAAGGCGCGCCGGCAGCTGGAACACCTCGGCGTGGAAGTCGTGCTAGGCACGCCAGTGAAGGACATCGGCGCCGAGGGCTACACGCTCGGCGACACCTTCGTTCCGGCAAAAACCGTGGTGTGGGCGGCAGGCGTCGCAGCGTCACCCTTGGGCGCGATGCTCGACGTTCCGCTCGACCGCGCCGGACGCGTGCTGGTGCAGCCGGATCTCTCGATTCCCGGCCACCCCGACATCTTCGTCGCCGGCGATCTTGCTTCGCTGATGCGGGCGAACGGGAAACCGGTGCCCGGCCTCGCCCCGGCTGCCAAGCAGATGGGTCGTCTTGTCGCACGCAACATTCGCGCGCGCTTGCGTGGCGAAGCCACCGCTGCGTTCACGTACAAGGATTACGGCAACCTCGCCACCATCGGCCGCATGGCCGCGGTGGTCGATCTCGGCAAACTGAAATTTTCCGGCGCGCTGGCGTGGTGGTTCTGGCTGGTCATGCACGTGTTCTTCCTGATCGGCTTCCGCAATCGCCTCGTCGTGCTGCTCAACTGGTCGTGGGCGTACTGGAGCTACCAGCGCGCGGCGCGCATCATCCTCGGCGATCGCGACGACCCATCAGCGCCGGATCGCACCTGACCACCATGTCCACGCTGCTGCTCGCGTTCGACCTCATCGGCACCTTCGTGTTCGCGCTCAGCGGTGGCACGCTGGCGGTGCGCAAACGCCTCGACCTGTTCGGCGTGCTGGTGCTGTCGTGCGCGGCGGCGGTCTCGGGCGGAATCGTCCGCGACGTATTGATCGGCGCACATCCGCCCGCCTCGCTGGCCGACTGGCGTTACCTGGTGACGGCGATGATCGCCGGGCTGGTCACGTTCCGCTGGTCCGCGGTGACCGAACGCCTCAGCAACCCGGTGCAACTGTTCGACGCCGCCGGTCTCGCCCTGTTCGCAGTGCTGGGCACCGACAAGGCGCTGGCGTTCGGATTGACGCCGTTCGCGGCGACGCTGCTCGGCATGGTCAGCGGCATCGGCGGCGGCATCGCCCGCGACGTACTGGTGGCACGCACGCCGGTGGTGCTGCAAGCCGAGCTCTATGCAATCGCCGCGTTGGCCGGCGGCGGCGTGGTGGCGCTGGCTTCTGCCCTGCACCTGCCACAGATTCCGGCGATGGTGGTCGGCGCACTGGCCTGTTTCGGCCTGCGCTACATGGCTTTGCGCCACGGCTGGCAACTGCCGGTGGCGCGACCGCGCGAGTAGCAATACGAATACAAACGGCCCGGATCGCTCCGGGCCGTTCGATAGTGCTTGATCGCGATACCGTTGCTTACGCGGCGAACAACGCCTTCATCTTCTTCATCGCGTTCGCTTCGATCTGGCGGATGCGTTCGGCGCTGACGCCGTATTCGTCGGCCAGTTCCTGCAGGGTCACCTTGCTGTCGGCATCCAGCCAGCGGCGACGGATGATGTCGCGCGAACGCGCATCGAGATCGGCCAGGCCTTCACGCAGCAGTTCCAGCTGGTGGTCTTCGCTATCGGCACGCTCGTAAGCCTGCGACGGATCCTCTTCCTGCGCACGCAGATAGGCGGCCGGCGACGGCGGTGCGTGTTCGTCGTCATCGTCGGACGACATGTCGAAGCCGATGTCGCGTCCGGACAGGCGCGCTTCCATCTCCAGCACTTCGCTTTCCGGCACGTTGAGATCGCGCGCGACAGCCTTGACCTCTTCGGCGTTCATCCAGCCCAGCCGCCGCCGCGACTCGCGCAGGTTGAAGAACAGCTTGCGCTGCGCCTTCGTCGTCGCGACCTTGCCGTTGCGCCAGTTCTTGAGGATGAACTCGTGCATCTCGGCACGGATCCAGTGCACCGCGAAGCTGACCAGGCGCACGCCGACATCGGGGTCGAAACGCTTGATCGCCTTCATCAGGCCGATGTTGCCTTCCTGGATCAGGTCGCCGAGTTGCAGACCGTAGCCGTTGTAGCCACGCGCCACGTGCACCACGAAGCGCAGGTGGGCGAGGATCAGTTCCTGGGCGGCGGTCAGGTCGTTGTTGTCGCGCAGGCGGGCGGCAAGCGCGCGCTCGTCGTCGGCGCTGAGCATCGGAACCTGATGCACGGCGGAAATGTACGCGTCCAAGGAGCCCAGGGGGCTGGGCAGCGTGAGCGCGGTACTCGTGGCGCGGGTGACCGGCACCCGCGTGGGGGTCATTGCAGTCATGGGCGAATCTTAGCAGTCCGGTGTGATGAGTGCCAAACGACCATACGGTCCCGTTTTCGGGCGTTCAGGGACAGGAAAACCCGGACACCAACCGCCTTCTTTCTCCTATGGGGATGACATGGACAAGATGCAATGGTGACGAAAGGTCCCCTGCACATCGCCGGCGTAGCGTGGCGTGGCCCAATCCCATCCTTCCGGAGCTCCGCATGAAGCACCCGATCCTGTTGTCCCTGATGTCACTCGCGCTGTCCGCCGCCCTGCCGGCCATGGCCCAGACCGCTGCCCCGGCCGGATCCACCGGCCAGTGCAAGGACGGCAGCTATACCTCGGCCAGCTTCAAGATGGGCGCCTGCCGCGGCCACAAGGGCGTCCAGTCCTGGTTCGGCGCGACCGACGCCAAGCCCGCCAAACAAGCCAAATCAACACCCGCCACCGCCCCGGCGAAACCGGCGACGGCACCGATGGCGGCCAGCACGCCCACCGCCGGCACCACCGGCACCTGCAAGGACGGCACCACCACCTATGCGGCATCCAAGTCCGGCGCCTGCCGTGGCCACAAGGGCGTGCAGGAGTGGCACGGCGCTGCCGCCGCAACCAAGCCGGCTGCCAGCAGCAAGGGCATTGGCAGTGCGGGCATGAAGAACACGACCGCCACCGCGCCAGCACCCGCTGCCCCGGCGCCTGCCCCCACCGCAGCGCCGGCACGCCCGGCACCGGTCGCGACCACCGCTCCGGCACCCGCGCCAGCCGCGCGCGCGCCACGCGCCATGCCGACTCCGGGTCCGGTCGCAGCCGGCGGCGGCAATGGTCAAGTCTGGGTCAACATGAAGACCAAGGTCTACCACTGCCAGGGTGACCGCTGGTACGGCACCAGCAAGGACGGTCAGTACATGAGCGAGAGCGCGGCTACGGCTGCCGGTGCACGCGCATCACGCGGCAAGACCTGCGGCACGAAGTAAGCAATCACATCGCAGCAAACAAAAACGCGGCCCGCTCGACAGGAGCGTGGCCGCGTTTTTTTGCGTCACTGGAACTCCTGCTCAGGCGATACGTTCGATCGAACGTATCGCACCATCATCGTCGTGATGGACCACGCAGATGTGGCTGTCGCGGCCATCCTGCAATTCCTGGCGCGGCACCTGCAGGCGACGCGCTTCGTCTTCCAGCGTTTCCGTCACCGGCACGGCGGCCGGCTTGCGGTTGGGGATCAGGCTCCACAACAGCAGCAATGCACAGGTGCCGACGACCAACAGCGCCGAATGCGTCAGCGACACCGGGGTGATGGTGTCGATCGCTTCCTGCGCGGCCAGGTCCCAGTCCACGTGCAGGCGGTGCGCTTCGCGCAGGGAACGGAAGGCGACGCGGAATGCCGGAATCCACAGCAGGATCCAGCCAATCCACACCGCCACGGTGGCGCCATCCGAGATCAAGCGGCGGCCGCGCCCGAGTTCGCCACGCGCGTTGATGATCGGTGGATTGGAACGCGGCTCAGCCATGGTCGCCGCCTCCACTCTTCATGTGGACGCCGCGATCGGGGCTGACCCAGCGCGCGCGCTTGCCCTCGCCCATCATCCACGCCTTGGGGAAGGCAACGACGGTCGCTGCGGTATTGATCAGCCAGAACATCAGCGGATACCACACCATCCAGAAGTAGTTGCGGCCAAGTCCATGCTCGTAATGACTGTCCAGCCATTTGCTGACGGCGAACTGCAGCAGGCAGGTAAAGGCGAGGAAGACGCTGCTGTATTGCGGAATCAGCGGCGAACCGATGCCCGGGAACCACTCGTCCGGCAGCACGTAGCCAAGCAGCCACACCACCACCATCGCCAGCATCACGTAGGCCCAGGTCAGGCTCAGCACCAGTTCCAGCAACAACGGCCACAGGCGGTTCTGGCCCGGATGCAGCACCACGTCGAGGTTGCGGCGCAATACCTGCGCGCCGCCGGTGGCCCAACGCAGGCGCTGTTTCCACAGCCCCTTCAGCGTTTCCGGCATCAGGATCCACACCAGCGCATGCGGTTCGTAACGCACGTCCCAGCCGCCGCGTTGCAGGCGCCAGGTGATGTCGATGTCCTCGGTCAGCGCGTCGGGGTTCCAGTAGCCGACCTGGCGCACCGCCGAACGACGGAACGCGGTGATCACGCCGGAGACGGTGAACAACGCGCCGAACACGCGTTGCGCGCGCTTGATCATGCCGACGATCGACGAGAACTCGCCGACCTGCACGCGTCCGAGCAGGGTCGAACGATTGCGGATGCGCGGATTGCCGGTGACCGCGGCGACGCGCGGATTGTCGAAGTGGCGCACCATCCAGTACGCCGCGTGCGGATCGAGCAGTGCATCGCCGTCGATGCAGATCAGGATGCGATGACGCGCCAGCATCGCGCCGGCCTGCAGGCCCATCGCCTTGCCCTGGTTGCGCGCGAGATGGACCACGCGCAGGCGCGGATTGTCGGCGACCATGGCATCGAGGATCGCGCCGGTATCGTCCTTGCTGCCATCGTTGATGGCGATGACCTCGAAGTCGGGGTAGTCGAGCTTGAGCGCCTGGCCGATGGTCTCCGCAGCGTGCGGGCCTTCGTTGTAGCAGGGAATCAGCACGCTCACGCCGGGCGCATCGGCGGGACCGTTCCCCGGAATGGGCGGATGGTCGAACGACGGTTCGCGGCGCTCGATGCGCCAATAGAACAGGATCGCCCCGAGCATCCACAGATAGGACATGAACAACGGGTAGTAATAGACGAATCCCTGCAGCGTCAGCCAGGCCGAAGCGAGGTATGCCTGGAACGAGCCCGGGATCACTGGTCGTCCTCTTCGTCCTGCGGGTTGAGCTTGCTGTCGAGCACCGGCTTCAGCAGCGCCGCGTCGGGCACGTTGTTGAAGACGTTGTCGGGATAGTAGCCGACGTGCTTCACGCCCATGCCGTAAAGCATGCGGATGGTGTCGGGGAGTTCGTTCGGCGGCAGCGGCGCGTCATCCTTGCGCCAGTCCACCGACTGCAGTTCGAACACGGTGTGGTTGATGCCGTGCGGCACCGCCTTCACCTTCGCCACCATCTCCTGGTAGAACTTCTGCGGATCCGCAGCCTGCTCCATGTAGGGCATGACCATGATCGCGGTGTAGTCGTAACGCTGGATCGACTTGCGCAGGTTCTGCGCGTACCAGGTTTCCGCTTCCGGGTTGAGCGCGACCTGCGCGTAGAGATTGCGCGCGGTCAGCAGGCCCGGTTGTTCGGCGCGCACGGCGGCGGCGACATCCAGCGCGAAGCCGTCGAGGAAGTCGGTCTTGCGTTCGCTCCACTTCAGCAACAGGGCGTGATCGCTGCGCAATGTCGGCAGCGGTTGCGGCAGGCCCCAGGCGCGATACTGCTTCTTCGCCCAGTGGCTGCCGTCTTCGTAATCGGACAGGGTGACGTCGTCGTGGAAGAGGATGCCGTCGAAGGTCGCCTGGCGGCCGAGGTCTTCGTAGATCTCCTTCACCCATTTGCGCACGCGTGGCGAGAACGGCGTCAGTCGCGGATAACCCATCGCCAGGTGGTTGGCCTTGTTCGGCAGCGTCACCACCACGTCCTTCGCCACCGGATCATTGGCCGGCGGCTGCCACGCCAGCAGCGGCATCCACGCGAACACGCGCTTCACCTGGGTACGCGTGAGCAACTGCCAGGCGACGCGGTTGAACAGGTCGGCGCGCATCGGCATGTGGCGATTGGGGAAATACACCGCGTCGGCGGCGCCGTTGGCATCGGGATCAGCGAAGGCCTGCAGGTAGACGATGTTGATGCCGAGACGCTGCACGCGATCGAGCAGCTTGCCGAGATTGGCTTCGGTCTGCTCCGGATCCTTGTCGTAGATGTAGTCGAGGTCGATCTGCGCGACCTTGGCGGCGCGGCCCTGGTCGAGCACGTTGCGCTCGCGCACGCGCAGCAGGTGTGCCAGCACGTCCGGCGTGGTGTCGCCCATGACCAATTCGCGACGCAGCGCCGACAACGGCGTCGACGTGCTGTTGGGACCATCGTCGAGATTGAGGCCGAGCGGCATGCCCGACTGTTCGGCAATCTTGCTGACATCGGCGTTGTAGCGACCATACGGCCACACCATCACCCGCGGCGCCTTGCCGAGATGCTTGCTGATCAGCGCGCGGTTGCGGGCGAAATCGCGACGGATGCGCGCGCGGTATTCGTCCACCGTTTCGTAACGCTGCTGGTCGGGCACCCACTGCAGTGCGGTCGCCGCCGGCTGGCGGTTGCCCTGCGGATTGGCGAGGATGCCGCGGTGCAGGTCGAAGCTGTGGCTGGCGATCTCGACCAGGCCACTGTCCTGCATCTTCTTCAATTCACCCCAGGCCATCAGTTCGTTGCGCGGCAACGCGCGGCCATCGAAATCGAAATCCTTGCCTTCCGGCACTTCCAGCCAGTGGCCGACCAGCGCCACGATCGCCGGGATCTTCTCGCGCTTGAGGATCGGCCACGCGTTCTTGTAGACCGATTCGTAGCCGTCGTCGAAGGTCATCAGCACCGGCTTGACCGGCAGCGATTTTTTCTTCGCGCGCGCATCGAGGATGTCCTGCACCGAGACGAAGTGGTAGCCGTTCGCCTTGAGCCATTGCAGCTGCTTTTCCAGCAAGGCTGGCGGCACCGCATAGGACGGCGTCAGTGCGTCCTTGCGCTCTGCGATCTCGTGGTAGCACAGCACCGTGACTTCCGGCGGCACGATCGCGGCACGCGCAACCGGCGCGAGTGCGCACAGGCCAGCCAGGATGATGGACAGCAGGAGACGGAAGGCAGGCATGTGCAACTCAATGGGAACCGATGGCCATTCTAGGCCGTGGCGGCCACGCCCCGGATTAAATGACTGTCATGTCGCCGTCGGCAGCGACCAGTCGATCGGCGCCTGGCCGTGGCGCGCCAGATATTCGTTGGCGGCGGAAAAATGGCCGCAGCCGATGAAGCCGCGATGGGCCGACAGCGGCGACGGATGCGGGGCCTTGAGCACGCGGTGGCGACGCGGATCGATGACCTTGCCCTTGGCCTGGGCATAGCTGCCCCAGAGCAGGAAGACCAGTCCCTCGCGCTCGCGGTTGAGGACATCAACCACGTGGTCGGTGAAGCCTTCCCAGCCACGGCGCTGGTGGCTGCCGGCTTGCCCGTCCTCGACCGTCAGCACCGAATTGAGCAGCAGCACACCCTGCTGCGCCCACGGCATCAGGTAGCCGTTGCCCGGTCGCGCCATGCCGAGGTCGCGATGCAGTTCCTTGTAGATGTTGTCGAGCGACGGCGGCACCGGCACGCCCGGCAGCACCGAGAAACACAGGCCGTGGGCCTGGCCGGGGCCGTGGTAGGGATCCTGGCCGAGGATCACCACCTTGACTGCATCGAACGGCGTGGCATCGAAGGCGGCGAAGATGTGTCCGGGATCAGGATGGATGCGGGCACCGGCGCGCAGGCGTTCGCGCAGGAAGGCCGACAGCGCGCGCATGTCGTCGCGCTGGAACCAGTCGCCGATGCGCGCCTTCCACGATGGTTCCAGGCGGATGGCGGCGCCGTCCGTCATCTCAATGATGGACCAGTCGCGCCGCGTGGAGCTGGAACAGGATCTTGGTCACCAGCAGGCGTTGTTCCACCGGCTTCAACACCAGATCATTTGCACCGGCCACCAGCAGGTCGCGCTGCTTGTCGGGATTCTCGTCGCCGGTCATCACGATGATCGGCAACGCGCGCTTGCCGAGATGGAATTCGCCGCGCACCCGCCGCAGCACGTCGCCACCACCGAGCGGACCATTGAGATAGACATCGGTGAGGATGAGATGCGCACCCGGCGCGTCATAGGTATCGCGGTGTTGCGCCAGGTAGTCGAGCGCGGCCTCGGCGCTCTCGACATGGATCACGTCGAGCCCCTGTGCCGCCAGCATGCGCTTGATCGCCAGCGCGACGACGCGGCTGTCCTCGATGTAGAGCACGCGCGCGCCGGCGATCGGCTGTGGCTGCACGTAACCGCGCAGGAACGCGACCAATGCGCCGTACCCCAGCTCCTTGTCGAAATAGTCGGTGATCTCGTCGCCGAGGGTGCGTGTTTCCAGTCGGTGCTGGACGTCCGACGACACCGCGATCACCGGCACATAGGCCTGGCCCGCCGCTTCGTGCACCGCGCGCGCGACATCCTGGCCATCGCCATCGGGCAACACCAGCGAAGTGGTGACGAGATCGACATGGCCTTCAGCCAACGCCGCCTGCGCGCTGGCGACACCATCGCAGGGCACCACGCTGGCGTTCGGCAACTCTTTCATCAATACGTCGCCGATCAGCTTGCGCACCATGCGCGACCCATCGACCACCATGACGCGCGGCGCTTCACTGACGAGATGACGCAGATCGCGGGTTGGAGAAGACATCAACGATCCGTCGGGCGGGTCTGGCGCAGGAAGTGGCCGGTGACGATACCGGCACCCAGCCATCCCAGCAAGGTCGCGGCGACCACCGCAGCCAATGCCTGTACCGGCGTCAATGGTTGCAGTTCGAAATGCGATCCGTAACTCGTCGCCAGCGTTGACAGCGGCGACTGCAGCGCGATGTTGGCGGCGGTCAGCACGGCGAGCGCGAGCACGCCCGCACCGAATCCGTACAGCGCGCCGAGATAGAGGAAGGGCCGGCGGATGAAGCCGTCGGTCGCGCCGAGCAATTGCAGCACGCCGATTTCCTCGCGGCGCGACTGGATGTCGAGACGCACGGTGTTGCCGATCACCAGTACCGCGCCGGCGCCGAGCATCACCGCCAGCACCAAGGCCAGGCGCGCGCCGAGTTGCAGCCAGTCGTCGAGGCGCTTGCGCCACACCGCGTCGTGCTGCACCAGGTCGGCTTCCGGCAACTGCTTGAGGGCATCGGCGAGCGCGATTTCATCGGACTTCGGCGTCACCACCAGCACGTTCGGCAGCGGATTGCCGTCGAGTCCGTCCAGCGCATCGCCCAGGGTGCTGCTCTTGCGCAACTCGGCGAGACCTTCGTCCGGCGTCTTCCACACCACGGTGCCGACATCGGGACGCGCGCGCACTTCCTCGACCAATGCGCGGGCGCGATCGACCGAGGTGTCCTGCTTGAGGAAGACGCTGATCTCGCGCGAACGCTGGACATCGCCGGTGAAACGCTGGACGTTCTGCAGCACCAGCCACAGGCCCAGCGGCAGGGTGAAGGCGAGTGCGATCACCGCGATGGTCAACAACGAGGCGAATGGCTTGCGCAACACCCGGCCGAGACTGGCCATCAGGCTGTAGAGATGGTGATCGACCCAGGTGCCAACGCCCGAGCGCGGCTTCTCGACGCGCTGGTTACTCATCGGCGAGATCCTCGGGCGAAATGTCGTCGATCAGTTTTCCTTCGTTCAACACCAGCACGCGCTTCTTCATGCGCTTGACCAGATTGAGGTCATGGCTCGCCACCAGCACGCTGGTCCCGCGCTCCGGCAGCGAGGCGAACAGTTCCATGATTTCCGCGGACAGCGTCGGATCGAGGTTGCCGGTCGGTTCGTCGGCCACCAGCATCCGCGGTTCGCCGATCAGGGCGCGGGCGATGCCGACGCGCTGCTGTTCGCCCGCCGACAGTTGCGACGGCAGCGATTTCTCGCGCCCGCCAAGGCCGAGGCGTTCGAGCTGGCTGCGCACGCGCTTGCCGATTTCCGGACGCGGCATGCCACGCAGGATCAGTGGCAGCGCCACGTTCTCGAAGATGCTGCGATCGGCCAGCAACTGGTGGTTCTGGTAGACCACGCCGACATCGCGCCGATGCAGCGCGACCTTGCGACCGCGCACATTGTGGAGATTGCGTTCATCGAACAGCACCGCGCCACGACTGGGGCGTTCGGCCAACTGGATCAGCTTGAGCAGGGTGCTCTTGCCGGCACCGGAATGACCGGTGACGAACAGCATTTCGCCCGGTTCCACCGCGAACGCGATGTCCGCCAGCGCATGGCGGCCACCGGGGTACTGCTTGCTGACGCCGTCGAAGCGGAGGAGGCTCATGCCGGCATTATGCCGCACGCCTCCGTCGTGCTGGCGCGACGCCGGGCTTACCTCCAGTGGATGGCGATGCGCAGGTCGGCGCGGATGCCGGACTGGTCGGGCACCACGGTATCGATCGGCTTGGCGACATCACCGCTCAGGGTCAGCCAGTCGCGGTAGCGATACAGCGCACCGACACCGACGCCGGTGATCCCCAGCGATTTCGGATAGAAGCCGGAGATGGCGCCGTGGTCGGCGAATCCGTAGATGTCGAGGCGCTCGCTCTGGACGCGATGCAGTTCCAGCGCCGCGTAGTAGCCGCGCGGGCCGGAAATCACCCCGCGTTCGTAGCCCCGCACGCTGCCGATGCCGCCGATCTGGAACAGATTGGCCGAGGGAATGTTCTTGCCGGTGCTGAACTGCCAGCCGAGGTTGCCGCGCAACGCCCATTTGCTGTCGCCCAGCCGCTGCAGATAGAACGCATTGCCGGGAAAGGTATTGAAGTTGGTCTTGCCCAGCATCGGTTCGCTGGAGTTGATCCGGGTATAGAGCTGGGTGAAGCCCCAGCGCCGGTGATCCGACTGGTGCTGGAGCGATCCGCCAAGGGTGATCAGGCGGGTGCGGGTATCGGCGATGTGCTGGCCGCTGATGTCGGTCTTGGAATCGCCGATCGAATAGGAGCCGACGCCCGACAGCAGCCAATCGCGGGTTGCGACGAAAGGCTGGTTGAGTTCGATGCCGTACACGGTGCTTTGCCCGGTGATCTCCAGCTGCTGGAACGCGCCGTTGATGACGTTGATCTTGCTGTGCGAAACGTTCAGGCCTAGGCGCCCGTTCCACGGATCCACGGGAATCGAATAGGACAGCGCGCCGTCGTTGCCGCCCCTGGAATGCGCAATGTTGCCTTCGAGGCGATCATCGACGCCAAGGAGGCCGAACAGTTGGGCCTGTGCGCCGATGCGCAGGCGGCCGGTGCTGTCGACGCCGTTGTTGTCGGCGAACACATCGAAGGAGTGGCGATCGGGTTCCGCGACCTGCAAGGCGATGTCGGTCTGCCCGCGCTGCGCGCCCGGTTGCAGCAATGCGCGGACCTGCAGGTCGGTGGTGCGATTGAGGTAGACCAGCTCATCGCGCAGCCTGTCGCTGTCCACCACTTCGTTTTCGCGTTGGGAGATGCGCCGGCGAATGAACCGGTCATGGACATGGCGGGTGCCGCGGATATCGATCTTGCCGAGGCGCCCCTCCACCAATTCGACGTTCAGCACGCCATCTTCGATGGTCTGGCTGGTGAGCACTGCACGCGCGGTGGTGATCTTGCGTGCCGCGTAGAGCGCGTTGACGTCATCCAGCAGGTGCGCCAGTTCCTTGCCGTCCATCGTCTTGCCGAGGTACGGCTTGACCGCTGCGTCCAGCGCTTCCTTCGGCAACAATTCCGAGGGCGTGAAATGCACTTCCTTCAACAGGAAATGCTGGCCTTCCGGCAACAGCGCGGCGTTCGGTTGCGCCGGCGCCGGCTGTTTCAGCGGATCCGCCGGTTTCTCCGCCGGCAATTTCTGCTGGTCGTAATAACGCTGGACCTGCTGCGCCGGGGACTGCAAGGTGCTGGACTGCTGCTGCGCCAACGCCGGGGCGGCGAAACACAGCAGGACCAGCGCACCGGCATGGCGCGGATGGGGACGGGACGCGGAACGCAGGATCGACGGCATGTTCAGTTCTTCGAAAGGATGTTGACGCCGCCTTGCGGCGCGGGGGTCACGAGGTCGTCTCCGCTCCAGAACAACCACTCCGGAACGATGGTGCGACCGAACACATCCTTGTAGAAGTCGGTGTGCTCCTGCAGGCGACGGCCGTTGTAGCGCAGCGCGCTTTCGCCGAGGTAATCCGGCGCGACCCAGGCATGGCTGGCCAGATAGTTCGGCACTTCGATCTGCTGGCCGTAGGCGTAGCGGATCACGAAGGCATCGCCGAAGCTGTGGATGCCATCCTGGCGCAGCAGGAAATCGTACTTCGGCTGCATCAACTGGACATCGGCATTGACCAGCGCCGGATCCTGCTGGTCCATGCGTACCTTCACCTGCGCGGTATCGAGATCCATCTTGCGTTCGATGTGGCCGGATTCGATGTCGACGCGCGGCGCAGTGGTACCGAGTCTTGCGAACACCGACGACAGCCGATCGATCATCCACTGGTCCGGCGCATCAAGTGTCACCACGATGTTCCTGGCGACGGCCCCGCGATAACCGCTCAGCACCGAATACAACGGTTGCCCGCTGCTGGTCTGGCGGACCGCGGCACTGACGTTGTTGGCCTGGAGGTTGATGCGGTTGCCGATGTCGGCCGATGCCAGCGCGATATCGCCATTGGCAGCGACATAGGCATCGCGCGTGGTCAGGTTGGCCGCAGTGATGTTGCCATTGCGGGCCAACAGGCTGATCAGATCGGGCGCGCGGGCATCGGTGAACGTCATCTGTTCTGCCGCGAGCAGGATCGAGTGGCCAGCCGTGGCATCGCCCATGGTCAGCTTCCCGCCCGAGTCGACATCGATGGCATTGCCCGCATGCGTCGACACCATGTCGACGTTGCCACCAGCACGCACATATGCATCGTGGCCGGCATCGATCGTTGTCGTCGCGACCACGCCACCAGCGCTGATGCGGGTATCGACTCCGGATTTCAGCGTATTCACCTTCACGTCAGTCGCCGCATCCAGCGCGATCGAACCTGCTGCCGTCGCCTGCGTGCCGGTGATGCCGGCGCGCTGGCTGGTGGCCGCGATATCGCCACCCGACTGCAACGCCCCAAATTGCAGGGCGTCACCTGCCGTGGCCGATATGTCACCACTGGCCGCGACATTGCCCAGCGTCATCGCCTGGCCCGAGGTCAGCGCGGCATTGCCGGATTGCACCTGCAGCGTGTTCACCGCGAGGTTCGCGCCGGCATCGACATTTGCATCGCCAGCACTCAACACGACGTTGCCGAGCGTGGCGTCGTTGCTCGCCTTCGCGGTCAGCGTGCCGTCGCCGTTCAGGCCATCGATCGCGAGATCGTGACCGGCGGTGACGGTGCTGGTTCCACCGACACTGCCCTGGCCCAGATGGGCATCGGTACCTGCCGTCAGCGACAGGTTCTTGCCCACCGCCGCCGTTGCGATGTCGACGTTGCCGCCTGCGACCACATTGGTGTCGCCACCGGATTGCAGCGTGGTGGCCTTGACGTCGGTCGCGGCATTCAAGGCGATCGAACCTGCCGCCGTCGCCTGCGTGCCGGTGATGCCGGCGCGCTGGCTGGTGGTCACGATATCGCCGCCCGACTGCAACGTCCCAAATTGCAG
>JAFEBZ010000107.1 GCA_018242405.1 Pseudomonadota bacterium | reverse complement strand
TAGCGACGCACGCCGGCGCGCCACGCGTTCTCGCCGAGGTAGTTCTCCAGCATGTGGATCACCGACTCGCCCTTGGAATAGGTGATGGTGTCGAAGGCCTGGCTGGCCTGTTCCACCGTCGCCACGTGCTGCACCACCGGGTGCGTGGTCGCGATCGCATCACGGCCCATCGCCGCTTCGCGCACGCCGACCGCGCTGATCGCGGTTTCCCACTCCGGGTGCAACTTGGCGGTGGTGCGACCTTCCATCCACGAAGCGAAACCTTCGTTCAACCACAGGTCATCCCACCAGCGCATCGTCACCAGGTCGCCGAACCACTGGTGCGCCATTTCATGCGCATCGGTGCTGAACACGCCGATCTTGTTGCCTTCGGTCGACACCTTGGGATCGAGCAACAGTGCGTATTCGAAGGTGAAGATCGCGCCCCAGTTTTCCATCGCGCTGAAGAACTGGCTCTGGCCCGGTGCGGCGATGTTGTCGAGCTTCGGCAGCGGATACTTCACGCCGAAGTAGTCGTTGTATTCGTCGATGATCTTGGCACCGGATTCCAGCGCGAAATCGGCCTGCGAGACCATGCCCTTCTGCGCGATCACGCCGATCTCGGTGCCGCCGGCGGCCTTGGTCGTGCGGCGCTCGAAATCACCGAGCCCGAAGAACAGCAGGTAGGTCGACATCTTCGGCGAGGTGCCGAAGGTCACGCGCTTCATGCCGTTGCCGGCGTCCTTGCTCGACTTGACTGGCATGTTGCTGACGGCCATCTCGTCCTTCGGCACCACGGCGGTGAGGTCGAACACCGCCTTGTAGTTCGGCTCGTCCCAGCTCGGGATGAAGCGGCGGGCGTCCGAATTCTCGAACTGCGTGTACAGCGCGCGCTTCTTGCCGGCCTTGGTGTCGTAGTCGAGGGCGAAGATACCGACGGCCTGGGTGCCGATCTTGCCGGTGTAGTGCGTCGACAGCACGTAGCGACCCGGCTTCAGTTCCTTGTCGAAGGTGAAGGTCGCGGTCTGGTTGGCCGCATCCACGCTCACCTGCGGCGTCAGCGTGCCGCCCATGCCCTTCAGGCTGGACTGCGAGAAGGTCATGTCGATCGCATTGAGGGTGATCGTCCTGGTTGCCTGGACCACGGCAACATCGATCGAGACCACGCCGTCGAAATTCATGTTCTGCGCGTGCGGCGTCACTTCCACCGTGTAGTGCTGCGGCACGACATTGCGCGGCAACTGGGTGGTCGTGGTGGTGTCGATGCGCGGCAGCGCGGACGCTTGCGCGGGCTTGGTGGCGGCGTGCGCTTGCCCCGCAAGCGCGGCGGCAATGGCGAGGCTGAGAATGCGGTACATGGACGCTCCGGTTCCGTGGGTTGGAAACCGTCAAGTCTGGGCGCGTCCGCATTCATCGCCCACCGCCGGAAGTCATGCTCCGGCGGCAAGTTCACCCATTCAGGCGAACGGATCCTGCAGGATGATGTTGGCGTCGCGGTCGGGGCCGGTCGAAACGATCGCCAGCGGGCAGCCGGCCAACTCTTCCAGCGCACGCAGGTAGGCGCGCGCGGCCGGCGGCAGCTTGTCCCATTCGGTGATGCCGGCGGTGGATTCGCTCCAACCCGGGAACTCCAGGTAGACCGGCGTGCACTCTTCCCAACCCTTGGCATCGAGCGGCGCGTATTCGCTGCGCTTGCCGCGATATTCGTAGGCGATGCACATCTTCAGCGTTTCCATCCCGTCGAGGATGTCGAGCTTGGTGATGCACAGACCGGTGATGCCGTTGATGTCGACCGCACGCTTAAGCGCGACGATGTCCATCCAGCCGCAGCGACGCGGACGGCCGGTGGTCGCGCCATATTCCTGGCCGCGATCGCGGATGCCCTGGCCGATGTCGTCGTGCAGCTCGGTCGGGAACGGGCCGCCGCCGACGCGGGTGGCATACGCCTTGGCGATGCCGAGTACGTAGTCGATCGCGTTTGCGCCGACGCCGGTGCCTGCATAGGCGCCGCCGACCGTGGTGTTGCTCGAGGTGACGTAGGGATAGGTGCCGTGGTCGATGTCGAGCAGCGAACCCTGCGCGCCTTCGAACAGCACCTTGCGGCCCTGCTTGCGCAGGTCATGGAGGATGCCGGCGACGTCGGCCTTCATCGGTTCGACGTATTCGCCGAAGGCCAGCGCCTCGTCCAGCGTCTTCTGGAAATCGACGGCATCGACCTTCAGGTAATTCGTCAGCACGAAGTTGTGGTAGTCGAGTGCGGTGCGCAGCTTCTCGGCCAGTTCGTCGGGATAGTGGAGATCGGCGATGCGGATGCCGCGACGCGCCACCTTGTCCTCGTAGGCCGGGCCGATGCCGCGACCGGTGGTGCCGATCGCCGACTTGCCGGCGGCCTTCTCGCGCGCCTGGTCGAGGGCGATGTGGTACGGCATGATCAGCGGCGTCGCCGGCGAGATCTTCAGGCGGCTGCGCACTTCGACGCCGTTGCCTTCCAGCTCGGCGATTTCCTTCTGCAACGCACCCGGGTGCAGGACCACGCCGTT
>JAFEBZ010000106.1 GCA_018242405.1 Pseudomonadota bacterium | reverse complement strand
GACTCACGCTGCCGTTGCTGAAGCTGTCCTTCAGGATGAGGCCGCCGGTGGTGGTGCGCAGCTCCCATCCGCCGTTGGCAATGCCGTCGCCGAAGCTGTCCATCAGCTTGAAGCCGTAGCAGCTGCCGGCGAGGAACACGGTGGAGCTCACCGTGGTGTTGGCGGCACTGGGGGTGCCTTGCGCCAGCACGGTGGCGCCGCTCGGGTCGGTTACCTCCCAGCTGATCTGCGCAGGGTTGGCATCGGTGGTGATCTTCACCACGGCCATGTTGCCGTCCACGCACTCACAGTTGATGATCTGGCCTACGGCAAAGCCGGAGCTCGGCGTGCAGGGATCGCCCTCCTGGCCGGGCAGGAAGGGGCAGCTGTCCGCGCAATCGGGGATGCCGTCGCCGTCGCTGTCCGTGGGGTCCAGCACTTCGGTGTAGGTGATGGTGAAGTCGTTCTGCGACGCGTAGCCGTCCATGATCACGTAGTAGGTCTCGCCGGCCGTTACGGTGTAGTTCGGCACGGAATAATCGAAGTCATCCGTTACCGGGTTGTAGGTCTTGTGCTGCAGGCAGGCCGGTGCGATCAGGTTATCGGCATATTCCGCCACGCCCACCTGCGTCATGTCGGAGGCGCGCACCAGGATCATGGCGATGTTGTCGCCATTGCCCGCAAGGCTGCCCGTACTGCAGAGGTTCAGGTTAACGCTGGTGGCACAGGTGCTGGCGGTGAACTTGTACCAGGAGTCATTGCCCGTGAAGTTCCCCGTGGTGGGGTTTCCATAATAGTTGTAGTAGTTCACGGTGCTGCTGAACAGGTTGGTGTATCCATTTGCCGTACGGCGCGTCCCGGAATTGGCCACGCCATTGGTCAGCGGGATGGCATTTGCCGCCCCGTTGCCGCCCACGCGGAAGTTCCAGTTGGTGGGGCAGGTGGCGGTGCCGAAGCTGTTCTTGGGCACAGCGCGCCAGCTCACCGGGTTGCCAAGGCCCACCAATGCCTTTACGGCGGCGGTGGTGTAGCCGTTGGGGGTGATGGAGTTGGTGGGCACGGTGGTCAGCGGAGTGGCCGAGCCGTTCCAGTAGATGTCATAGCCAGTAGCACCGAACACGGCGGGCCAGGTAAAGGCGATGTTGTTGGTGTTCACGGCCATGGTGGTGCCATTGGCCGGGTTGGTGGGGTTGGCCACGCAGCTGGGGATGCCCGGGCAGCCCAGGGTGAAGGGCCGCTTGTGCACTGCGTAGTTGGCATCGCTCATCAGGTAGTAGTCACCTGCGGCAGGCACGTTGAAGGAGAGGATGCCGCCCGCGTTGGAAGGCACGCTGCCCACGCAGGTGAAGGCGCTGGCCGCGCAGCCGTTGGCCACGGAGGTCATCACATAGCTCACCTTGGTGGTGCCGCCGATGTCCGAAATGCCGGCAATTACGCCGTAGGTACCCGCTTGGGTGGCCGTAAAGCGGTACAGGCGCTCGGGGCCGTTGCCGTCAGAAGCTCCTCCGCTGAAGCAGCTGGCCGCGCCGGTGTACTTGTCACCGTTGTAGGCGGCGTTGCCGTTGTCATAGGCTGGAGGCGCATTATCATCGGCGTTCAGCACGCCGCAGCTGATCAGCTGTGCGGTGGAGCAGTCCATGCTGGTGGTGAAGCTGGCGCGGAAGCTGTTTGCCGAGTAGCTGGGGCCGCTGCAGATCTGGCGCACGAACACGCTATAGGTGGTGGTGGGGCTCAGTCCGCTGATGACGAAGGGCGATGTGGCGTTGGAGGAAGCGATGGTGCCACCGGTGCCGGCAGTGGCGCCGGTGCCGGGTGTAAGGTTCGCCGGTCCGTACTCAATGATGCAGGGCTGCGTGGTGTTGCCCCAGCTCACCGTGGCGGAGGTGCCGCCGATGGCGGAGAAGGTTACCGCGTTCGGCGTGCTGCAGGCAGGTGCGGCCGCGCAGGAAACGGTCCCCTTCACAGGCTTGTTGTAGTAGGTGTCGATTGAGACCGAGCGGAAGCGCAAGGTGAGGCATCCACTGGCGTGTGAGCTGGTGAACGGCCCAGGTGCGGTGGAACCGTAGAAGCCTCCCGCCGGGATGGAGTTGGCACCCACGGTAAAGCCCGCAGCGCCCGAGTTGAACAGTTCAGCGCTTGTGTTCGGTCCGTTGTACACGTAAAATGCGGTGCCTTGGTACACTGTGCCCAAGCTGAAAGGAGTACCCACGGTGTAGGTCACCACGTCACCGGCGTTGTCCGGGCAGATGGTCATCACCGAATCAAACGGAGCCACGTTGCCGGAGGGGCGGTAGAAGATGTTGTACGGTCCGCCGCAACCCACCTTGGTGGTGAAGTTCAGGCCTGCGGTGCTCCATGCGCTGAGGTCGCCGCCGCCGCAGTTGCCGCGGAAGTACGCCGTGTAGAGCGTGTTGGCGGTAAGCACGGCCGCGGTGGTGGCGCTGCCGGTAGCGCTGGTGCCGCTAGTAATGGCCGCTGCACTTGCAGGGCTGCCGCCAGCCACTACCTTGTATTCCACGTTGGGCGAGGCACCGGCGTTCCAGCTAAAGCTGGCTCCGTGTACGGTGGTGCTGGTAACGGTGAGGTTGGTGGGCGCAAAGCAGGTGGGCGGCGGGGCGCAGGTGAGGTCGGCGCTCCATCCCATTCCGCCGGTCCAAACACCAGCGGAATACACCTGTAATGTGAGGCAACCATTGGCCGCGGTGGAGGTGTACATGGGTGGCTTGTTCGCGGTGTTGGTGGAGGTCCAGCCGCCTGCGGGGATCGTCCATTCGCTGCCGCTGTAGGCCGGGCCGTTGCCACCGGCCACCATGGGCGCGGCGGTGCTGTTGCCGTCAAAGATGTACATGCGTGAGGCGTTCGGAGCGTTCCAGCGCAGGCCGTTCCACGTGGTGAAGTTCACCGTCACCTTGTCTCCGGCATTGTCCGGGCAAACCGTGTGGGTTTGCGTGAACTGCACATCACTCAGGTTGGCGGCTCCCCCCGGGCTTACCCAGGTGCTGCCGCAACCCAATTCCGTGGTGAAGGCCTTGCTCATCCACACACTTTGGCCATCCACGGCACCGCAATCGCTGCGCACGTAAAGCGTGTAGGTGGTATTGGCGGTAAGGCCAGTAGCAGTAGCCGTGGTGGTGCCCGGCGCGGTGGTGCCGTTAGCTGCGGCGCCCGGGGTGCCGGGTGTGCCGCTGCTGCGCACTTCCCAAGCGTAGCCCACAATGTTGCCGCCGGTGCTTGCGCCCCAGGCCAGGTTGGCGCTATGCGCACCAATGTTGGTGATGGCAAAGGTGGTAGCGGAAGGCGGAATGCAGGTGGCGGGGGTTACGTTCAGCAGGTAGTCCTCCGTTTGGCCGCCGTAGGTGGGGCCGGAACAGGCGCTTGCCGGAAGCTCTGAATAGCTGGTCACCACGCGCATGCGCGCATTGCCGGCCAACGCAGCCGCCGAAATGTTGATGGTGCCGGTGAACACCGCAGGGTTGGCGGTCACATTGCCGCCGATCTGTTGTGCATCCTCGAATATGCCGTCCTGGTTCCAATCAAAGTAGGCGATAGCGTACATGTCCCCGTACGGGTTGCTGCCTGTTACGGTGATCGGGTAGCTCAGCGGGCTTTCCACAT
>JAFEBZ010000105.1 GCA_018242405.1 Pseudomonadota bacterium | reverse complement strand
TGCTCGATCGGGTAGCCGCGGTACATCAGCACGCCGGCGTCGCCGTCGATGTAGGTGATGGCCGACTTGCACGACGCCGTCGCGGTGAATCCGTTGTCGTAAGTGAAGCAGCCGGTGTCCTTCGGCAGCTTGCTGATGTCGATGCAGTCCTGGCCCAACACCGGTTTGATCACCGGCAGGGTGCTGCTCTTGTCGGCGACGGTCAGCGTCGCG
This sequence comes from Pseudomonadota bacterium, assembly GCA_018242405.1. Taxonomy (GTDB): domain Bacteria; phylum Pseudomonadota; class Gammaproteobacteria; order Xanthomonadales; family Xanthomonadaceae; genus Solilutibacter. The sequence goes on along the minus strand of JAFEBZ010000105.1, from coordinate 16,634 downwards.
GTCTTGGCTTCGGTCACGGCGTGATTCTCCAGTTCGTTGCCGGTCGCGAAGGGCGCGGATGCGCGTGCCGAAACCGGTTTTTGCGATGCGTCAATTATCGCACAACGACCGTTTGAACATTCACCTGCGCATGGAGTCGGCGGCGCTCCGGATCACGTCCCCGGATATGCGAAACGGCCGCACAGGGCGGCCGTTTGCATGATGATCGGCGTGCGCGCGATCTTCGTCGCGCGCCTGCTTCGACCAAAGTATTACCTGGCTGCCTTACTTGGCATAGCGCTTCTTGAACTTGTCGATGCGTCCGCTGGTGTCCATGACCTTGTTCTGGCCGGTGTAGAACGGATGCGTGGCCGAGGAGATTTCGACCTTGATCAACGGATACTCGTTGCCGTCTTCCCACTTGATCGTTTCCTTGGTCGCCATCGTCGAGCGGGTCAGGAACTTGAAGTCGGAGGTGACGTCCTGGAAGACGACTTCGCGGTAGTTGGGGTGAAGATCGGCCTTCATGGCGGCACCGAGTACTGGTTACGGGAATGAGCCGGCCATGATAGCGGCTCATCCCGACCCGGTCAACTGGCCGCCAGCGCCGCCCGGATCATGGCCTGGTAGCGCTCGCCGTCATAGGTCTGGACGATCCGGGCGTTGTCCGGACGGCCGGTCATCCGCAGCCAGTCGACGATGCTCAGGCCACGGGCCGGGCCCAGCCCCAGCTGGACCGCCAGCGGCCGCGATTCCGCCTCCCGGATGCCTTCCGGGGCCAGGGCGCAGGCCATGGCGTAGCCGTCGGCGGAATGCCAGCAGGAACCGCGCTTCTCGCGCGACCAGCGCCGGGTATGGGCGGAGATGGCGTCGTAGAAGCGGGCACGCGGCGAATCGACCTGCAGCCACTGGTCCATCGCCTCGTGCGGGAAGCCATGGCGCAGGTTCGCCTCCCAGTCGCAGAGATCGAACTGCGGGAAGGCCTCGAAGACGATGTGGGCGGCCTCGGGATCGAACCAGGTATTGAACTCGCCGACCGGGGTGATGTTGCCGTGGCCGGTCACCGCGCCCCCCATCACCACCAGCCGCGCCACCCGCTGCGGCAGCGTCGGGTCGAGCTTGAGCGCCAGCGCGACGTTGGTCAGCGGCGCCAGCGCGACGATCATCAGGCGGCCGGCATGTTCGTGCGACAGGCGGATGATCGCGAGTGCTGCGTGTTCGGCATCGGCCTGGCGCCGCGCCGGCGAGAAACCGGTGTCGCCGAAACCGTCCTGGCCATGGACGGCGGCGGCATCGTCGGAATGGTGCAGCAGCGGCTTCGGCGCGCCGGCGAACACCGGCACGTCGTCGCGCCCGGCGACTTCGCACAGCTTGAGCGCATTGCGCACCGTGTGGTCGAGGCCGACGTTGCCGGCGGCGATGCTCAATCCGACGACGTCGTGATCGGGCGAATTCAGGGCCATCAGGATGGCGAGGGCGTCGTCGACGCCGGGATCGGTGTCGATGAGGAGCGGGATGCGAGGTGCATTCATCAAAACATTATGCCCTCCTCCCCGTTATTCGGGATTACAATCAGCGCAGATAATTTAGAATTGTCTAATATTAAAATGGCCGTGAAACTCCAGCGCAGGACTGTCCGCCACCTGGGTTGGGCACTGGCGGCGAAGCTGGTCCTGCTGGCCCTGCTCTACGGCATGTTTTTCGCGCCGGCCCATCGCCCCGCCATCGATGCCGATGCCGAAGCCCTCCGCATGCACATCCCGCTTCCACCAAGGTAACCCGCCATGCCCGACCTGCACGTCGTCGACCTTTCGCGGCTCCAGTTTGCAATCACCGCGCTCTACCATTTCCTGTTCGTGCCACTGACGCTGGGCCTGGCGCTGTTGCTGGCGATCATGGAGAGCGTGTACGTGATGACCGGGCGCATCATCTGGAAGCAGATGGTGAAGTTCTGGGGCGTGCTTTTCGGCATCAACTTCGCCATGGGCGTGGCCACCGGCATCACCATGGAGTTCCAGTTCGGCACCAACTGGGCGTACTACTCGCACTATGTCGGCGACATCTTCGGCGCACCGCTGGCGATCGAGGGCCTGATGGCCTTCTTCCTCGAAAGCACCTTCGTCGGCTTGTTCTTCATGGGCTGGGATCGCATGAGCCGGCTGCAGCACATGATCATCACCTGGCTGATGGCCCTGGGCGCGAACTTCTCGGCGCTCTGGATCCTGATTGCCAACGGATGGATGCAATATCCGGTCGGCGCGGAGTTCAATTTCCGGACCATGCGCATGGAGGTGACGGATTTCGCCGCGGTGCTGTTCAATCCCGTGGCGCAATCGAAGTTCGTGCATACGGTCAGCGCCGGCTACGTGACCGGGGCGATATTCGTGCTGGCGATCAGCGCCTACTACCTGCTGCGTGGACGCAACCTGCAATTCGCCAAGCGGTCGATGACCGTGGCCGCCAGCTTCGGGCTGGCCGCCGCGCTGTCGGTGGTGGTGCTTGGCGATGAAAGCGGCTACACCGCATCCGAGAACCAGAAGATGAAGGTGTCGGCGATCGAGGCCGAATGGCACACGATGCCTGCACCCGCTTCGTTCACCCTGTTCGGCCTGCCGAGCATGCAGGAACGCGAAACCAGGAGCGCAGTCCGGATCCCCTGGGCCCTGGGCCTGATCGCCACGCGCTCCATCGACGAGCAAGTGCCCGGCATCCATGAACTGGTGGCGGCGAACAAGCAGCGTGTCCGCAATGGCATTGCCGCCTATGGCGCGTTGGCTGTGGTACGCGCCGATCCCGAAAACCCGGTGAAGCAGCAGGCGTTCCTCGCCAAGCGCGAGGACCTCGGCTTCGGCCTGCTCACGCTGAAGTATGTCGACGACCCGGCCAAGGCCGACGAAACCGTGGTCGATCGCGCCGCCTGGGACACCGTGCCGAATGTGCCGGTGCTGTTCTTCTCGTTCCGCATCATGGTCATGTTGGGATTCTTCTTCATCGCGCTGTTCGCATGGGCGTTCCTGCTCGCCAGCAAACGCAAGCTCGAGCACAAATGGTTCCTGCGCATCGCGCTATGCAGCCTGCCGCTGCCTTGGATCTCGTCGGAACTGGGCTGGGTCGTGGCCGAGTACGGCCGCCAGCCATGGGCCATCGACGGCGTGCTGCCGACCTTCATGGGCGTCTCGTCCACCAGTGCCGGGCAGGTGACCGGAAGCATCATCGGATTCGTGGTGCTGTACACCACGCTGGCGGTCTTCGACGTGTACCTGATGCGCAGGATGGCCAAGGCGGGCCCCGATGGCTTGAGGATCTGGCCGCTGCCGGACGCGCGATCGGCGCACCACGAAGGAATGCCCGCGACGGACTCCAGGGAGAACGGCCATGTTTGATTACGGGACCTTGCGCGAGATCTGGTGGCTGCTGCTTGGCGTGTTGCTGATCGGCTTCGCCATCACCGACGGTTACGACCTCGGCCTGGGTGCGATCTACCGTTTCATCACCCGCGACGACATCGAGCGGCAGATGGCCCTGGATGCCATCGAACCCCACTGGGAAGGCCACCAGGTGTGGTTCGTCCTCGGCGGCGGCGCGGTATTCGCCGCATGGCCGGTGCTCTACGCAACCTCGTTCTCGGGCTTCTATTTCGCGATGTTGCTGGTACTGCTGGCGCTGATCCTGCGGCCGGTCGGCTTCAACTACCGCAACAAGGTCGCAAACGCGGCTTGGCGCAACCTGTGGGACTGGGCACTGACAGTCTCGGGCGTGGTGCCGTCGCTGGTGTTCGGAGTGGCTTTCGGAAACCTGTTCCTCGGTGCACCGTTCCACTTCACCGACACCCTGCGCCCGGTATACGACGGCAGCTTCCTCGGGCTGTTCCATCCATTCGCGCTGCTGGGCGGAGTGGTCAGCCTGGCGATGCTGGTGATGCATGGCTCCATGTTCGGCGCGATGAAGATCGACGGCATCGTCGGCGACAGGTCGCGCATGGTCGCGCGCGTGGCCGCGATCGCCACTGCGCTGGCCTTCGTTGCCGCCGGCGCGTGGCTGGCCGTCCTGCCCGGGCATGTCGTCACGAGCACGATCACGGCCGATGCCGCATCCAACCCCATCGGCAAGCAGGTCGCGATCGAGGCCGGCGCATGGCTGGCCAACCAGAAGGCGCATCCGCTGCTGTGGCTGGTACCGGGAGGCGCCCTGCTGGCCTTGCTGATGGTGGCGATCCTGCGCAACCGCGCGCTGGGCTTCATCGCCAGTTGCGTCGCCGTTGCCTGCATCATCCTGACCGCGGGCATCGCCCTGTTCCCGTTCCTGATGCCCTCGTCCACCAACCCATCCCACGGGTTGACGATCTGGGATGCTTCGTCCAGCCAGCGCACGCTTGGCATCATGCTGTTCTGTACCGCGCTGTTCCTGCCCATCGTGCTTGCATACAGCACCTGGGCGTTCCGGGTGATGCGCGGCAAGGTGACGCGCGCGCACATCGAGGAACAGATGCAAAAAGGAGACGTTTACTGATGTGGTACTTCGCATGGATCCTCGGCATCGCGTTCGCGGCCGCATTCGCCATCCTCAACGCCATGTGGTACGAGGTGCACAGCGACCAGGCGCGCGGGCACAAGACGCCCTTCGAGCAGCCCTGAGTTGGCGGCGCGCCTGTTGTCGCTGCTGTTCGGTGGCGCGCTGGCGCTCGGCCTGCTGTTCATCCCAGCCGCGCGTGGCCGTGAACTGACTGCCGCCGAACATGGTGCCGCGGCGCTGGTGCTGCTGGTCGCCTGCGGCCTGTTCGTGCATGGCAGCGGCTTCCGCTTCAGGGCGCGATGGATCCGCCGGCTGTTCTCCCCATGGCTGCTGTGGCCGTTGGCGTTCGTGCTACCGGCGATCCTGCTGTCCTGCTAGGCCGCGGATGGCGACAGCTCGTCGAATGCCCGCAATGCTTCGGCGGCGTAGATCATCGACGGACCGGCGCCCATGTAGATCGCCATCGACAGCGTCTCCAGCAACTCCTCGCGACTGGCACCGGCCCGGATCGCCGCCTTGGCATGGAAGCCGATGCAACCATCGCAGCGCACGGCCACGGCGATCGCGGTGGCGACCAGCTCCTTGGTCTTGACATCCATCGCCCCCGGCTTGAGCGCTTCGCGCGCCAACCCGGAGAACGCCCGCATCGGCTCGGGCGCACCAGCGCGCAGAGTCGAGATGGCGGCATTGAGGTCGTCGATCAAATCGGGATAGGACTGGCTCATGGCGGTTTCCGGTTCAGGTGGGCGCTCCGCGCCGCTTGAGGACGAAATACAACAGCGGGATCACCACCAGCGTGAGCAGCGTGCTGACGAAGATGCCGAAGATCAGCGAAATGGCCAGGCCGTTGAAGATCGGGTCGTCGAGGATGAAGAACGCACCCAGCATCGCCGCGAGGCCGGTGAGCACGATCGGCTTGGCACGCACCGCGCAGGCATCGATCACCGCATCGACCAGCGGGACGCCGCGTGCGGTTTCCTGGTTGATGAAATCCACCAGCAGGATGGAGTTGCGGACGATGATCCCGGCCAGCGCGATCATGCCGATCATGCTGGTGGCGGTGAACTGCTTGCCGAGCAAGGCGTGGCCGGGCATGACGCCGATGACCGTCAGCGGGATCGGCGCCATGATCACCAACGGCACCAGGTAGCTGCGGAACTGCGCCACCACCAGCAGGTAGATCAGCACCATTCCGGCGGCATAGGCGATGCCCATGTCGCGGAAAGTCTCGTAGGTGATCTGCCACTCGCCATCCCACTTCACCGCGTAACTGCTGGTATCGGCAGGCTGGCGGATGTAGGTCTGCGCGAGGTGTTGCCCGGCCACCGTGCCATCGTTCAACTGGCCGACGATGGCGAACATCCCGTATAGCGGACTGTCGAGCTTGCCGGCCTCGTCGGCGGTGACGTAGACCACCGGCAAGCCGTCCTTGTGCTGGATGGCGCCGTCCCAGCGCGCCTGTTCGACCCGCACGAGTTCCGACAACGGCACCAGCTGCCCCTGGCCACCACGGACCTTCAATGCCAGCAGCGACGCCAATGTCGCCTGATCCTGCGCCGGCAGGCGCAGGCGCACCGGGCGCGGATATTTCGATGCGCCGTCATGCACGTAGGTGGCATCCAGGCCCGCCACGCCCGCCGCGATGGCATCGGCGACGGCGGATTGCGCGACGCCCAGGCGCGCGGCGCGTTCGCGATCCACGACGATCTGTTCGCGCGGGGCGTCGGCTTCGACGCTGGTGTCGATGTCGACGATGCCGGCGGTCTTCGCGAAGCGTTCGCTCGCCAGCGCGAGGGCGATTCTGCGCTGTCCGGCGTAATCCGGACCGTACACTTCCGCGACCAGGGGCGACAGCACCGGCGGTCCCGGCGGCACTTCCACCACCTTGACCGACGCACCGTATTTCTCGCCGATCTTCGCCAGCATCGGACGCATCGCCAGCGCGATCTCGTGGCTCTGGCGCGCGCGCTGGTGCTTGTCGACCAGATTCACCTGCAGGTCGCCGACGTTGGCGCCACTGCGCAGGAAATATTGCCGCACGAGCCCGTTGAAGTTGATCGGCGCGGCGGTGCCGGCATAGCCCTGGTAATCCAGCACTTCCGGCACGCCGTCGACTTTCGCCGCGAGTTCGGCCAGCAAGGCATTGGTGCGCTCGAGCGTGCTGCCCTCCGGCATGTCCACCACGACCTGTACTTCCGACTTGTTGTCCAGCGGCAGCATCTTCAGCACGACCAGCTCGAACATCGCCAGCGACGCGGCAAGCAGCACCAGCACCGCGATCGCGACGAACAGCAGACCACGCTTCCTTGCCGCGCCATCGCCGATCAGGAACGGCGACATCACACGATGGAACAGACGATGCAGCCAGCCCGCCTGCTTTTCCTCGTGCGCGGAATCGGCCGAGCCCTCGTGGCCGTGGCGACGCAGCAACTTCAGCGACAGCCACGGCGTGACGATCAGCGCGATCGCGAGCGACAGCAGCATGCCGACCGAGGCGTTGATCGGGATCGGCCGCATGTACGGCCCCATCAGCCCGGACACGAAGGCCATCGGCATCAGCGCGGCGATCACGGTGAAGGTGGCGAGGATGGTCGGCCCGCCCACTTCGTCCACCGCCGGGGGAATGGCATCGCGCAACGACTTGCCGTCGCGGGCCATGTGGCGATGGATGTTCTCCACCACCACGATGGCGTCGTCGACGAGGATGCCGATCGAAAAGATCAGGGCGAACAGCGAGACGCGATTGAGGGTGAAGCCCATGACCCGCGACGCGAACAGCGTGACCGCCAGGGTCAGGACCACCGCGCTGCCGACCACGATAGCCTCGCGCCAGCCGAGCGCGAACAGCACCAGCAGCACCACGCTGGCAGTGGCGAACACGAGTTTGCGGATCAGCTTCTGCGCCTTGTCGCTGGCGGTGGCGCCATAGTCGCGGGTGACGCTGACGTGCACGTTCGCCGGAATGAGCTGGCCCTTGAGCTGCCCGATGCGTTGCGTGATCGCATTGGTAATGTCGGAGGCATTGCTGCCAGGCTTCTTGGCGATCGCAATCGTCACGGCCGGGGCGACGCCGGCGCGCGGGCCCGCGCGATTGGCCGGCGCGCCGTACCAGACATGGCTCGTGGCGAGATCGCCGCGCGCCTCGATCGTCGCGACATCCGAGAGCAGCAGCGGCTTGCCGTCGCGACTGCCGATGACAAGTCCGGCGACATCGTCGGCGCTTGCAAGCCAGGCGCCGGCGGTCACCGGCACCGCGCCCTTGCCGGCATCCACGCGGACGCCGGCCTGGTGCACCACGTTCGCGGCCTGCAACGCCTGCGAGAGGTCGTTGATGCCCATGCCGTAGGCGGCAAGCTTCGCCGCATCCAGCGTCACCAGCACGCTGCGTTCCGGTGCGCCGATGGTGTAGATGTCGCGAGTGCCGGGAATGCGCTTGAGGTCGGCCTCCAGCGAATGCGCCACTTCGGCCAGCGCGCTGGAATCGGCGTGCGGATCGTCGCTCCACAGGGTGAGCGCCATCACCGGCACGTCGTCGATGCCTTTCGGCTTGACGATGGGCTGGCCGACGCCGGCCCGTTGCGGCAGGAAATCGGCGTTCGAGAACACCTGGTTGTAGAGACGCACCAGTGCCGGCTGGCGCTGCACGCCGACATCGTATTCCACGGTGAGGATCGCGACGCCGGGACGGCTGATCGAATAGACGTGCTTGACGCCCTCGATCTCGGACAGTTTCTGTTCCAGCGGCGTGGCCACCCACTGCTCGACGTCGCGGGAACTCGCGCCGTCGAACGGGACGATCACGTTCGCCATCGTCACGTCGATCTGCGGTTCCTCTTCGCGCGGCGTGATCGCGACCGCCAGCAGGCCCAGCAGCAGGCCCATCACCGCGAGGATCGGCGTGAGCGGATTCGACTGGAACGCGGCCGCCAATCGTCCGGAAATGCCGAGGCGCCGCTCAGTCACGAGGCGTCCCCGCCGTCCTGCGCTGCGCGGCGATCGCTTCCACGGCGGCGACCGGATCGCGCGCAACCACGTCGCCGGCCTGCAATCCGGAAATCACTTCGACCGCATCGCCAGTGCGCGCACCGAGCCGCAACTGGCGCAACAGCAGGCGTCCATCGACGACGACATACACCGCCGACAATTCCCCGCGCTGGGCGATGCTGGATGCCGGGACATGCACGCCGCCGGCATGCGTTCCGCCGTCCCCGCCCGCGTCGGCACGATCCGCCGCGAACATCACCTTCGCGGTGGTGCCCGGTGCCGGCGGCTGGTCGAGGCGTGGCAACTTCACGCGGACGTTCACGCTGTGGCTGGTGCTGTCCGCCGCCGGGAACACGATCACTTCCGCGGGCACGAGCTTGCGTCCATCGGCCAGCAGCACCTGCGCCGCGGGGTCGCGCCGGATGGCTTCGGCGCGCGTCTGCGGCACCGCCACTTCGATCCGCAATGCGTCCGGCGCGTGCACGCTTGCCAGTGGCATGCCGGGTGCGATGGTTTCGCCGGGCTCGACGTCGCGGCGCGCCACCACGCCATCGAACGGCGCGCGCACCACGGTATAGCTGGCCTGCCGCTCGGCCTGCGCGAGGTTGGCGGCCGCGGCATTGCGCGTCGCCACGGCGGCATCACGGGTAGCACGGGCCTGGTCGACCTGCGCCTTGGATACGTACTGCGCGACGGACAATGCGGCGAAACGGCGATAGTTCTGCTCCGCCTCGGCAGACGATGCCTCGGCCGCGCGCAACTGCGCACGCGCGGCATTGGCGCCGGCATCCTGCTCGACCGCGGTGATGCGCACCAGCACGTCGCCCGCCTTGACCCGGTCATTGATATCGACATTCACCGCGGCCACGCGTCCCGCCGTCTGTGCGGCGAGATCGGCGCGCTGCACGGCCTCGACCACGCCATCCCAGCCCCGCCCGGGCAGCGCGCCATCCGCCGCCACCGTGAACGTGGCAAGGTCCTTCGGCAATGCCGGCACTGCAACCGGCTTGTCGTCGGCGCAGGCCGACAGCAGGAGGAATGCGGCCGCCAGCGGCAACCATCGCGTCTTGCGCATGGCGATGTCCGTCAGGTCCGTCCGCACGATGCGGAATCGTTGCCGATGCCCAGCTTGCGCATCACCATCGCCGCCGGGCAGAAGCCGGTGAACGCGGACTGGAACAGGTTGGCACCGACAAAGACGGTGAGCCAGATGAAGCCGGGATGCACGAACTTGGTCAGCGCCACGCTGACCAGTACCATCACGCCGGCGAAGGCCTGCACGGCACGGTCGATCGTCATGTCTTTTCTCCGTTGGATTTGTTGGGGATCAGCTGGAACGCTTCACGTCCTTGAGGCGCTCGATGCCGAGCAGCCCGAGGATGTATTTCTCGTAGATCGGCTCGCTGGTGCCGTTGCGCATCTTGTAGAGGAAGTACTTCTCGAAGCCGAGCTTGGCGAGATGCACCCACTTTCCGATCTTCGTCCAGGTCACGTTGCGCGGCGGAATCTGCGGCAAGGCGACGAACGCGGCGCCGGTATCGCCCATGTCGGCGAGGCAGACCGCATTCCAGGTGCCTTCGTAGTCCGGCGTTTCGCCCTTCAGCTCGGCCTGGATGTTGCGCACGATGGTGGTCACCATCGATTCGATCATGAAGCCGGTCTTGGGCGCGCCGGTCGCCACCGGGGTCGCTTCCACCGGCGGGATCGCCACGCAGACGCCCGCAGCGAAGATCTTCGGATGTTTCGGACTGCGCTGGTGCTTGTCGACGATGACGAAACCACGCGGATTGCACAGCCCATCGACCGCGGCGACCGCATCGACGCCCTTGAACGCCGGCAGGAGCATCGAAAACTTGAAGGCCACTTCGTGCGATTCGCCGGGCTGGCCCTTGCCATCGTGTTCGACCACGGTCATCCCGCCGTCGCGCACTTCAGTGACCTTGCTGTTGGCGATCCACTTGATGTGGCGCTGGCGCAGCTCGGACTCCATCAATCCCTTGGAATCGCCGACGCCACCCAGGCCCATGTGGCCGATGTAGGGCTCGCTGGTGACGAAGGTCATCGGGACCTTGTCGCGCAGCTTGCGCTTGCGCAGGTCGGCATCGACGATCATCGCGAACTCGTAGGCGGGACCGAAACAGCTCGCCCCCGCCACCGCCCCGATCACCACCGGGCCGGGATCGTCGAGGAATTTCTGGTAGGCATCCCAGGCGTGCGCCGCATGCGTCGTGGTGCAGATCGATTGCGTCCAGCCACCTTCCGGGCCGGAGCCCGGCACTTCCTCGAAGGCCAGCTTCGGGCCGGTGCATACCAGCAGGTAGTCGTAGCCGATGCGCTCGCCCTTGCCGGTCACGACGGCATCGTTGGCGGCGTCGATTTCCTCCACGCCATCGCCATTGAAGACGATGCCATGGCGACCGACATATTCCGCCACCGGCAGGGTGATTTCCTCCTGCTTGCGCCAGCCGACCGCCAGCCAGGGATTGGACGGCGTGAAGCCGAACGTCGCCCCCTTGCCCACCAGCACGATGTCATGCCCCTTGCCGAGCGTGTCGCGCAACTCGTACGCCGCGCTCATCCCGCCCAACCCTGCTCCCACCACCACGATCCTGGCCATTCCAACACCCTCGTGACCCGCCGTCTCCGGCAATTGCGTTCATATTAGGTATTGCTTATATTAGTGTCAACTGATATTTTGAAGGCATGAGCAAACCCCGTCGCACCCCCGCAATCGCCATGGATCCGGAGGCCATGCGAACGCACTCCGGCGAAGCCGCGCGATTGCTGCGCGCCCTCGCCAACGACAAGCGGTTGATGATGCTGTGCCTGCTCGTCGAGGGCGAACGCTCGGTCGGCGAACTCAACGCACGCGTCGACCTCAGCCAGTCGGCGCTGTCGCAGCACCTGGCGGTGCTGCGCGAGGATGGCCTGGTCGAGACCCGGCGCGAGGCGCAGACGATCTACTATTCGCTGGCCGACGGGCCGGCCCACGCCATCATCGAGACCCTGCACGGGATCTACTGCGGCGCGCCGCCGGCGCGGCGGAAATGAATCAGGCCGAGGCGTAGCGCGCGGCCCCGCCCACCCAGCGCTGGACGATGCGTTCGGCGCAGGCGGCATCCTCCTTCAGCAAATGCCCGGCGATCCGCTGCACCTGCGGCAGCAGGTCGGCGTCGCGGGCGAGATCGGCGATGCGGAACGCGGCGAGTCCGGTCTGGCGCGTGCCGAGCAATTCGCCCGGACCGCGCAATTCCAGGTCCTTTTCGGCGATGCGGAAACCGTCGCTGGTCTCGCGCATGGTCTCCAGCCGTTGCCGGGCAATTTGGCCGAGCGGCGACTGGTACATCAGCACGCAGGCCGATGCGGTGGCGCCACGCCCTACCCGCCCGCGCAACTGGTGCAGCTGCGCGAGGCCGAGGCGCTCGGCGTTCTCGATGATCATCAGCGAGGCATTGGGCACGTCGACGCCGACTTCGATCACCGTCGTCGCCACCAGCAGGTCGATCCTGCCGGCCTTGAAGTCGAGCATGGCCGCCTGCTTGTCGCGCGCGGCCATGCGCCCGTGGACGAGACCGATGCGCAGTTCCGGCAACTGCGCGACCAGGGCTTCGTAGGTGCCCTGCGCGGCCTGCGCGATCACTTCGTCGGATTCGTCGATCAGCGTGCACACCCAGTAGGCCTGGCGCCCTTCGGCGCAGGCGGCGCGGATGCGCTCGACCAGTTCGGGGCGGCGTTCGGAAGTCAGCACGATGGTCTGCACCGGCGTGCGTCCCGGCGGCAATTCGTCGATCACCGAAACATCGAGGTCGGCGTAGGCCGCCATCGCCAGCGTGCGCGGGATCGGCGTCGCGGTCATCACCAGCTGGTGCGGTACGCGCGACGAAGCATCGTCTTCGCCCGCCCTTCCCTTGTCGCGCAAGGCCAGGCGCTGCTGCACGCCGAAGCGATGCTGCTCGTCGACGATCGCCAGCGCGAGATCGTGGAAGACGATGCCTTCCTGCATCAATGCATGCGTGCCGACCACCAGCCTTGCTTCGCCATTGGCAATCGCCTGCAGCACCGCGGCGCGCGCCTTGCCGCCGACCTTGCCGGCGAGCCAGGCGACATGGATATCGAGCGGCTCGAGCCACGCACGCAGCGTGTTGTAGTGCTGCTCGGCCAGCAATTCGGTGGGCGCCATCAGCGCGGCCTGGTGTCCGCCGTCGATCGCCAGCAGCGCGGCCAGCGCCGCGACCACGGTCTTGCCGCTGCCGACGTCGCCCTGCACCAGCCGCAGCATCGGATGCGGTTGCGCGAGATCGTCGCGCACTTCGGCGAACACGCGGTCCTGCGCCGCGGTGAGCGCGAACGGCAACGACGCGCGCAACCGCTCGGCCAGTCGCACGGAAGCTCCCAGCTTCACCGCAGCGTGCTTCTGCATGGCGATGCGCTGGCGGCGCAGGCTCAACTGGTGCGCAAGCATTTCCTCCAGCGCCAGCCGCCGTTGCGCCGGATGGTGGCCGGATTGCAGGGCCTCGAGATCGGCGTCGGCCGGCGGGCGATGCAGCGTCAGCAGGGCTTCGCGCAATGCCGGCAATTCCAGCGCACGGGCGATGTCCGCCGGCAGCAATTCCAGTTCGGCCTCGCCGGGCAGGCGCTTCAGGGCTTCGCCGATCAGGCGCTTCAATGTCGCCGGAGTCACGCCTTCGAGCTGCGGATAGACCGGATCGAGGCGATCGTTCAATCCCGCATCTTCATCGCCAAGCACGCGATAGCTGGGATGCACCATCTCCAGCCCGAGCTGTCCCGGTCGCGGCGTGCCGAACGCACGCACGCGGGTGCCGGGCTGGAACTGGTTGGCCTGCTGCGAACGGAAATGGAAGAAGCGCATCAACAGCGTGCCGCGCGATTCATCGGCCAATGCGACTTTCAGTTGCGGGCGATAGCGGAACCCGCGCTCGACCGCCTGCACCGTGCCTTCGACCTGCGCGGCAACGCCGGATTGCAGCGCGCGGATCGGCGTCAGCCGGGTGCGATCCTCGTAACCGCGGGGCAACCAGAACCACAGGTCCTGCAACGTCTCCAGCCCGCGCTCGGCCAGCTTCGCCGACATCTGCGGACCGACGCCGGGCAGCGTGGCGATCGCGGCCAGTCCGGCCGCCGCCAATGCCGGGGCGGGTTTGCCCGCTCGCGCCATTTACTCGAGGACGAGAACGGCGTCGACTTCGAACGGCACGCCCTTGGGCAGGCCCGACACTTCGATGGTGGAGCGCGCCGGATACGGCGCCGAGAAGTATTCCGCCATCACCGCGTTCACTTCGGCGAAGTTGGAGAGATCGGTGAGATAGAGGCCGAGACGCGCGATCCTGTCGAGGTCGCCACCGCTGGCCTCGCACACCGCCTTGAGGTTGTCGAAGGCGCGACGCACCTGCGTGGCGAAATCGCCCTCGATGACATCGCCGGTGGCGGGATCGAGCGGAATCGCTCCCGACAGGAACACGATGTTGCCGCAGCGCATCGCCTGCGAATAGGGGCCGATGGCGGCGGGCGCGCGATCGGTATGGATTGGGTCACGGCTCATGGCGACTCCCGTTGGTGGATGCGCCTAGTGTAACGATTGCCTAGATCCGCTCGACGTTGTGGACGGCCGGCACCCGGCGCAGGCGCCGCCGGACTTCCTCGAGGTGGTCCATGGTGTGGACCTCGATGTAGAAGCGCACGGTCGCGATGCTGTTGTCGCGGTCGAGATAGTCGACGCGGTCGATGTTGGATTCCGCCTCGGCGATCGCCGAAGCCATCTGCGCCAGCACGCCGGGACGGTTATCGGCCTCGACGCGGATGCCGACGAGGAAATCGCCGATCACGTTGGGATCCCAGCCCATCTCGACGCAGCGCTCGGGCGAACGCCGGTATTCGATCACGTTGCGGCAATCGGAACGATGCACCGCGATGCCCTTGCCGGTGGTGTGGTAACCCATGATCGAGTCGTAGGGAATCGGCATGCAGCACTGGGCGAAGCTGATCACGCCGCCTTCGGTGCCGGAGATCAGGATGCGGTCGCGCGAACGGATGCCGAGCTCGCCCTGCGCGCCGCGTTCGGGCGTGGTCGCCAGTTGCTGCGCGACCAGGCTGGGGATGCGATTGCCGAGCGCGATGTCTTCCAGCAACGATTCCAGGCGCGGATAGCGGTTGTCGGCGAGATAGCGCTTGAGTTGCGCTTCCGGCAGGCGCTCGATCGAACTGTCGAAGTTCTCCAGCGCCGCTTCCAGCATGCGATGGCCGAGCTGCACCGCATCCTCGTGACCGACCTGCTTCAGCCGCTGGCGGATCGCCGCGCGTGCCTTGCCGGTGGTGACGTAATCCAGCCACTGCGGTTGCGGCGCCGCCGATTTCGCGGTGACGATCTCCACCGTCTGGCCACTGGTCAGGCGCGTGCGCAGCGGCACCAGGCGGCCATCGAGGCGCGCGGTCACGGCGTTGTTGCCGACGTCGGTGTGCACGGCGTAGGCGAAGTCGAGCGCGGTCGCGCTGCGCGGCAGGGCGAGGATGCGGCCCTTCGGCGTGAACACGTAGACCTCGTCGGGATACAGCTCGACCTTGACGTTCTCGAGGAATTCCAGCGAATTGCCGGTGCCCCTCTGCGACTCGACCACGCTCGCGATCCACGCGTTGGCGCGATTGAGCGCACTGCTGGAATCCCCGCCCTGCTTGTAGGTCCAGTGCGCGGCGACCCCGCGTTCGGCGACGAGATCCATGTCCTGGGTGCGGATCTGCACCTCGATCGGCGCGCCATAGGGCCCGAACAGGACCGTGTGCAGCGACTGGTAGCCATTGGCCTTGGGGATGGCGATGAAATCGCGGAAGCGCCCGTCCAGCGGCTTGAACGTGGCGTGGGCGACGCCGAGCGCGTGGTAACAGTCCGGGACACTGTCGACGATCACGCGGAAGCCGAACACGTCCATCACCTGTTCCAGCGATTTCCGTTCGACGCGCATCTTGGTGTAGATGCTCCACGGCGACTTCACCCGGCTGACCAGGCGATGCTTCAGCCCTTCCTTGGTCAACCGTTGCGCCAGTTGCGCCTCGACCTGCGCCACCGCCTCGCGGCGCACCGCCGGCTGCTGGCGGATGCGCTTTTCCAGCGCGGCGTAACGCCATGGATGCAGCGCCTTGAAGGCGAGGTCCTGCAGCTCGGCCTTGACCAGGTTCATGCCCAGGCGCTGCGCGATCGGCGCGTACACCTCGAGCGTTTCACGGGCGATGCGGCGGCGCGCTTCCGGCGACTGCGAGCCGAGCGTGCGCATGTTGTGCAGGCGGTCGGCGAGCTTGATCAGGATGACGCGCAGGTCGCGCGACATCGCCAGCATCATCTTGCGGAAGCTCTCGGCGGCAGCCTCCTGGCGGTCGCGGAACTTCAGCTTGTCCAGCTTGGTGACGCCCTCGACCAGCTCGGCCACGGTTTCGCCGAATTGCGCGGCGAGATCGTCGCGGGTCAGCGGCGTGTCCTCGATGGTGTCGTGGAGGATCGCCGCGATCAGCGTCTCGGCATCCAGCCCGAGCTCGGCCAGCACCCGCGCCACCGCCACCGGGTGGGTGATGTAGGGCTCGCCGGACTTGCGCGTCTGGCCGGCATGGGCGGCCGCGCCGATCCGCCACGCCTTGTGCAGCTGGCCGCGGTCTTCCGGATTCAGATAGGACGCCGCGGCATCGAGCGCACGCATGTCTTCCGGAAGATCGGACGGCGGCGGAACGGACGATTGCAGCGCTTGCGAGACCATGGTTCGAGCCTACACCGTCGCGGCGTGGCCGCAAACGCAGACGGCCCCGCGATGCGAGGCCGTCGTACAGGCAGTTGGCGCCGTGGGGATCAGTCGTCGCCCTTGGACATGTCGTCGTCGCCGACCACTTCGGCGGCGGCCCATTCCATCGCTTCGCGCTCGGCGCGTTCCTTCTCGGACTTCTCGACGGCGTCGATGAAGGCGTTGTCGATCTTGCGGGCGGCAATTTCGCGCAGGGCCAGCACGGTCGGCTTGTCGTCCTGCTCGCGGTTGTCGAGCTTGGGCTCGACGCCCTTGGCAAGCTGGCGCGCGCGCTTGGCGGCCATCATGACCAGTTCGAAACGGTTGTCGACCACGTCCATGCAGTCTTCGACGGTGATACGCGCCATGGGCTTCGTGGCG
>JAFEBZ010000104.1 GCA_018242405.1 Pseudomonadota bacterium | reverse complement strand
GTGGAGCAGGGACTCGGGCAGGCCGAGATCGGTGAATTTGAGGGTCGTGCTGGTGGGTTCGGCGCTCATGGCTCTCTCTGGGCGTGGGGCGCCGGGAAATGGGGGGCGCATATTGTACGCGAGTGGCCGATTCCCGGCCCGGGACGCTCTTGCCCGTGGCGGGCGGCATCCCCACCTCCCTGCATGGAATATACGGTATCCGGCCCGACCCGATGGCAAACCTGCGTTTCGACAACTCATTCCTGGGGGCACTGCCCGGCGACCCCGATCACCGCAACAGCGTGCGTGAGGTGCGTGGCGCGCTGTGGTCGGAGGTGATGCCGACACTGGTGGCTGCACCGAAGCTGCTGGCGCATTCGCCGGAAATGGCGGCCATCCTCGGCTTCAGCGAAGAGGAGGTCGTCAGCGCCGAATTCGCGCAACTCTTCGCCGGCAATCGGCTGGTCGATGGCATGCGCCCCTATGCCAGCAATTACGGCGGCCATCAGTTCGGGCAATGGGCTGGGCAGCTGGGCGATGGCCGCGCGATCACGCTGGGCACCGTCATCGGCACCGACGGCGCAGGGTGGGAGCTGCAATTGAAGGGCGCGGGCAAGACGCCGTACTCACGACATGCCGATGGTCGTGCGGTATTGCGTTCGTCCGTGCGCGAATTCCTGTGCAGCGAGGCGATGCATCATCTCGGCATCCCGACCACGCGTGCATTGAGCCTGGTCACGACCGGCGAAGACGTGCTGCGCGACATGTTCTACGACGGCCATCCCGAGCTGGAGCCGGGTGCGGTGGTGTGCCGGGTCGCGCCATCGTTCTTGCGCTTCGGGCATTTCGAATTGCCGAGTGCGCGCGGTGAGATCGAGTTGCTGCGCACGCTGGTCGATTACACCATCGATCATCATTTCCCGGAGTTGAAGTCGGCATCCCCGGAGCATCGTGTCGGCGACTGGTTCGCCGAGATTTGCCGACGCACCGCGCGCCTGGTCGCGGGCTGGATGCGGGTCGGCTTCGTCCATGGCGTGCTCAATACCGACAACATGTCGATCCTCGGACTCACCATCGATTACGGTCCCTACGGCTGGATCGACGATTACGATCCCGATTTCACGCCCAATACCACCGATGCACAGGGCCGGCGCTATCGCTTCGGCTGGCAGCCGCGTGTTGCCTATTGGAATCTGACGCAGCTGGCACGTGCGCTATCGCCGTTGTTCGATGACGTGGCGCCGCTGCAAGCCGGGCTCGATGCCTTCGCCGCGACCTATGCCGAAGCCGAGCGCGGCAACATCGCCGGAAAACTTGGCCTGGCCGAATGTCGTGACGACGACCTGGTGTTGATGGCCGATCTGCAATCGTGGATGCACGCCGCCGAAACCGACATGACGATCGTGTTCCGCACGCTGTCGGATATTCCCGCGGATGCATTGACCGCCGATGCCTTCGCCGATGCCCACTACGATGCGGCGAAGCGCGATGCTGCAGCCGAGCGGTTGCAGGCGTGGTTGCAGCGCTATCGCCAACGCATCGCCGATGATCCGCTTGATGCCGCGTCGCGTCGCGTTCGCATGCGTGCGGTCAACCCAAAATACATCCTGCGCAACTGGCTGGCGCAACGCGCGATCGAACGCGCGCAACAGGGTGATGCATCCGGCATCGGCGAATTGCTCGACGTGATGCGCCACCCGTATGACGATCAGCCGGGCAACGAGGAATTCGCCGGAAAACGCCCGGAGTGGGCGCGCGATCGTGCCGGCTGTTCGATGCTGTCCTGCAGTTCCTGATCGCCAGCGCAGGATTGGTTACTGCAAAAAGAAGGGCACGAAGGCGGTGTCTTCTTCCTGCCAGAACGCGCGGGCATCACGCAGCACGTCGGTCAGCCGCGGAATCAGGGGGGCGTGGGCATCATCGCTGAAGCCGCGGGCATCGAACACCAGCGCGTAGCCGTTGGCCGGCCACCAGCCGAGATCGCGCAGGGCATCGGCGAGGGCATCCCAGTTGGCGCCGAACGGCGGTGGTTCGGGATAACGCATCGCGGTGGCCATGCGCGCCATCAACTCGGCCTTGTCGCGGCATCCCTTCAGCGCGATGTCGATGCAGGCCAGGCCGTTGCGTTCGAGATCGTCGTGCAGGCGCGGCAGTTCGTCGGCGTCGATGCGCACGGCGAGATCGCCCGGGAACAACGATGCATGCAGGCTCATGACGCGGAACCGATGCGGCGGAAACTGCGGTAATGGTCGTCGGTGTAGTACCAGACTTCCGGCGGCGTTCCCCCGGTGATGATGCGGCGGGTGCCGCGCGTCGGCGCGCCCGGCGTCACCACCGTGTACTCGTGGTAGTAACCGTAAGGATGATCAGGAAGGTGGCCTTCGCGATTGCCGAACACCACGCCATCCTGGCGATAGGGAAAGGGACCACCCTGCGCGATCAGGCGCAAGGTATCGCGTGCTTCCGGCGGAAGTCCCGCATTCGCGGCGTTGGCATCGCCGCCGCCATGCGATCGTCCCGACAACGGCGGCAACGGTTGGGTGTCCGCCGTGGTTTGTCCGGGCAGGGCTGTTGATTGCTGCCCGATGATCGCCGTCGGGGCGCCGCCGTGGGTACTGCGCCACCAGATGGCGAAGAACAGCAGGACCAGGATCGCCAGCCAAGGCCAGATCGGGCGATTTGATTTCGGTGTGTTCATGGCGCCGTCTCGGTGCGATAGACCGGGTACAGATTCAAGCCCTGGTCATAGGCGGGGTGGCGACGATAGAAGAAGTCGAGGCGCGCGCGCGGCGACTTGGCGAAATCGGCATCGTTCTTCAGGCGCTGCTCGAACTCCTGCTTCAGCGCCGGATCGCGTGCCAGCATCTTGCGTGCTTCCTGTTCGGCCACGTACGCCTCCATGTATTCCTTGGATTCGTAAGCGTTGTTCATTTCGCCCCAGGCCACCAGCGCGTCGGGTGCCTGCGGTTCCAGCAAGCCCATCAGCAGGCGCGACTTCGCTTGCGCGATCGGCACGAACAACGCACCGGCAACCAGGTCGCGATGTTCCGGCGCCCAGTGTCCGGTCAGCGTGAGCATCTGGTGGCCCTCGAAGGAATTCGCCCCGAACTTGGTGCTGTCGGCACGGAAGGTTTCCACCGCGGCATTGGGCAAGGCCTTGCCGAGCTTGCGGTATTCGATGCCGTGCACCTTCAACTTCGGTTCGACGATCGCCGCCCACGCCGCCGGGACCAGATAGCCCGCGCGCGGCGCGGCGACTTCGGCATCGGCAACCACGTGGTCCCTGAGGGGAATGCGCCAGATTTCTGGCTTCGATTCGTCGTATTCGGTCATCGTGCCGCCGGAAATGTCGGACTTGCGGCGCTCGTAGGCGTAGCCCTTGAAGTCGATCATCCGCGCGTCGTCGGTGGTGCGATAGCTCAGCGCGACCGGCGTACCGGCGAGCTTGCGCGCGCGCTGGTCGGCAGCGTGGGCGGCGGCCAGCCAATCCTTGCCGTGCTCGGCGGTGAGTTCGACCAGATCGACGATGCCATTGCGGGTGATGCGCACGCGTTCCGGGTAGGTGCGCCAGGAATGCGTCTCAAGCAGGATGCCGACGCGATTGCGCAACTGGTAATAACCGTTGGAGAAGCGCGGCGTCGACGGACCTTCGATGAAACCGGATTTGGGATCATCGTCCTCGACGAACGACGGATAGAAGCCCAGTGGCTGCGATCCCTGCGCGGCCAGGCGTTCCAGCAGGCCATCCTTCACCGCACTGCCGACCATGCGCAATTCCATGTCGCCGGAATTCACCGGTTCGCCGGTGATCGAGACATCGTGCTGGAACTTGGCGCCGTCGGTGACGTGCAGGTCGATCTCCACCAACGGATCCCAGGCGTTGTCGAGCCGCAGCATCGCCTGCAT
>JAFEBZ010000103.1 GCA_018242405.1 Pseudomonadota bacterium | reverse complement strand
GGCTACCACAACTTCGTGCAGGCGCGCCCGGAACTCAAGGATCGCGTGATCTTCATCGATTCGCTGTCCAAGACCTACGGCATGCCCGGTTGGCGCGTCGGCTTCATGGCCGGTCCGGAAGTGGTTGCGAAGGCAGTGGTGACGATGAATTCCAACCACATCACCAACCTGCCGGAAGTGACCACGGCAGCGGCGATCGCCGCGCTGAGTGGCCCGCAGGACGTGCCGACCGAAAAGTGCGCGGAATTCCAGGCCAAGCGCGACCAGGTGATGGCGGTGATGAACGCGATTCCCGGCGTGGTCTGCCCGCGTCCGCAGGGTGCGTTCTACGTCTTCCCGGACGTCAGCGCCTACTTTGGCAAGTCGCACAACGGCAAGGTGATCGCCAACGACATCGACCTGTGCAACGCGTTGCTGGAAGCCAAGGGCGTGGCCTGCGTGCCGGGCTCGGCCTTCGGCGAACCGCGCGCGCTGCGCATCAGCTACACCTGCCCGACGCCGCAGTTGGCACCGGGCTTGCAACGTTTCCAGGAATTCTTCGCAGAACTTTCCTGATCCACACAAACTTCGGAGTCCACACATGAAAGCACCCGTTCGCGTTGCCGTTACCGGCGCCGCTGGCCAGATCGGCTACGCCCTGCTGTTCCGCATCGCTTCCGGCGAAATGCTCGGCAAGGACCAGCCCGTCATCCTGCAGATGCTCGAACTGCCGATGGACAAGGCCCAGGCCGCGCTCAAGGGCGTGATGATGGAGCTGGAAGATTGCGCGTTCCCGCTGCTGGCCGGCATGGTCGGCACCGCTGATCCGGAAGTCGCGTTCAAGGACGCCGACTACGCGCTGCTGGTCGGCGCGATGCCGCGCGGCCCGGGCATGGAGCGCAAGGACCTGCTGCTGAAGAACGCCGAGATCTTCACCGTGCAGGGCAAGGCGCTGAACAAGGTCGCCAGCCGCAACGTCAAGGTGCTGGTGGTCGGCAACCCGGCCAATACCAACGCCTACATCGCCATGAAGTCGGCGCCCGACCTGCCGGCGAAGAACTTCACCGCGATGCTGCGCCTCGACCACAACCGCGCGCTGTCGCAGCTGGCGATCAAGGCCGGCGTCGCCGTCGCCGACATCAAGAAGCTGACAGTGTGGGGCAACCACAGCCCGACCATGTATCCGGACTACCGCTTCGCGACGGTCAATGGCAAGTCGCTGAAGGACACGATCAACGACCACGACTGGAACGCGAACACCTTCATCCCGACCGTCGGCAAGCGCGGCGCGGCGATCATCGAAGCGCGCGGCCTGTCGTCGGCGGCTTCTGCGGCGAACGCAGCGATCGACCACATGCACGACTGGGCGCTGGGCAGCAACGGCGAGTGGGTGACGATGGGCGTGCCGTCCGATGGTTCCTATGGCATTCCGGAAGGCGTCATCTATGGCGTGCCGGTGATCACCGCCAATGGCGAGTACACCCGCGTTGAAGGCCTGGAAATCGACGATTTCAGCCGCGCCGCGATGAACAAGACGCTGGCCGAACTGGAAGAAGAGCGCGCCGGTGTGGCGCATCTGCTCTGATCGCCAGCAGGTTCGACGGAACGAAAAACGCCGGGGAAACCCGGCGTTTTTTCGTTGGGCGATGACGATTCAGTGCATCGCGTGTTCGAGGCAGAGCGCGTGATTCCACGAACACAGGTCGTCGATCAGCGGTTTCTCGGCGGCGAGGATTTTCGCCTTTTCCGTTTCACCGAGAAGCTGGATGAAATAGCTCTGCGCGGCGTTGCCCTGCTGGTCGACGAAGGGCCACTGCAGGCTGGCAGGATCGGCGAGATCGGGTTTGGCGGCGATGTCGGCATTGATGACGCCCGGCGCGTAGAACATCAGGTGCGGCATCGCCATGGTGTGCAATTTGAAGTCAGGCGGACCCTTGGCGCGCATCAACGGCGCGACCATGTATGACAGGCCGGCTTTCAGCGGTGCGTGATAGATCTTCGCGCGATAGCGGCGTTCGACTTCGGTCTTGATCGCGGCAGCGTCCTTGCCCGTGGCGCGCATGGCGGCGACATCCATGATCACCTTCAGCAAGGTATCGCTGCCGGCCTTGTCGTAGCACAGCGGGACGAAGACATCGTCGCGCAATTCGTTCCATTCCCAGACCGTGCGTTCGACCAGGCAACTCACGCCATTCGCGCCCTGGTGCGCCAAACGGTATCCCTTCGACGGGTCGAGCAGGAATACCGTTGCATCACCACGCAGCGCGGGCGGCAATGCGCTCAATGCGAATCGCGATTCGAGTGCGGCCGGCATCGGCGCAAGACGCGGTTCGCCGGCATGCGCGGCGGTAATGCCGGTGCATGCGAGTGCGACCGCCGCGAAAACGGATTTCAGCTTCACGATGGTCTCCTCGCTCCGAATCACAAACGCGGACCGAGTTCATCGAGGAAGCCGCTCCAGCCGCCCCTGTGCGATTCGGCCATCTCTTCCGTCGGCAGGCCGTCGTGGGTCAGCGTCAATTCGGTCTTGCCATCGCGTTCGGCGATCTCGATCAGTACTACCGTTTCCTTGCCGTGCGTCCATTCGCTGACCCAGGTGTGTTCGAGCAGTTGCGGACTCTCGACACGCAGATAGCGACCGTAGTGCGGGTTGATCTTCTCCATCCCGCGCATTTCGAGATAGAACAGGCCGCCGGGACGGACATCGGCGCTGGCGTATTCGCCCTTGGTGAGCCACGCGCTGATGCTGGCTGCATCGGTCCAGGCGCGGAAGACCTTTTCCGGCTTGGCATCGTAGCTGCGGGTGACACGGATCGAATGCGGGCCCATCACTTGCGCATTGCGGCCCTGCATTTGCACTGCATTCTTCAAGGCATTCATGGCTGTTGCTCCTCATCGGGTTCATCGGGTTGGTTGGCGAGGAATTCGCCGAGCGAATCGAGCTTGGCGTTCCAGAAGCGCTCGTAGCGCGAGATCCAGCGGGCGACATCGCGCATCGGTTTTCCCCTGAGTTCGAGATAGTGTTCGCGGCCGATCCGTTCGCGCCGCACCAGGCCGGAACGTTCCAGCACCTTGATGTGCTTGGAGACGGCATTCAGCGACATGTCGAAGGGCAGGGCGAGATCGGTCACGCGCGTGCGACCGCGCGTCAGGCGCTGGATGATCCGGCGCCGGGTCGGGTCGGAGAGGGCAGCAAAGGCGAGATCGAGCGTGCTCATGGCAATATTCAACCAAATGGATGAATGTTTGTCAAGAGGCAATGGAATCGGCCAATGGCAGGGTATGGCGACGCAAAAAGAAACCCCGCTCGCGCGGGGTTCCGTTGCAGGGATCGTGGCTGCGAAGTCCTATTTCGTCGCCGCCTGTCGCGCTGGTGCGTTCTTCACGTAACGATCGAACCAGGTGAGCATTTCGTACACCTCCTGTTCGTTCGATTCCATTGCGGTGTACCAGTGCGGCTCGTAGGGCAGCATCACGAGTCGCGTGGTGCCACCGAGACCGCGGATGGCCTGGAACAGTTTGGGCGACTGGATAGGCTCGGTGCCGGGATTCGCATCGTCCATGCCATGCATGATCAACAGCGGCGACTTGATCTTGTCGGCGTGGAAGAAGGCCGATACCTGTTCGTACACCGGTGTTGCTGCCCACAATGAGCGGCGTTCGTTCTGGAAACCGAACGGCGTCAGCGTCTTGTTGTAGCTGCCGCTGGTGGCGACGCCGGCGCGGAACAGGTTGGTATGCGCGAGCAGGTTGGCCGTCATCAACGCGCCATGGCTGTGGCCGGTGACGCCGATGCGATCGCGATCGACCACGCCGAGTTCGACCGCCTTATCGACCGCGGCCTTTGCGTCGGCGACGAGTTGGTCGAGATAGGTGTCATAGGCCGATTTGGGATCGCCAACGATCGGGAACGATGCGTTGTCGATGATGGCGTAGCCGGCGAGCAGCAACAGGCGATAGCCGCGCAGGAAGTCGAAAGTCTTCTGCGAACCACTGACCTGGCCTGCCTGGGAAGGATCGGCGAAATCCTGCGGATAGGCGTAAAGCACCGCGGGCAGGCGCGTGCCTTCCTTGTAACCAGGCGGTGTGTACAGCGTGAACGAAAGATCGACACCGTCTGCGCGCTTGTAGGTCACCAAACGCTTCTTGACGCCACGCACCTGCGGCATCGGATCGGCGATGTGGGTGACGGGCACGATCGAGTTCGCGTACGCGGCTTCACCATCGGCTGCAGTGGTCGCTGCACCCAGCGTCGCCATGAAGACGTTGGGCGGATCGATCGGCGACTGGCGCGATACCAGGAAGCGCGTGCCACCGGGCAATACCGCACCAACACGCTCGAAGCCGTCGCCACTGCTGCGGAACAGGCGTTCGGTCTTGCCGCTGGCGAGGTCGTAACGATCGAGGAAGGGGCGATCGCCCTGCGGCGAGGAACCATTCCCGCGCAGATAGACCTTGCCGCCGTCCTCCTGCACGACGACTGCGCCATTCGCCTGGCGCTGCATCACCAGCGAGCCGGGTGCCTTGTATTTCTCGTCGGTGGAGTAATCCCAGACGACCTTCGGCAGCGAACCGGGTGCTGCGACATCGATGCGACTGACGCGCATCCAGTGCCTGTTGGCATCGTATTCGTAGACGAAGGGTTCGTCGCCCCGGGCCAGCCACGACATGCCGCTGAAGCGTTGCGGGGTGCGCATCACCTCGATCGCCTTCGTGGTGAACGGTGCGCTCTGCATCATCACCTTGTCGCGATTCGGCACGCTGGTCTTCCAGTCGCCGCCGTCGAGCGCTTCGGCCCAGACCAGTGTCGCCGGCGCGTTGGCACGCCAGGCGAAATCACGCGGGCCGATGGGAACGCCGCGTACCGGCACGCGATCGGCAACCGGGGAGCTGTCGATCAGTTTCACGTTGCCGTCGCCGGTATCGAGGACGGAAGTGTCCTTGGCGAAACGTTCCCAGGTGGTGACGTAGGAATACGGGCGCTTCAAGGTTTCGAACAGCACGTGCCTGCCATCGGGTGCGACGTCGACGCCGGCGATCGTCGCCGGCTTGCCGTAAGGCGTGATCTTGCCGGTCGCGACATCGACCTTCGCCAGCTGCGAGGTGGTGTAGTAGTCGAACAACGCCTCGTCTTCTGGGCCGGTCAATGTGTCGCGTGATTCGTAGGTGCTGCTTTCGCCCTTGCCGCCCAGCGATTCCTTGATCTCGGGCGCGATTGGTGCATCGCTGCGCGAAGGTGCAGTGCCGAGATTGGCTGGAACCTGCTTCACCAGCAACGTATTGCCGCCGTCCAGCCACTGGATGTCGTTGTCGAGGATGGTGTTGAGGACGACCCCATCGACGCGATGCGCGCTGCCACTGGCGACATCACCAACCCACAGTTCGACGTGGTCGGCGACGGTGTTGTTGAAGGCGAAGCGTTTGCCGTCCGGCGACCAGCTTGGCATGCCGGGGCAGGCGCCTGCTGGCAGCGCGATCTTGCGCTCCTTGCTGCTCGCGATATCGACCAGGCTGAAACCTTCCAGGCAGGCGCGGATGCCGTAGCCGTTCGATGCATCGTGGCGGGCATGGGTGCGCGGCTCGACGCGCACGCCACCCAGCTTGAGGTACGGTTCGGCGACGCGCTTGATCGACGGATATTGCGCCTGCTGCACCATCAGCAGCGTGCGATTGGTGGGATCACCGATGGCGGACGGCGGCAGCGGCGTGTGCATCGTGCCGAGGATCGGTTCCGGCGGCTTGTTGTAGCCGCTGGCGGCGAACGACGGCGTGGCGCAGAGCGACGTGCCCAGCGAGATGGCGAGCGCGAGCGCACCCGGAAGCAGGTGTTGGCGTGACATGGCGATTCTCCTCCTGGATCCGTCCCACGCTACACCAGCCGGGCGACCGTCCTCCCTGCCGAAAGTCATGTGACAGCACCTCGGCCCGGGCTGGCTTAAAATTGTCCTTTTCCCGGAGTCCGCATGAATTCCACTGCCTCCGCCGGCGCTCGCTTCCGCGCCGCACTTTCCGAAGAAACCCCGTTGCAGGTGATGGGCGCCATCACCGCCTATGCCGGCCTGATGGCCAAGCGCACCGGCTACAAGGCGTTGTACCTGTCGGGTGGTGGCGTCGCGGCCAATTCGCTGGGCATGCCCGACCTCGGCATCAGCACCATGGAAGACGTGCTGACCGACGCCCGCCGGATTGTTGAGGCCACCGGCATGCCCTTGCTGGTCGACATCGATACCGGCTGGGGCGGTGCCTTCAACATCGGTCGCACCATCCGCAATTTCGAACGCATCGGCGTCGCTGCCGTGCACATGGAAGATCAGGTCGGGCAGAAGCGCTGCGGCCATCGTCCCGGCAAGGAAGTGGTGACCAGGGACGAGATGGTCGATCGCGTCAAGGCCGCGGTCGATGCACGCACGGATCGCGATTTCGTGATCATGGCGCGCACCGATGCCGCCGCGGTCGAGGGCATCGATTCCGCGATCGAGCGTGCCGTCGCCTACGTCGAGGCCGGCGCCGACATGATCTTCCCCGAAGCGATGAAGACCCTCGACGACTATCGCAAGTTCAAGGCAGCGGTGAAGGTTCCGATCCTCGCCAACCTCACCGAATTCGGTTCGACGCCGTTCTTCACCACCGACGAGTTGCGCGACGCTGGCGTCGACATCGCCCTGTACTGCTGCGGTGCCTATCGCGCGATGAACAAGGCGGCGCTGAATTTCTACGAAACCGTGCGCCGCGAAGGCACCCAGAAGAACATCATCGACACGTTGCAGACCCGCGCCGAGCTGTACGACTTCCTCGGCTACCACGCCTACGAAGACAAGCTCGACCAGCTGTTCTCGCAGAACAAGTAACCACAAGGAATCCACGATGAGCGACAACACCAGTCAGACGCTGCCCAAGGTCAAGAAATCCGTCGCGCTGAGCGGCACCGCCGCCGGCAACACCGCGTTGTGCACGGTCGGCCGCAGCGGCAACGATCTGCATTACCGCGGCTACGACATCAAGGACCTGGCGACGCAATCGACCTTCGAGGAAGTCGCGCACCTGCTCGTGCACGGCACGCTGCCGACGGCGTCGCAGCTCAAGGCCTATCGCACCAAACTGAAGCGCCTGCGCGGCCTGCCCGCGATCGTCACCGACGCGCTGGAACTGATTCCCGCCAACGCCCATCCGATGGACGTGATGCGCACCGGCTGCTCGGTGCTGGGCACGGTGCTGCTGGCGCGCGAAGGTCCTCCGGCATCGGACGCACGGGACATCGCCGATCGCCTGATCGCCAGTTTCGGTTCGATGCTGCTGTACTGGT
>JAFEBZ010000102.1 GCA_018242405.1 Pseudomonadota bacterium | reverse complement strand
GGCAGCATTGATCCTCAAGCCCAAGCAGGAACGCGATACCTGGCTGGTGGCACGCATCAAGCGCATCTACCGCCCCTTGCTGGACAAGGCTCTGGCGAAGAAGAAGGTGGTCGTGATCAGCGCGATCACGGCATTGGTCGCCAGCCTCGCGATCTTCCCCTTCCTCGGCAAGGAGTTCATGCCGCAGTTGCAGGAAGGTTCGATCATGTGGCGTGTCACCGGGATACCATCGACCTCGCTCGACGAATCGATCCGCACCAGCAATGTCATCGCCGAGGCGTTCAAGAAGTTTCCCGAGGTCGAGACCACGTTGGCGATGATTGGCCGCGCCGAGAAAGGCGAGACGGCCGACGTCAACTACATGGAGATCTACACGGCGCTGAAGCCTGAAAAGGAATGGAAGACCGGTCGCGACATCAAGGCGCTTGAACAGGCCATGCAGGAGACGCTGGAGAAGACCGTGCCGAATGTCGTGCCCGGCTACACCCAACCGATCCAGATGCGTGTCGAGGAGCTGATTTCCGGCGTGCGCGCCACCTTGGCCTTGAAGTTGTACGGCCAGGACCTGCAGCAACTGGACAAACTCAGCGGCCAGATCAAGACGGCGCTCGGTCGCGTGCCGGGCGTGGCCGACCTGTCGCTGGAGGCCAATATCGGCAAACCGCAGATCCGCATCGCGGTGGATCGCGACGCACTTGCGCGTTACGGGATGAATGCCGAAGAGGTCCTGACCATTGTTCGCAATGGTCTGGGCGGCGAGCCGGTCAGCGTGTTGCTGGACGGCGTGAAACGCTTCGACATCGCCGTACGCCTCGATGATTCCACCCGCAACTCCGTGGAAGCCCTGCGCCGCATTCCCCTGCGGACATCGTCGGGCGCCGTGGTCCCGCTTTCCGAAGTCGCCGAAGTCAGCGTCGGCGAGGGCTATTCGTTCGTACGACGGGAGCAGTTGCAGCGTTACGCGGTGATCCAGATGGACGTGCGCGGCCGCGATGTCGACGGTTTCGTCAAGGATGCCAACGCCGTCATCGGGCAGCAGGTCAAACTGCCCCCCGGCTACTGGATCGAATGGGGTGGCGCCTTCGAGAACCAGCAACGCGCACTGGCCAAACTGGCGTTGATCGTTCCGGTCACGATCTTCTTCATCTTCGTGCTGCTCTACACCGCGTTCAATTCGGTGAAATACGCTGCGCTGATCATCGCCAATGTGCCCTTTGCCACCATCGGTGGTCTGCTCGCCCTGTTCGTCACCGGGCAGTACCTGTCGGTGCCCTCGGCGATCGGTTTCATTGCAGTCTTCGGTGTGGCAATGCTCAACGGCATCGTGCTGGTGAGTTTTCTCAACGAACTGCGCGCGAAGGGATTATCCGTGCGCGATGCAGTCGTCCAGGGTACGGCCCTGCGCTTGCGACCGGTGTTGATGACGGCAAGCGTGGCTATCCTCGGACTGGTACCGATGCTGCTCTCAACCGGTGTCGGTGCGGAAACGCAACGTCCGCTGGCGACGGTGGTGGTCGGTGGCTTGATCAGTTCGACCTTGCTGACACTGGTCCTGTTGCCGGTGCTGTATGAATGGCTCGAACTGCGAGCCGAGCGCAAATCACGGGAGACAACACCATGAAGCAACTCAAGGCATTCGTGCATCGCAACCGTGTGGCCGACCTGGTCCACGCCCTGGACGCGGCTGAATTTCGTCGCGTCAGTCTGTTCGACGTGAAGGCCTTGTTGCGGGTACTTAGTGCACGCGAACAGGAATACTCGGTCGAACTGGGCGACAAGGTGGTTGGCGAAGTCCAGGTCGAAGTGTTCTGCGAGGATGAGGATGTCGCCCGAGCCGTGGCCATCTTCCGCGAGATGGGTCGCACCGGGCAGGCGGATGCAGGCTGGGTATACGTCAGTCCGGTGGAGCAGGCAATCCGGATCGGCGGCGATCCGGAATAATGGGTGCAAGGCAAAGGTAACCAGGAGAATAGACGTGGCGGAATCGTGTTGCGGAAAAACGGTGGCGCTGGAACAACTGCAGGCGAAACAGCGTCGCGTGCTGACCATCGTCATGGTGATCAATCTCGTCAGCTGCGCGATGATGCTGGCCGCAGCGATTCATAGCGGGTCCTCGTCGCTGTTGTCAGGCATGCTCGACAATCTCGGAGACGCCACGACTTACCTGTTGAGCCTGCTGGTGATCGGTGCGAGCCAACTTGCCAAAGCCAGGGTCGCCTTGTTCAAGGGCCTGCTGATCCTGGGTGCGGCATTGGCAGTCGCTGTGCAGATTGCATGGCGACTGCGCCATCCGGGCACCCCGATTTTCGAAACCATGGGCCTGGCCGCGCTCGCAAACCTCGGACTGAACGTGCTCTGTCTGTGGATGCTCACACCCTATCGTCATGGTGATATCAACATGGCTTCGGCGTGGGAATGTTCGCGCAACGACGTCTACGAAGGATGTGGCGTCGTAATAGCGGCACTGGGCGTTTGGGTCTTCGGTGCCGGTTGGCCGGACCTTGCGGTCGCCTTGCTGCTCCTGCTGCTGTTCCTGCATTCGTCGTGGCGCGTACTGGGCACTGCATGGCGCGAAGTACAGGTGCAACGAGCATCCGTTCCGACCTGAAGACGATACGACACGACTACGAAGGAGTAACCGATGGGCGCAGGACACGATCATGGAACCGGCAAGATCGAACACGAGACTCCACTATGGTGGGCGTTCGGCCTGACTGCCGCGTTCCTCGTCGCCGAGGTGGTCGGCGGCCTGATGACCAACAGTCTGGCATTGTTGTCGGACGCGGCGCACATGATGACCGATGTGATTGCGCTGATGATCTCCCTGGTCGCGGTGCGCCTGAGCCGCAAACCCGCGGACGCGAAAAGAACCTATGGCTATGCGCGACTCGAAGCCATTGGCGCAATGGTGAACGGCGGCCTGCTGTTTCTGGTCGCGGCATACATCCTGTGGGAAGCCACGGGACGTTTCCGGCAACCGCCGGAAGTGGCATCAAGCGGCATGCTGGTGATTGCCATCATTGGATTGTGCATCAACCTCATTTCGATGCGGCTGCTCAAGGCAGGTAGCGGCAGCAGCCTGAACGTCAAGGGCGCCTATCTCGAAGTATGGAGCGATATGCTCGGCTCCATTGGTGTTATCGCCGGAGCCATCATCATCAAATTTACCGGCTGGACCGTAGCCGATCCGATCATCGCTGTGCTGATCGGGTTGTGGGTTTTGCCGCGAACCTGGACGTTGCTGAAGGAGTCGGGTCATGTGTTGATGCAAGGCGTCCCGGACGGCCTCGATCTAGACACGATTCGCACAGCTATTGCCAGTCACCCCGGAGTCGCAGAAGTGCATGATCTCCATGTCTGGGCGCTCGGGTCAAAGGAGCCGATATTGACCGCGCACGTGGTCTTGTCTGACGGACAGGGAGACATTGATGGCATTCGCAACGCGTTGACAGACATGCTCGACGAGCGTTTCGAGATTGAGCATGCGACGTTGCAGATTGAACACGGCTCATGCAAGGAAGACGCAACACAGCTGCACGCCTGATGCTCTGATGACTTGGCTACTGTGCAATGCGTGTTCAGCCTAGTCGGTTCTCAGGAACACGTTCGTGTCGGAGTGCCATAGCGAGACCACTGCCATCGCCAGCAATGCGCCAAAAAGTTGAACACATACAAACGCGAAAACATCCTCAGGTCGGATCCCCGCAAAGGTTTGGGTGAGCGATCGGGCGATGGTCACCGCCGGATTTGCGAACGATGTGCTGGCCGTGAACCAGTAGGCCGCGAAGATGTAACTGGCCACCAGCGCTGGCACCGCGGCAGGACGGTGACGAACGCCGAGCAGAATCGTCAGCACCAGACCAAAGGTGGCCACGCCTTCGCTGAGCCACTGGGCACTGCCAGTCCGGATGTGTGTACCCGGTTGGATCAATGGCAAGTCAAACATGGCGTGGGCCAGCAACACGCCGGTGATCGCGGCAACGATCTGCGCTGCGATGTAGGTCATGGCTTCGCGGTTGCCCATCTCACCCCGCAGACGCATCACCAGTGTCACCGCTGGGTTGAAGTGGGCGCCGGAGATCGGACCCAACACTGCGATCAGCACATACAGGATGCCAGCAGTGGCACCGGCGTTGGCCAGCAACGCGATCGCGTCGTTTCCTTGCGAGAGTTTGACCCCCATGATTCCCGAGCCGACCAGGCAGGCGAGCAAGAGCATGGTGCCGATGAACTCGGCCAACAGTTTGCGACTCAAGGCCATCAGAGTTCTGCCAGCAACGCTTTGACGCGGCCGGCGATGTCGTCGCGCACGGCGCGGTATCCATTGTCATCCATGTGCTTGGGATCAGGCAGGTTCCAGTCTTCCCGACGCCTGGCGGGCACCCACGGACAGTTGTCGCCGCAGCCCATGGTCACTACCGCATCGAACGTACCGTCGATCTCATCCAGCGACTTGGAGGTGTGCGTCGACAGGTCGTATCCGAGTTCGGATATGAACCGGACTGCCTTCGGATTGATTTGGCCCGATGGCTTCGAGCCGGCACTGAAGGCTTCGACCTGATCGCCACCATAGATGTGGGCAAAAGCCTCAGCCATCTGGCTGCGATTAGAGTTTTCGACGCAAACAAACAGAACGCGTTTCATGGCCTCAGACTTCCTTTCCGATCAATCGCAGCTCCTGCTCGCGAGCCAGGTGGTCGAGCTTCTCTAGCGGGAGTGCCAGAAACAGCTCAATCCGACGTCGCAACGTGATCCAGGCATCCTTGAATCCCTTTGGATCGTCCGGTGTCTTTGCTGGATCCGGTACGCCCCAATGCGCGAGTGCCGGATGGCCGACCCATACCGGACAGGTTTCACCCGCCGCGTTGTCACAGACCGTGATGATGAAATCCATCTTCGGTGCGGCCGAGCCGGAAAATTCATCCCAACTTTTCGGCCTCAGGGCCGAGATGTCCTGTCCCAGTTCGCCGATGAGTTGAGTGGCCAATGGTTGCACTGTGGTGGCGGGTTGGCTACCGGCGCTATAGGCATGGAATCGACCTTTGTTGAGATGGTTCAGCAATGCTTCGGCCATTTGGCTACGTGCCGAGTTGCCCGTACACAGGAACAAGGCGTTGAACGTCTTCGATTCATTCATGGCTCGTTTCCAGGAGTTTGATCATGCAGGTGACAGGACGAAGGTCCACTCAGCAGCACCCGGACTGCGGCGCACAGCAGGAATCGCCCGACATGGTCTTGGGCTTCATGTCGGCCACGTTCGGCGTGCAAGTGGAACCGTCGGTCGCGCAGGCCGCATTGGCGGCGTGATAGGTCGTCGCTTCACCGAAGGAGTGGAAGGTCTCCCAACGCGTCCCTTGCGGGTCTTCGGTCCATAGCTTGTCGGACTGGGCATAACAGCAGACTGCGGCTTCTTCTGGCACCACAGTGCCGCCGGCGGCATCGAGACGTTGACCGATTGCCGCCAACCCCTCGCCGGTCTCGACCTGGAAACCCAAGTGGTCGACACCTGGCGCGCGACCGGTGTTGGAGATGGCGAAATTCACCTTCGGATCCTCGAGCATCCACTTGGCATAGTCGGATTTGAGGACGGTGGGCTCGGCAGCGAACAGTTGCGAATAGAAACTCACGCTGGCGGCTAGGTCAGCAACGTTGAGGTGGACGTGAAAACGGTTCATGCACGGGTTCCTTGTTTCTTGGGCTTGCAGGTCGAGGCCGGACCGCAGTCTGCGGCGCCGGCACAGCAGTTCTCGGTGAGGTACGCGATCAGTGCGTTCATCTGGTCGTAGTTGGCGCGCACACGGATGACTCGACCCTCGCGCTCGTCCCGAACCAAATCGGCAGCACGAAGCACGTTGAGGTGCGCGGTCAGGGTGGCGGCAGGGACATCCATTTGCTCGCGTAACTCGCCAACCGGGAGACCATCAGGGCCGGCCTGGACTAGGGTGCGGAACGCAGCCAGGCGGGTTTCGTGGCTTAAGGCATTGAGGGCGAAAATGGCAGCGTTATTTCTCATAATTCTATATTTCCGGAAATTATGAAATAATGCAATACCCTCTCACGTTTCCGTTGGAACCCAATCACTAGGGCCGCTTGCAGGCTTGGGTATGTAGCCGGCCACAAAAGACGCCTTTAGGTAAGGCAATGCAAGTGGGTTGAGCTCGGAATATCATGCGATAACTAAGTATTTCTTAGGATCGATGCGATGAATGAAGCTGGGCTGGAGCGTCTTCTGGAGCAGGCCAGAACTTCACACGAGGCTGAAGTGAGATTCATTCGTGCGTTGCTCAATTCGCGGGTCTACGCGCACGTTCCGCTATCGGATGATCATCCGCGGCTACGTTTGATCATGTTTCAACACCCCGACGGGTTCATGGCTATTCCGTTCTTCACATCATTGAAGAAAGCTCAATTTGCCAATCGAGGCGCGGTGAGAATCGTTTCGACGACAGGCCGCGATCTACTTGAAGGATCGAACGGTGCCATTCTGATGCTCAACCCGAATGATGGCGGTATGGTCCTCTACCCTGAGGAGGTGAGCACCTTGCTTGAGACCGGATTTTGGTCGCGCGTTCAACGTGAAGATTATTCCGAAGGACCGCAAAGATACATCTGGCCACCAAGCGATGTGCCGACTTGGTTCATTGATGTTCTGCGAAAGGTATGCGGAACGTTGGATATGGTGGTGTCCGGTCACCTCGCAGAGATGGCCTATACCGAACATGCTACGGTGAGGAGCCTACTGATCGTGCTTCAAGTTCCTAGGGATCAAGGCGAGCGTGCAGCCCGAGCGTTGACGCTTCACCTCCAGCAGAGCGGCAAGCTTGAGAAGTTAAACCGTTCCTTGGACATCACAATATTTGATCCGAACGCCGAACCGCCGAATTGGCTCGAGTCAGAGGGATTTCAGTTCTACCCAGTTCTCAACTAATTGCAGGTTCGACGGAGATCACCGCAAGGAAGCCCGTCTAGCCAACAACCTTGCCTGTCCGATGGTCAGTGAATGCCTTTCATGGGCAGCGCTGACCGTTCTGGTCAATCAGTGTGATGAGGTAAAACTCGTCGTTTGAGGTCAATCAGTCACATCTGATCACAATTGACCATCATGGTCAGAGCAAGCCGTCTCAGCCCATTTCTACTGGCAGCACTGGTCAATCTCGTTGGCACGCCTGGTCAGCTCTATTGGCAGAGCATGGGCAATTGACTGGCAATCTGCAGTTGCGACGCGATGACCCGTCACCATCGAAAATCGGCTGCTTTTGAATGCCTTGCGGATCGTCCCCAACGATTTTCGCAAAGCTGAACAGGTTCAGCGGAATGTACCTGAACCGTTAATGGACATGCAATCGGGTATGGTGCAATCCCTCCCCATTCAGACGACTGCGCGTGCAGTTGCATGCGAAACCGGGATGCTCATCGCATTCAACAAGCCGTATGGCGTGCTTTGCCAGTTCACCGATCGCAGCGTGCCGCCGCGACCGACGCTTGCGATGTTCGGTCTGCCGCCGCGGGTGTATGCCGCGGGACGGCTCGATCACGACAGCGAGGGCCTGCTGCTGCTGACCGACGATGGCGCGCTGGCGCATCGCATCACCCATCCCCGCCACACGCTCGGCAAGCGCTACTGGGTGCAGGTGGAAGGCGAGCCCGACGAGGATCGGCTGCAACGCCTACGCGCGGGCGTGCAGCTCAACGACGGGATGACCTTGCCTGCCGACGCCCTGCGGATCGATCCGCCGCCGCTATGGCCGCGCGATCCGCCGATCCGGGTACGCAAGACGGTCGCGGATGCCTGGCTCGACCTCGGCATTCACGAGGGGCGCAATCGCCAGGTCCGGCGCATGACTGCCGCCGTCGGGTTGCCGACATTGCGGCTGGTGCGCCATGCCATCGGCCGCTGGCAACTGGGTGATCTGCAGCCGGGGGAGTGGCGCGAGATTCCGGCGCGGGTATAACTGGCACGGGGAGATGAATGTGCCGGGCTGATCGCGTTCAGGCGCGTGGCTCAGGCATCGATACACTGTGCGGCCACGTACACAGATGACGTGAAAGGCAGGAGGGGATGGGTTTGCCAGTCGTGACGCATGCCGGCCGCATCCTGGTGGTCGATGACCAGGCGATCAATTTGCGCGTCGTATCGTCGCTGCTGGAACGCCATGGCTATCGGGTGACCGGTGCCAGTGGTGGCGAGGCGGCACTCGACGCCTGTCGCGAAGTCATTCCCGACCTGATCCTGCTCGACATGATGATGCCGGGCATGGACGGGTTCACCCTGCTCAAGACGATTCGTGGCGACGTGGCCCTGATGCGGGTGCCGGTGATCTGCCTGACCTCGGTGCAGGATCGCGACCTGCTGGTGCAGGCCTTCGAATCAGGTGCGGTGGACTACGTCACCAAGCCTTTCATCGCCGAGGAGTTGCTGGCGCGCGTCAGCGTGCATATCGGCTTGAAGCTGACCCGCGATCGCCTCGAACGCGTCGCCAACGAACGCCAGGACCTGGTCAACCTGGTCGCGCACGATCTCAAGAATCCGCTGACCAGCATCGTGTTCGCCAGCGACATCCTGGTGGACAACGGCGTCAAGCCGGAACGGGTGCCGCGCTATCTGCAGATGATCCGCGAGAGCGCGGGAGATGCGCTTGGTTACATCCGTCGTTATCTGGAATCGCAGGCGCCGGGCGAAGAGGGTGCCGCCGTCGATGCCGTCGCCGATCTCGATGCCACGCTCGACTGGTTGAACGATCGCTACGAGTTGCAGTGCGAGGGCAAGGGGCTGGTATTGCGGATCAGTCGCGCCGCCGGCGATCCCCGGGTGCGAATCGAACCGCTGGTGCTTCGCCAGGTTGCGGAAAACCTCGTCACCAACGCATTGAAGTACGCCGACATGGGTGGCGAGTTGCATCTTGCCGCGCAGGCAGGTGCGCCCGGGTTCTGGCGCCTGGTCGCGGAAGATCGCGGTCCCGGCATCACCACCGAGCAACGACGCAAACTGTTCAAGCCATTCGTGCGATTGACTGATGGCGATCCGTTGGCCGGACTGTCGAGCGGACTCGGGCTGTCACTGGCGCGGCATATCGTGATGCGCGCCGGTGGCCAGTTGTTCTACGAGGATCGCGAGGGCGGTGGCGCGCGCTTCGTGATCGAGTTGCCCGCCGCGGCCTGACGCCGCTGCCTGGTGGCATACCACAGCAGTCCCGCGCCGGCGATCGCGGCGACGGCGAGCACCGGATTGCGCCTGACGAATTTGCCGGCGACGCGCGATCCGGTCTTGACCGCACCGATGGCGGCGCCGGTCTCGATCCAGCGCATGGCGTGCTCGGGAAGGTGTTCCTTGACCGCATCGCCGACCTTGCCGGCGAGATCGACCACGCGATCGGTGTAGCCATCGAACTTGTTCATGCTGGATGTCCGTGCGGGTAGGCGGACAGTGTCGAACGCAGGATGTTGCGACGGCGTGAGTTACGTTCCGCGCGGCTTGGCGCGATGCGTCGCGGTGGCGTTCCACGGGTCATCCGGCCATGGATGCCGTGGATAGCGGCCCTTCATTTCCTTCTTCACTTCCGGATAGGTGCGATCCCAGAACCCGCGCAGATCCTGCGTGACCTGCAACGGTCGTCCGCCCGGCGACAACAGGTGGAGCATGAGCGCGATGCGGCCATCGGCGATCCGTGGCGTTTCCGCGAGGCCGAACAGTTCCTGCAGCTTGACCGCGAGCACCGGTGACGCCGGCGTGCCGTCATCGTGCAGGCCGTATTCGACCGCGCGTTCAAGGCCGGACGGCACGAGGATGCGTGTTGGTGCCAGTGCGTCGATGCGTTGCCGCAGCGACCACTCGACCCGTCCGCGCAATGCGTCCGACAGCGCGGGGGATTCCAGCGCATCGATCCGGCGCAGGCCAACGAAGGCGGGATGCAGCCAGTCGTCGAGTGTTTCCAGCAAGGTGGCGTCAGAAAGATCAGGCAATCCGAGTTCCGGCATCCACGCACGCAGGCATTGCGCGCGGATGCGCCATTGCGTGAGCGCGTCGCTCCACGGCAGCAGGGCGAGTCCACCATCGCGCACTGCTGCGGTGAGCGCGGTCGCGGCCAGTTCCGGATCGATCTTTCCCGCCGGGCGCGCCGACAGCACGATGCCGTCGAAACGTTCGATGCGTTCGCTGACCAGCGCCTGTTTCGCGGCATCCCAGCGCACTTCGTCGGCTTCGTGCCAATGCGCGACGAAGTCTTCGCGCAGGCGTTTTTCGTCGGCCGGCAACCCGCGCAGGATCAGTGCATCGCGCGCATCGTGGCGCAACTCGCCGATCACCAGCCACGGTTCGCCGTAGAGCGTGCTGTCATCGAACAACCGCGCGCTGCGGCCATTGCTCAACTGATAGCGGCGCGGATCGGCGGGATGCTGGCGGGCGATGCGATCGGGATAGGCGTGGGCCAGCAGGATGCCGAGCTCGTGCGCGGGAACCTGTGCTGGCGATGCCGCATCAATGCGCAGGCGACGACGCCATTGCGACGACGCAGCATCGATGGCGGCGAGTGCGGAACGATTGGCGTCGACTGGCACGCGGCCATTGCGGAACGCCGCCAGTGCCTGCCAACGCTCGGACAATGCATCGCTGCGGCTGCGCAGTGGATCGCGCGCTTCCAGCAAGGCAGCAAGATCGCAGGCGAGGGCGCGCGAGGTGGCATCGTGTGCGGACAGCAGCATCGCCGCCAGTCGCGGATGGGTGCCGAGCGCGAGCATGCGCTTGCCGCGTTCGCTGATGTGGCCATCGACTGAGATCGCGCCGAGGCGTTGCAGCAGGTCGCGCGCGGAGGCGAGGTGACCCGGCGGTGGTGCATCGACGAACCGTAGTTCGCTGCCACCCCAGGCCGCGAGTTCCAGCACGAGGCCGGCGAGGTCGACCTGCGCGAGTTCGGGTCGCCGCTGCGGATCGAGTCGTTTCGATTCCGGCCACAATCGATAAGCGTGGCCTTCGGCGACGCGACCTGCGCGACCCGCGCGCTGGTCGGCAGAAGACTGTGCGATCGCCACCGTGTCCAGCCGCGAGAAACCGCTGTTGGGATCGAAGCGCGGCTCGCGGGCGAGGCCGCTGTCGATCACCACGCGCACGCCGGGCAGGGTCAGGCTCGATTCGGCGACATTGGTGGCCAGCACCACGCGACGACGACCGTCGTCACCGGGTTGCAGCAGTTTAGATTGCTGTTCGACTGGCAATTCGCCGTGCAGGGCGAGGACGTCGACATCGCGCAAGGCATCATCGAGCAGGCGTTGCGCCTTGCCGATCTCGCGCAATCCGGGCAAGAACACCAGCACGTCACCGGGATGCGCGGCGATGGCGTCTTCCACCGCGCGCTTCACCTGGTGCTCGAGCGCTTCGTCGCGGCGTGCTGGAAAGTGCGCAACGTGTACCGGAAAGCTGCGACCGGCGCTGCTGATGCGCGGGGCATCGAGCCAACGGGCGAGCGATTCGCCATCGAGCGTCGCCGACATCACCACGATGCGCAGGTCGTCGCGCACCGACGCCTGGACGTCGAGTGCCAACGCAAGCCCGAGGTCGCTGGCGAGGTGGCGTTCGTGGAATTCGTCGAAGAGGATCGCACCGACGCCGTCGAGCAGCGGATCGTCCTGCAGCATGCGGGTGAGGATGCCTTCGGTGACGACCTCGATGCGAGTGCGTGCGGACACCTTGTTCTCGAAGCGGATGCGATAGCCGACCGTTTCGCCGACGCGTTCGCCCAATTGCGTCGCCATGAAACCGGCGGCAGCGCGCGCGGCGACGCGACGCGGTTCCAGCATCAGGATCTTGCGGCCCTCCAGCCATGGCGCATCGAGCAACGCCAATGGCAGTTGCGTGGTCTTGCCTGCGCCCGGCGGCGCTTCCAGCACCAGCCGCGTGTGCGTAGCCAGCGTGGCACGCAGTTCGGGCAGGATGGCGGTGATCGGGAATTGCATCGACGCATTGTAAGAGTGCATGGCTGCCAGCCCGGTAAAATGGCCGGATGCAGATCGACCAGCTCATCGACATCGGCGCCAACCTCACCCACGACAGTTTCGATCGCGACCGCGATGCCGTGCTCGAGCGCGCACGCGCCGCGGGCGTGACGCAACTGGTCGTCACCGGCGCCAGCCGCGAGCATTCGCCACAGGCATTGCAATTGGCACAGGCGCATCCGGGCCTGCTGTTCGCCACCGCCGGCGTGCATCCGCACCACGCCAGCGAATACACCGACGAATGCGATGCCGAGATGCGCGCGCTGCACGCGCATCCGGAGGTCGTTGCGGTCGGCGAATGCGGACTCGATTATTTCCGGGATTTCTCGCCGCGGCCGTCGCAACGCAGTGCGTTCGAACGCCAGCTGCAGATCGCCGTCGATACGGCAAAACCGTTGTTCCTGCACCAGCGCGATGCCCACGCCGATTTCATGGCGATGATGCGGAACTTCGACGGCAAGATCGGCCCGGCGGTGGTGCATTGTTTCACCGGGACTCGCGAGGAGCTGTTCGACTATCTCGATCGTGACTGGCACATCGGCATCACTGGCTGGCTCTGCGACGAACGCCGCGGCGCCCATCTGCGCGAACTGGTGAAGCACATTCCCGCCAATCGCCTGATGATCGAAACCGACGCGCCCTACCTGCTGCCACGCACCCTGCAACCGATGCCGAAGGATCGTCGCAACGAGCCGGCTTTCCTCGCCCACATCGTCGAGGAGCTGGCGCGCGATCGCGGTGTCACCGCGCAGGAAGCCGCGAATGCGAGTACGGCGACGGCGCGGGCGTTTTTCCGCTTGCCGGGCGCCGTGCAGGGTTAATGTTAACTGGTTAAACTTTGCGGAAAATCCCCTTCCGGAAGCGTTTCATGTCGCTCTCGATTCGCAGGCTCGCCTGTGCCGCCTGCCTGTTCGTCCTCGTGTTGCCCGGTTGCAAGAAGAAGGACGATGCCGCCGCCAAGGCCGCCGAACCCGCATTGACTGTCAGCGTGGCGCCGGTGCTGCAGAAGCAGGTCGCCAGCGGACTCACCGTGTCCGGGCCGGTGTCGCCGGTGGAAGAAATGCAGCTGGGCGTGGAAGTCAGCGGCCAGCGCGTCACCGCGCTCAAGGTCGATGTCGGTCAATGGGTGAAGGCGGGGCAGGTGTTGCTCACGCTCGATCACCGCACGCTCGATGCCGGACTCGCGCAGGCGAACGCCAATCTCAAGCAGGCGCAAGCAGGCGCCACACTCGCGAAGTCGAATCTGGTGCGTGGCGAAGGCCTGGCCAAGGATCACTACATCAGCGCATCGCAGCTCGACCAGTTGCGTGCGGCGAAACAGCAGGCCGATGCCCAACTGGCAACCGCGCAGGCCGCGCGCGACACCTCGGCGTTGCAGCGCAGCTTCGCCGAATTGCGTGCACCGGCGAGCGGGCAGATTTCCAAGCGACTGGTGCAGCCGGGGCAGATCGTCGCCGGAGGCACCGAACTGATGCGCCTGATCCGCGACGGCAAGCTGGAATGGCGCGCGGAATTGCCGTCGTCGCAACTTTCGCTGGTCAAGCCCGGCGATCGCATCGCCCTGCATGGCCGTGATGGCGAAACCGTGGAAGGCCGCGTGCGCGCGGTGAGTCCGGGCGTCGATGCCAGCACGCGCACTGGCACCATCTACGCCGACTTGCCGAATCCCGAAGGCCTGCACCCGGGCAGCTATCTCGAAGGTCGCATCGACACCGGCCTTGCCGATTCGCCGGTGGTACCGTCCGCAGCGATCGTGTTGCGCGACGGCTTCCAGACCGTGTTCGTGGTCGATGCATCGAACAAGGTGCATGCGACGCGGATCGAAACCGGCAACAAGGACGGTGGCCAGGTGCAGGTGCTGCATGGCCTCAAGTCTGGCGATCGCGTGGTGGTCGAAGGCACCGGCTTCCTCGCGGATGGCGACGTGGTCAAGGTGGTTGCGGCGAGCACGGCCAATGCCGCGAACGCAAAAGCAGGCACCACTCCGTGAGTGGCGGCGGCAGCGTTTCGTCGTGGGCGATCAAGCGGCCGCTACCGGCGCTGATGGTGTTCTTCGTGTTGTGCGTCGCCGGCCTGTGGGGTTACCACAAACTGCCGGTAGCGCGCTTCCCCGACATCGCCTTCCCGATGACGGTGGTGACGGTGATCCAGCCGGGCGCATCGCCGACCCAGCTTGAAACCGAAGTCACCCGCAAGATCGAGGATTCGGTCGCTACCATTCCCAACATCAAGCGCGTGACCTCGACCGTGGTCGAAGGCACTTCGACCACCGCGATCGAGTTCAACCTCGATACCGACCTGCTGGTGGCCTTGAACGACACCAAGGATGCGGTGACGCGCGTCCGTACCAACCTGCCGCAGGACATCCAGGAACCGATCGTTTCCAAAGTCGAGATCGGCGGATCGCTGCTGACGTTCTCGGTGTCGGCGCCGAACATGACGGCCGACGAGTTGTCGTGGTTCGTCGATCGCGACGTCGCGCGCGCCGTTTATGGCGTCGAAGGCGTGGCCGCGGTCAACCGCATCGGCGGCATTGATCGCCAGGTCCGCGTCGATCTCGATCCGCAGGCGCTCGAAGCCTATGGCGTCACAGCCGGTGATGTCAGCCAGCAATTGCTGGCGATGCAGGTCGAACGTCCCGGCGGCAAGGCCGAACTCGGTGGCACCGAACAGACGATCCGCACGATCGGCACGGTGAAGGATGCGCAGCAGTTGCGCGATTACAGCATCGCGTTGCCGGATGGTCGCGGGGTGCGACTGTCGTCGATCGCGACGATCAGCGATGCCGCCGCCGATCCGACCCAGGCTGCGTTCCTCGACGGCAAGCCGGTGGTCGGCTTCTCGATGTCGCGCACCCGCGGCTCCGACGAATTGCGGGTGAAGGCCGGCGTGCAGGCGGCACTGGCCGAATTGAACAAGGCCCATCCGGCGGTCAAGTTCAATCTCGTCACCGACAACACTGTCGAGACCCGGAACAGCTATACATCGTCGATGGAGATGCTGTTCGAGGGCGCGTTCCTCGCGCTGCTGGTGGTGTGGCTGTTCCTGCGCGACTGGCGTGCGACCTGGGTGTCGGCGGTGGCGTTGCCGTTGTCGATCATCCCCACCTTCGCGGTGATCCATTGGCTCGGCTTCACCCTCAACATGATCACGTTGCTGGCGATGTCGGTGGTGGTCGGCATCCTGGTGGACGATGCCATCGTCGAGATCGAGAACATCGTGCGCCATCTCGGCAGCGGCAAGACGCCGCTCGAGGCCGCGCGCGAAGCCGCAGACGAAATCGGCACCGCGGTGATCGCGACATCGATGACGCTGGCAGCGGTGTTCGTGCCGGTTGCCTTCATGCCCGGCATCGCCGGCAAGTTCTTCCGCGAATTCGGCTGGACGGCGGCGACGGCAGTACTGTTCTCGCTGCTGGTGGCGCGCCTGCTCACGCCGATGATGGCCGCTTACACGCTGAAGGGCGCGCATGGCCATGAGCAGCCCGACGGCAAGCTGATGACGCGCTACCTCAAGCTGGTCGACTGGGTGTTGAACAATCGCTGGA
This sequence comes from Pseudomonadota bacterium, assembly GCA_018242405.1. Lineage (GTDB taxonomy): Bacteria > Pseudomonadota > Gammaproteobacteria > Xanthomonadales > Xanthomonadaceae > Solilutibacter. Next base: position 4,803 of record JAFEBZ010000102.1, on the reverse strand, counting down.
AGACGCTGGTATTGGCGACCGTGCTGTTCTTTGCGTCGCTGGCGATCGTGCCGTTCATCCCCGCCACCTTCATTCCGCCGGGCGATCGCGGCCTGAGCAATCTCAGCGTCGAACTCGCGCCCGGCACGCGCATCGAGGACACCTCGCGCATTGCCGAGATCGCGCGCAACAAGTTGAAGGCGGCGATCCCCGAACTCAAGCAGGTGTTCACGATGGTCGGCAGCGTGCCCGACGTTGGCGATCCCTCGAAATCCGGTGTCGCCGACGTGCGTCGCGCCACTCTGGTGCTCGACTGGGGATCGAAAGACGATCGCAAGCGTTCGCAGGAACAGCTGGAACAGGCCGCGCGCGTGGCGCTGGCCGACCTGCCGGGCGTGAAGATCAGCTACATCAGCAGCGAACCGGGCCAGCAGATGATGCTGGTGCTGGCGGGCGACGATCCCGAGAAACTGGAAACCGCCGCCGCTGCGGTGGAGCGCGGCCTGCATACCATCCAGGGCATCGGCAGCATCTCCTCGTCGGCGTCGTTGCTGCGGCCGGAATTGCAGATCGTGCCGAATTCCGCCCGCGCCGCCGACCTCGGCGTGTCGACCGCGGCGATCGCGGAGGCCGCGCGCATTGCGACTGCCGGCGATTACGTGCAGCGCCTGCCCAAGCTCAATCTCGCCGATCGCCAGATCCCGATCCGCGTCGGCTTCACCCTCGACCAGTTGCAGGATCCGGCCAACATCAGCCGGATGAAGGTGCGCGGCAAATCGGGTCCGGTGCCGCTGGATGCGGTCGCCGACATCCGCCCGGGCAGCGGGCCGTCGGTGATCTCGCGCTACAAGCGCCAGCGCAACATCACCCTCACCGCCGAGCTCAATGGTCGTCCGCTGGGCGACGTGATGAAGGAAGTGCAGGCGCTGCCATCGGTGAAGAAACTGCCGGCCGGCGTGCAGTTCCAGAACACCGGCGACGCCGAAATCTTCATCGAGCTGTTCACGGGCTTCCTCGCGGCGATGGTCGCCGGCATCGTCTGCATCTACATGGTGCTGTTGCTGCTGTTCAACCATGCGACGCAGCCGCTGACCATCCTCGCGGCGATCCCGTTGTGCGCCGGTGGCGCCTTCGGCGCGCTGCTGATCACCCAGAACATGTTGTCGCTGCCGGCATTGATCGGACTGCTGATGCTGATCGGCATCGCCACCAAGAATTCGATCCTGCTGGTCGACTACGCGGTGATGGCCGAGGACGAGCACGGCATGAGCCAGCACGAGGCGGTGATCGATGCCTGCCACAAGCGCGCGCGCCCGGTGTTGATGACGACGATCGCGATGGGTGCCGGCATGCTGCCGCTGGCGCTCGGGTTCTCGGGCGATTCCAGCTTCCGCGCGCCGATGGCGGTGGCGGTGATCGGCGGCCTGATCACCTCGACCCTGCTCAGCCTGATCGTGATCCCGGCGACCTATACCGTGCTCGACGATTTCGGTGGCTGGGTGGCACGCAAGTTCCATCGCCGGCCGCCACACGCGCCGAAGACGATCCAGGGTTGATCGTCCCGCATGAAAAAAGCCCGGCATTGCCGGGCTTTTTCTTGGCGTCGGGATGTTTGGTCAGTGGCTGTTGTAGCCGTTCGAATCGGTATTCTCCGGCGCCCCCTGCGATCCCCGCGCCTTCCAGTCCCCGCTGGTATGCGCTTTCGGGCATACGGACAGGTACTGGTTGAGCGAGTCGTAATCGGCCTGCTGCCAATTGCGGGCACCGTAATAATTTTCCGGGCGGCACAGATACGTCACCGTCCACGCGCCGGTATAGGGCGGCAACGGCACCCAGCACTTCGGCGACTGGATTTCGTTGTGTTCGATCGATGGCCCCTGCTTGCAGAACACGAACGGATCGTCCTGGCGATAACGCAGGCGCTCATACGGCTGCTTGTCGGCCATGACGGACCCCGAGGTGATCGCCAGGGCCATGCCAGCCAAAAGAATCCGACGCTTCATCACACCCTCCCCCTGATATTCGGGTGGATCGTAGCATAGTGTGACTGCAGTCAAGAAATTGTCAGGCCAGCGCCTCCAGCTGGACGATTCCGCCCAGCAGGCGATCGAGCCGGCCGAGCAGGGCCAACCGGTTGCGGCGGATGGCCAGGTCATCGGCGTTGACCATCACCTGGTCGAAGAAGCGGTCGACATGCGGGCGCAGGCTGGCCAGCCGGGTCAGGGCGGCAACGTAGTCATGGCGGCTGGCGTGGACTTCGGCTTCGGTGGCGGCCAGGGCCTCGCCAAGCTCGAGTTCGGCTGGCTCCTCCAGCAGGGCGTGGTCGATTTCCGTGGGGATTTCGCCTTCGGCCTTGCGCAGGATGTTGCGGATGCGCTTGTTGGCGGCAGCCAGCGCCTCGGCTTCCGGCAGCTGGGCGAATTCGCCGATGGCGTCGACGCGGCGGTCGAAGTCGTAGAGCGAATGCGGGCGCATGCCGGCCACCGCATTGAAGTGGGTCGCTGGCACGCCCTTGTCGCCGTAATAGCCCTTCAGGCGATCGAGGATGAAGTCGTAGAGGTCGGCCGCATCGGCCTGCACGTTCTTCGATGCAAGGCCGGCGTTCGCCGATGCGAGCAGATGGACGAGGTCGAGATCGAACCCGCTCTCGATGATCGTGCGCGCCAGACCCAAAGCATTGCGACGCAATGCGAACGGATCCTTGTTGCCGGTCGGCTTCAATCCCGCGGCGAATCCGCCGGCCAGCGTGTCGAGGCGTTCGGCGATCGCCAGCACCTTGCCCAATGGCGACAGCGCGATGTCGTCGCCGGCGAAGCGCGGCTGCCAGGCTTCGTCGATCGCCAGCGCGATTTCACCGGGCTCGCCTGCTGCGGTCGCGTAATGGCGACCGGCGATGCCCTGCAGCTCCGGGAACTCGTTGACCATGCGCGATTGCAGGTCGTTCTTCGACAGTTCGGCGGTACGACGCGCCTGCGCCGGGTCGGCGCCGACCTGTTTGGCGATCGTTTCCGCGAGCGTGGCGACGCGCTGCACCTTGTCGGCGACACTGCCAAGCTTGGCCTGGTAGGTCACGGTCTTCAGGCCATCGCCCATCGCGACCAGGCCCTGCTTCAGGTCTTCGTCGAAGAAGAACTTGGCGTCGGCGAAGCGCGGGCGGATCACGCGCTCGTAGCCCTTGCGCACTTCCGACGCATCCTTCGAATCGATGTTGGCGATGCCGATGAAGTGCTCGCTCAACTGTTGCGCGCCATCCAGCACCGCGAAGAATTTCTGATTGGTCTCCATGGTGGAGATCAATGCTTCATGCGGCACGGCGAGGAATTCGCGCTCGAACTTGCAGGCGACTGCGACCGGCCATTCCACCAGTCCGTTCACTTCCTCCAGCAGGTCATCCGAGATGCGCGCATGGCCGTTGACGGTCTTGGCCGCCTGCTGCGCTTCGCTGCGGATGCGTTCGCGGCGTTCGTCGGCGTCGACCAGCACGTGGGCATCGCGGAGCGCGGCGACGTAATCCATCGGTGCATTGATCCACACCGGCTTGTCGTGCATGAAGCGATGGCCGCGCGACATGCGGCCCGATTTCGTGCCCATCAGTTCGCAACCGATCACGTCGCCACCGAACAGCAGCACCAGCCAGTGCACCGGGCGCGCGAAGGCGTAGTCGTGGTCGCCCCAGCGCATCGGCTTGGGGATCGGCATCGCCGCGATCGCTTCACGCACGATGTCCGGCAGCAGGTCGGCGGTACGCGCACCGGCGCGGCGCGAACGATGGACGAAGCGTTCGCCCTTGTTGTCCGTGGTGCGTTCGAGCTGGGTCCAATCGATGCCGGCCTTGGCCGCGAACCCTTCCAGGGCCTTGGTCGGATTTCCATTGGCGTCGAGCGCGATGTTGAGATACGGCCCCAGCACTTCGCTGGCCTGCTCGGGTTGTTCATCGGCGACAGCCGGCAACAGCACCGCGAGGCGACGCGGCGTGTACAGCGGTTTGGCATCGCCGCGATCGAAGGCGATCCCGCGCGATTCCAGTCCGGAAACGACGCCGTCGAAGAAGGCCCGGGCGAGACCCGGGAGCGCCTTGACCGGCAGCTCGTCGGTGCCGAGTTCGATCAGGAGCGGAAGCTGTTGACTCATGGTGCGGACCTTGTTTCCTGCGCTCAGTTTGTCTTGGGCGCGTCGAATGGGGCGTAGAACTGCTTGAAAGTCGCGAGCGCTTCGTAGCCGTCGACGCGCGCCTGCAATGCCGGGAACTTCGCGAGATCGAACGGCACGGCATCGCGCAGGTACGTCGTGGCGCAGGCAAGCATGATGTCGGCCTGCGAAATGGAATCGCCGACCAGCCACTCGCGACCGGCGCGTTCGCGGCAGATGCGATCGAGTTCCGCCAGCGCGGATTCGCTCTGGGCGCGGCAACGCTGCAGCCATGGGCCATGGTGCATCTCGACCGGACGGAACAGGCGTTCGTAGACCAGCAGGATGCCCTTGTCGAGCGCACCGACCGCCAGCGCGGTGATCTTCAGCGCGTCGCGGCGTTGCGGATCGGTAGCCGGCAGCAACTTGTGCTCGTGGCCGGGCAGGCGATCGAGCCAGTCGACGATCAGCGCCGATTCGGTCAGTGCTTCGCCGTCGTCGAGGACGAGCACCGGCACGCGGCCCTGCGGATGGAATTCGCGGATCTTGTCCGCGTCCTTGCCCACCGACCAGTTGCGGTGCTCGAACGTCATGCCGAGCAGCGACAGGCTGATGGCGACGCGCCGCACGAACGGCGAGTCGAACATTCCGATCAGGATCATGCGACTTCCTTCCTGTGCTTGAGCCCGGGGAAGC
>JAFEBZ010000101.1 GCA_018242405.1 Pseudomonadota bacterium | reverse complement strand
TGGCATGGGAGTGAGTCATACCCCGTTCTTCAATCCGATCCCCGAGGGGCGGTTGGGTGATCTGCTGCGCCCCGAGGGCGACAACCCGGTGATGCAGCAAGGCTTCGTCACCACCAGCATGGACGCGCTGTGGAACTGGGCGCGCACCGGTTCGATGTGGCCGATGACCTTCGGCCTGGCCTGCTGTGCAGTGGAAATGATGCATGCCGGTGCCGCGCGCATCGACATGGACCGCTTCGGCGTGGTGTTCCGCCCGTCGCCACGCCAGTCCGACGTGATGATCGTGGCCGGCACGCTGGTCAACAAGATGGCGCCCGCACTGCGCAAGGTCTACGACCAGATGCCCGATCCCAAGTGGGTGATCTCGATGGGCAGCTGCGCCAACGGTGGCGGTTACTACCACTATTCGTATTCGGTGGTGCGCGGTTGCGATCGCATCGTCCCGGTCGACGTCTACGTCCCCGGTTGCCCGCCGACCGCCGAAGCGCTGGCCTACGGCATCCTGCAGCTGCAGAAGAAGATTCGCCGCGGCACAGTGTTCGGCGAACAGAAGAACATCGCGGACGCGGGCTCTGAACGGGCACGCCCGGCGCGGGTGGCCTGACATGGCAGACACGCAAACGAACCACGGCCCGATCGCCGATGCGCTGCGTGCGCGCTTCCCGGAAGGGCAGGTCACCATCGGTGCGCGCAACGAAGTGACGCTGGAAGTGGCACCGGCCGCATGGCTGGCCGCCGCGCGCGCGTTGCGCGACGAATTCGGTTTCGAACAATGCGTCGATGTCTGCGGCGTCGATTACCTCGGCTACGGCGACGACGAGTGGGACACCGATGTCTCCTCGGAAGGCTTCAGCCGCGGTGTCGAGGGCAGGGCGGTTGGCCGCTTCAAGTGGGGCGAGGCGCCGCTGCGCCAGGTTGCGCAACCGGAAAGCGAAGCGGTTGAAGTCGCTCCGGGCCGTCGTTTCGCCGCGGTCGCGCACCTGCTGTCGATCCGCAACAACCTGCGCCTGCGCCTGCGCGCGTTCTGCGCCGACGAAGCGCTGCCGGTGGTCGACTCGTTGACCTCGGTGTGGCCCGGTACCGACTGGTTCGAGCGCGAAGCGTTCGATCTCTACGGCATCGTCTTCGCAGGACACCCGGACCTGCGCCGCATCCTCACCGACTACGGTTTCGTCGGCCATCCGTTCCGCAAGGATTTCCCGCTGATCGGCAATGTCGAAGTGCGTTACGACGCCGACAAGGGTCGTGTGATCTACGAACCCGTCACTTCGGTCGAGCCGCGCGTCGGCGTGCCGCGCGTGGTGCGTGACGATGCCCGCCTGGAAACCGCGCAGGGCGAATCGCGCGAAGGGAGCGTCAAATGACCGCCGAATCGATCCAGTCGCCGGCCGCGCAGTCCGCGTTCGCCAGCAATCCCGCCGAAGCCCGGCAGGAAATCCGCAACTACACGATGAACTTCGGCCCGCAGCATCCGGCCGCGCATGGCGTGTTGCGCCTGATCCTCGAAATGGACGGCGAAATCGTCCAGCGCGCCGATCCGCACGTCGGCCTGTTGCACCGTGGCACCGAGAAGCTCGCCGAATCGAAGCCGTTCAATCAGTCGATCGGCTACATGGATCGCCTCGACTACGTGTCGATGATGTGCAACGAGCACGCCTACGTCGCCGCGATCGAAAACCTGCTTGGCGTCACTCCGCCTGATCGCGCGTTGTGGATCCGCACGATGTTCGACGAGATCACGCGCATCCTCAACCACCTGATGTGGCTGGGTTCGAACGCGCTCGACCTCGGCGCGATGGCGGTGTTCCTGTACGCCTTCCGCGAACGCGAAGAGTTGATGGACGTCTACGAGGCGGTCAGTGGCGCGCGCATGCACGCGACTTACTATCGTCCGGGTGGCGTCTATCGCGACCTGCCGGACCACATGCCGAAGTACCGCGAATCGAAGTGGCGCAAGGGCGGCAGCCTCAAGCGCTTCAACGAATGGCGCGAAGGCTCGATGCTCGACTACCTGGAAGCCTTCACCAAAGACTTCCCGGCGCGCATCGACGAATACGAAACCCTGCTGACCGACAACCGCATCTGGAAGCAGCGCACGGTCGACGTTGGCATCGTGACCAGGGAACAGGCGCTGGCCTGGGGCATGAGCGGCCCGATGCTGCGTGGTTCCGGCATCGAATGGGACCTGCGCAAGAAGCAGCCCTATGCCAAGTACGCGGAAGTCGATTTCGACATCCCGCTCGGTCGCAACGGCGATTGCTACGACCGTTACCTGGTGCGCGTCGCCGAGATGCGCGAAGCCAACCGCATCATCCAGCAGTGCGTGAAGTGGCTGAAGGCCAATCCCGGCCCGGTCATGCTCGAGAACCACAAGGTGTCGCCGCCATCGCGTGAAGCGATGAAGGACGACATGGAAGCGCTGATCCACCACTTCAAGCTGTTCTCGGAAGGTTATTCCGTGCCGGCAGGCGAGAGCTACGCCGCGGTGGAAGCGCCCAAGGGCGAGTTCGGCGTGTACCTGGTGTCCGACGGCGCCAACAAACCGTTCCGCTGCAAATTGCGCGCCCCGGGCTTCGCCCATTTGTCGTCGATGGACGCGATCGTGCGCGGCTACATGCTCGCCGACGTGGTGGCGATGATCGGTACGTATGACGTCGTGTTTGGAGAGATCGATCGATGAAAGCGACTGGCAATTTCGAGAGCGCTCGCAGCGTCGATCCGATGGTCGTGCTCAATGCCGACACGCGCGCGCACATCGACCACTGGCTGACCAAGTTCCCGCCCGATCGCAAGCGTTCGGCGGTGCTGCAAGGGCTGTTCGCCGCGCAGGAACAGAACGGCGGTTCGCTCACCGACGAACTGATCGCCGGCGTGGCCAAGTACCTTGGCCTGCCGCCGGTGTGGGCGTATGAAGTGGCGACGTTCTATTCGATGTTCGAGACGCAGCCGGTCGGTCGCAACAACGTCGCCTTCTGCACCAACATCAGCTGCTGGTTGAACGGCGCCGAAGACCTGGTCGCGCACGCCGAGAAGAAGCTCGGTTGCAAGCTCGGCGAATCCACCGCCGATGGCCGCGTCTACCTGAAGCGCGAAGAAGAATGCGTGGCCGCCTGCTGCGGCGCGCCGGTGGTCGTGATCAACGGCCATTACCACGAGAAGCTCGACACCACCAAGGTGGACGCGCTGCTGGACGGGTTGAAGTAATGGCAGGTCACAGTCACTACAGCGAAGGCTACGGCCCGGTCGGTCCGGCGCCGCAGGAACACAACGTCGTCTACACGACGCTGCATTTCGACAAGCCCTGGAGCTACGAAAACTACCTCAAGACCGGTGGCTACGCCGCGTTGCGCAAGATCCTCGAAGAGAAGATCGCGCCGGCCGATGTCGTCGAAATGGTCAAGGCTTCGGGTCTGCGCGGTCGCGGTGGCGCGGGCTTCCCGACCGGCCTGAAGTGGAGCTTCATGCCCAAGGGCCCGGGCCAGAAATACATGCTGTGCAATTCCGACGAATCGGAACCGGGCACGGCCAAGGATCGCGACATCCTGCGCTACAACCCGCACTCCGTGATCGAGGGCATGGCGATCGCCTGCTACGCAACGGGTGCGACCGTCGGCTACAACTACCTGCGCGGCGAGTTCCACCACGAACCGTTCGAGCATTTCGAGGAAGCGCTGGCCGAAGCCTACAAGCACGGCTGGCTGGGCAAGAACATCCTCGGCAGCGGTGTCGACATCGATCTCTATGGCGCGCTCGGCGCCGGCGCCTACATCTGCGGCGAAGAAACCGCGCTGATGGAATCGCTGGAAGGCAAGAAGGGCCAGCCGCGCTTCAAGCCGCCGTTCCCGGCCAACTTCGGCCTGTACGGCAAGCCGACCACGATCAACAACACCGAGTCCTACGCGTCGGTGCCGGCGATCATCCGCAACGGTGCGGAATGGTTCGCCAATCTCGGCAAGCCCAACAACGGCGGCCCGAAGATCTTCTCGATCTCCGGCCACGTCAATCGTCCGGGCAACTACGAGATCCGCCTCGGCACGCCGTTCAAGGACCTGCTGGAACTCGCCGGCGGCGTCCGCAACGGCCATCGCATCAAGGCGGTGATCCCGGGTGGCTCCTCGATGAAGGTGCTGAAGGGCGAGACCATGATGGAAATCACCATGGATTACGACGCCATCCA
>JAFEBZ010000100.1 GCA_018242405.1 Pseudomonadota bacterium | reverse complement strand
GTCACCGAGATCCCCTACCAGGTGAACAAGGCGCGGCTGATCGAGAAGATCGCTGAGCTGGTCAAGGAAAAGAAGCTCGAGGGCATCAGCGAGTTGCGCGACGAGTCCGACAAGGACGGCATGCGCATCTACATCGAGATCAAGCGCGGCGAATCCGCCGAAGTGGTGCTCAACAACCTCTACGCGCAGACGCCGATGGAATCGGTGTTCGGCATCAACATGGTCGCGCTGGTCGATGGCCGCCCGCAGCTGCTCAACCTCAAGCAGATCCTCGAAGCCTTCCTCAAGCACCGTCGCGAAGTCGTCACGCGCAGGACGATTTTCGAGCTGCGCAAGGCGCGCAATCGCGCCCACATCTTGGAAGGCCTGACCGTCGCGCTCGCCAACATCGACGAGATGATCGAGCTGATCAAGACCTCGGCCAATCCCGAGGAAGCGCGCACGAAGATGCTGGCCAAGACCTGGGATCCGGGCATGGTCGGCGCCTTGCTGGGCGCGGCGGGCGCCGAAGCCTCGCGTCCGGAAAACCTGCCCAAGGGGGTCGGCCTGCTCGACACGGGTTACCAGCTCACCGAAATCCAGGCGCAGCAGATCCTCGACATGCGCCTGCATCGCCTCACCGGCCTCGAACAGGAAAAGCTGACCGACGAATACCGCCAGTTGCTCGACACCATCCGCGGCCTGATCGACATCCTGGAAAATCCGGGCGTGCTGATGGCGGTGATCCGCAGCGAGCTGGAAAGCGTCAAGGAAGAATTCGGCGACGTCCGCCGCAGCGAAATCCGTGCGTCAGAAGAGGATCTCGACATCCTCGACCTGATCGCGCCGGAAGACGTGGTGGTGACGCTCTCGCACGCCGGTTACGCCAAGCGCCAGCCGGCGACCGCCTATCGCGCGCAGAAGCGCGGCGGCAAGGGTCGCAACGCGGCGGCGACCAAGGACGAGGATTTCATCGACCAGCTGTGGCTGGTCAACACCCATGACACGCTGCTGACCTTCACCAGTCGCGGCCGCGTGTTCTGGTTGCCGGTGCACCAGTTGCCCGATGCTGGCCCGCAGGCGCGTGGTCGTCCGATCATCAACTGGATTCCGCTGGAGGCCGGCGAGAAGGTCCAGGCGGTGCTGCCGGTGCGCGAATACGAGGAAGGCAAGTTCGTGTTCTTCGCGACCAAGGACGGCACGGTGAAGAAGACCGCGCTGACCGAATTCGCGTTCAAGCTCGCGCGCGGCAAGATTGCGATCAACCTCGACGAGGGCGATGCGCTGGTCAATGCCGAACTGACCAATGGCGAGCGCGACATCATGCTGTTCGCCAGCAACGGCAAGGCCGTGCGTTTCGACGAGGGCAGCGTGCGCTCGATGGGTCGTACCGCGACCGGCGTGCGCGGCATGAAGCTGGCGCAGGGCGAGGAAGTGCGCAGCCTGATCGTGATCCGTGGCGATGGCGACATCCTCACCGCCAGCGAACGCGGCTACGGCAAGCGCACCGAAGTGTCCGAGTTCCCGAAGAAGGGCCGCGGCACCCAGGGCGTGATCGCACTCAAGACCACCGAACGCAACGGCCAGCTGGTCGGCGCGATCCAGTTGAGCGACCATCACGACGTGCTGCTGATTTCCGACGGAGGCACCCTGGTGCGCACGCCGGCGTCGGATATCTCGCAGGTCGGGCGCAACACCGCGGGCGTGACACTGATCCGTCTGGCGGCAGAGGAAAGCCTGCAGGCGATCGAACGCCTCGACGTGTCGCTGGACGAAGAGGGCGATGAGCCTGCTTCGGAGCCGGGGGCATTGTCGGCGCCCGAGGCAGGAGACAGCGCGTCTCCGGAGTCGCAGGATTGATTGAAAAGGGCGCCGAAAGGCGCCCTCTTTACTTGCCGGATGTGTGTGCTGTCTTTACACGGCAAGTGCCAGAATCGATGCAACGAAAGCTGGGCCACTACAGTGCACATCCGTTTTGCGCTTTTGTCTGTCCTGATGCTGGCCAATGCCGCGTGTGATACCTCGAGTGCGGCTGCACCGGCGAATGCTCCCGCATCCACGGAACAGAAACCGCCACTCGACAAACCAGGCGAATGGCAGCCGCGCACCGGATTGACCCAATTGCGGATTTGGCCCGGTGACGCGCCCAATGGCACGTTCAGGCCGCAGCCGGCGGAGAGCATCCGGATCTTCGACGATCCCGGGGTGGCCGGCGGCAAGTCGGAAGCCGTCTTCAACGTCGCTGTTCCAACGATGACGATCATGCCGGCACAGGGGCGCAATACCGGAACCGCCGTGATCGTCTTCCCGGGAGGCGGATTCCAAATGCTCTTTATCGATCTTGAAGGCACCGAGATCTGCGACTGGATGACGGCAAGGGGAATCACCTGCATCGTTTCCAAATATCGCGTGCCCGGCGGCAACGACTTCTGGGACGCGAAGTCCAGACAACATATCACCCCGGATATTCCCCGTGCCTTGCAGGACGCGCAGCGAACCATCCGATTGGTGCGGGCAAAGGCGGCGGGACTCGGCATCAATCCGCACCGCATCGGTGTACTTGGGATGTCGGCGGGCGGATATCTGGTAGCCCAGACAAGCAACATCCTGACTCCGACCTATCGGCCAGTCGACGCCATCGACAAGATCAGCAGTCGCCCGGATTTTGCAGTCGCGTTGTATCCCGGGCACCTATGCCGCGATGACGGATCGTTTGATCCACGGTTGCCGGTGGCAAAGGCTGCGCCTCCTACATTCATTGCGCAGACGTGGGACGACGCCGTCGATCCGGTCTGCAACAGCCTCATGTACGCAATGGCGCTGGACAAGGTCGGTGTGTCAACCGAGATCCATCTTTTCGCCAAGGGCGGACATGCCTTTGCCTTGCGTCACAAGAATGAGCCCGTCGGCAAATGGCCGGAACTGGTCGAACTCTGGCTCAAGCAAATCAAGATGCTGTAGCGGCGATCAGATCCACCACATCGCAGGATCGACCAGCGGATCGGCATGTTCCGCCGATTCGACGGCATCGGGAACGCGGATCTTCGCCGGTACGCCCACCGCAACACCACGATCGGGCACGTCGGTCACGACGACGGCATTGGCACCGATGCGTGCGTCGTTGCCGACCGTGACTGGGCCGAGGATCTTCGCGCCGGCACCGATCAATACGCGATTGCCGACGGTCGGGTGGCGCTTGACCGGTGCATTGGCGGTGCCGCCCAGCGTGACACCGTGGTAGATCAGGACGTCATCGCCGATTTCGGAAGTCTCGCCGATCACCACGCCCATGCCGTGATCGATCACGCAGCGACGACCGATCTTCGCGGCGGGATGAATCTCAACGCCAGTGACCATGCGTGATGCGTAAGCGACGATGCGTGCCGGCCAGCGCAATACGCCGGTCTGCCACAAATGGTGGGCGAAGCGATGCAGCCACAGCGCGTGCAGTCCGGGCGAAGTGAAGAACGGCACCCACCGCGAGGTCGCAGCCGGATCCCGCGACAACACGGCCGCGAGATCCTCACGAATGCGTCCGATCGGATCGAACGCGTCGCTGTTGGTCATATGGCGATCAGTCGAGCAGGTCGGAGAACAGCACGGTCGACAGATAGCGCTCGCCGAAGCTCGGGATCACCACGACGATCGTCTTGCCTTCGCTTTCCGGCAGCTGCGCGATCTGGTTGGCGGCGGCGAGCGCGGCACCGGAAGAAATGCCGACCAGCAATCCTTCTTCCTTCGCGGAACGACGCGCCCATTCCACCGCGGTGTCACCGGCGATGTCGATGATGCCGTCATAGACGTTGCGATCGAGGATCTCCGGCACGAAGTTCGCGCCGAGTCCCTGAATCTTGTGCGGGCCCGGTGCGCCGCCGTTGAGGATCGCGGATTCCGCGGGTTCCACGCCGTAGACCTTCACCGACGGCTTGCGTTCCTTCAACACCTGGCCGACGCCGGTGATGGTGCCGCCGGTGCCGATGCCGGAGACGAGGACGTCGACCTGGCCATCGGTGTCGTTCCAGATTTCCTCGGCGGTGGTCTTGCGATGGATCGCCGGATTGGCCGCGTTGGCGAACTGGCGGGCGAGCACGCCGCCGCGTTCCTTCGCGATCGCATCGGCGCGTTCGACCGCGCCACGCATGCCTTCGGCGGCCGGCGTCAGCACCAGTTCGGCGCCATAGGCACGGAGCAGGGCGCGCCGCTCCTTGCTCATCGAATCCGGCATGGTCAGCACGACCTTGTAGCCACGCGCCGCGCCGACCATCGCCAGCGCGATGCCGGTGTTGCCGGACGTCGCCTCGATGATCGTGCCGCCGGGCTTGAGTTCGCCGCTGGCGGCCGCGGCATCGATGATGGCGACGCCGATGCGATCCTTCACCGACTTGGCGGGATTGTAGAACTCGAGCTTGGCCAGCACGGTGGCCTTGCTCTGGATGATGCGGTTGATCCTGACCAGCGGCGTGCGACCAACCAGCTGGGTGACATCGGAATAGATCGTCATGGCCGACCTCGGCGGAAAAGTGATGGAACGATGCTAGGCCTCCGGATGTTGCAGGACAACATCCGGCGCAGAACCACTCGTCATGTCGATATGCATTGCCGTGATGACATGGCGATGACCGCGGCTGGGTGGATCAAATCAGAGGGCGTCGATGGTCTGCAGCATCGACTCGGCGCTGGACGCGCGGAACTCGCCCGGCGCTTCGACTTCGACGGCACGGGCGACGCCGTTGTCGGCATAGATGGCGAACCGCTTGCCGCGCACGCCCATGCCGAACGGGCTGGCATCCATCTCCAGGCCGAGGGCGCGGGTGAAGGCGCCATTGCCGTCGGCGAGCATCAACAGCCCTTCCGGGACGTGCTGCGATTCGCCCCAGGCCTGCATCACGAAGGCGTCGTTGACCGACAGGCAATAGACATCGATGCCGCGTTTCACGAAGTCGTCATGGTGTTGCACGTAGCCGGGCAGGTGGCGTTCGGAGCAGGTTGGCGTGAAGGCGCCGGGCACGCTGAACAGCACGACGCGCTTGCCGGAAAACAACGCGGCGGTGTCACTCTGCCGTGCGCCCTGGGCGCTGGCGACCTGCAAGGACATCGAAGGAATGGAATCGCCTGGTTGGATGCTCATGGGTGGGCCAGTCGGAAAACCAGCAGGGTAGACTTGATGCCGGAAAATCGCGTTAAACGGGCCGCCCGGAGGATCAATGCAATTCAAGGATTACTACGAGATTCTCGGCGTCGAAGCCAACGCCGGCGAATCGGAAATCAAGTCGGCGTACCGGCGGCTGGCGCGCAAATATCATCCCGACGTCAGCAAGGAAGCGGACGCCGAGGAAAAGTTCAAGGCGGTCAATGAAGCCTACGAGGCGCTGCGCGATCCGCAGAAGCGCGCGGCCTACGACCAGTTGCGTTCACGCGGCTATCGCCCCGGCGATGACGTGCAACCTCCGGGTGCCGGCGGCGGTTTCCACGGTGCGCCGGGCGATTTCGATTTCGACGAGATCTTCGCCGGCGGCGGTGCCGGTGGCGGCGGCTTCAGCGATTTCTTCGAACAGATGTTCGGTCGCGGTCGTGGTGGCGCGCGTGGCCCACAACCCGCAGGCCCGACGCGTGCGCGCATGAGCGTCCCGCTGGAAGCCGTCTACAGCGGCAACACCATCCGCATCGGCTTGAACGGAAAGTCGCTGGACGTGCGCATCCCGAAGGGGATTCGCCCCGGCCAGTTGATCCGTCTTTCCGGTCAGGGCAGCAATGGCGGCGACCTGCTGCTGGAAATCGAATACGCAGCGCACCCCGATTTCGAGGTCGACGGTCGCAACATTCTCTACGTGTTGGACGTGATGCCGTGGCAGGCGGCGCTGGGCGCGGTGATGAGCGTGCCGACCCTGGGCGGCGCCGTGGAACTGAAGATCCCGGCGGGATCGGACGCCGGCAAGAAATTGCGGCTGCGCAGCCGCGGCTTGCCCGGACAAACGCCGGGCGATCAGATCGTCGAACTGGAAATCATGGCGCCGGTTCCGCAGACGCCGGCGCAACGCGCAGCCTACGAGGGACTGCGCGACGCTTTCGCTTGATCAGGCGGCGTTTGGCAGCAGTTCCGTCACCACCTCGGCCAATTCCTTCTCGCTGAAGGGCTTGGTGATGTAGGCGCGCGCGCCCTGGCGCATGCCCCACATGCGATCGGTGTCCTGGTCCTTGGTGGTGACCAGTACGACCGGGATGTGCTTTGTGGTTTCTTCGCGGGTGATCGAACGCGTGGCCTGGAAGCCGTTGAGATTCGGCATCACCACATCCATCAGGATGAGGTCGGGCAGCAGGCTCTTGGCCATCTCCACGCCGGCCGCGCCGTCTTCGGCGGTACTGCATTGGTGACCGAGTTTTTCGACCACGCGACGAAGCCCCAGCAACTGGGAAGGCGAGTCGTCGACAACAAGAATGTGAGCCATGAAAGTCCCCCTGGGATTGCAGCGATTTTACACAGCTTCAGGCGTTTTCCGGAAACGCCACCAGCGTGCGCCCGAGCGATCCGCCGGCCAGCATGCGGGCGAAAATCGCCGGCAATCCCTGCAAATCCACGGTCTCCGTGCAGATCGCATCGAGATCGGCGGGCTTCCAGTCGCTGGCGAGGTGTTGCCAGATGGCGTCACGAATGTTGCGTTCTGTGCCGGCTGACGCAATTCCGAGCAGGGAAACGCCGCGAATGATGAACGGCATCACGGTTGCGGGCAGTTCCGGGCTGGCGGCGAGCCCGGCGGTCGCGACGTTTCCGTAGGGCGCGGTCTGCGCCAGCAGGCTGTTCAGCATCGCTCCGCCGACGTTGTCGAGGCCGCCGCCGAAGCGCACCGATTCCATCGGGCGGGTGGTGGCGAGCGCGTCGCGCCCCAGCACTTCGCTGGCACCGAGCGTGCGCAGATAGCCGCCATGTTCCGGCTTGCCGCTGATGGCGTGGACGTCGAAACCGGCGCGCTTGAAGATCGCGACCGCCAGCGAGCCGACGCCGCCGGTGGCGCCGGTCACGGCCAGCGGTCCGAGGCCGGGATGCTGGCGGTTGTCGAGCATCCGGTACAGCGCGAGTGCGGCGGTGAAACCGGCGGTGCCGAGGATCATCGCTTCGCGCAGGCTCAGGCCCGCGGGCAGCGGAACCACCCAGCGCGATTCCAGCCGCGCATATTCCGAGTAGCCGCCGTCGCGCGTTTCCGACAGGCCGCACCCGGTGACGAGGACGGCATCGCCTTCCATGAATTTCGGATCCGTCGATTGCACGACATGGCCGGCGACATCGATGCCGCCATTGAGCGGGAATTGCCGCAGGATCTTGCCTTGCCCGGTGCCGGCCAGCGCATCCTTGAAATTGACCGAGGAATACGCGGTGCGGATCACCACCTCGCCGGGCGACAGCGCATCGAGCGCGATGCGTTCGACGCCGCTGTGATAGCCCTGTGCATCGTTGTGGATGCGGAATGCGTTGAAGTCGGCGGGAATGCTCATGTTTCTTTCACCGAATGCAGCTGCCCGCGGCGCTTCTCGTCCATCCACTTGTCGGCTTGCGCGGGCCGGTAATCGCGCATCCACGCGAACAGGGCATCGATGTCGGTGCCATGCCAGAGATCCTGGCGCTGTTCCGGATGGAGGAAACGTTCGCCCACCATGTGGTCGAGCATCGACATCAGCGGCTTCCAGAAATCGGCGATGTCGAGGAAAGCACACGGCTTCTTGCCGAGCCCGAGCTGGCGCCAGGTCAGCATCTCGAACATTTCATCGAGCGTGCCGAAACCGCCGGGCAGGGCGATGAAGGCGTCGGACAGTTCGAACATGCGCGCCTTGCGTTCGTGCATCGAATCGACAACTTCCAGTCGGGTCAAACCGCGATGGCCGACTTCCCAGTTCATCAATTGGTGCGGAATGATGCCGGTGACTTCACCGCCGGCTGCAAGTACCGCATCGGCGACGATGCCCATCAGTCCGACATTGCCGCCGCCGTAGACAAGTTGCGCGCCTTCATTGGCGATGCGCCTGCCCAGTGCGCGTGCGGCTTCGGCGTAACGGGGATCGGAACCGGCATTGGAGCCGCAGTAGACGCAAATCGATTTCATGGCACGAAGCTGAGGAAGAGATAGGCGGCGAATAGAACGAGGTGGACGATGCCGGGCAGGATGTTGGTGCGTCCGGTGCGCAGGCTGATCGAGGTGATGAACAGCGTCATCACCAGCAGGGCCATCGACATCGGCGGCAGACCGAGCGACAGCGACCAACCCTGGATGAGGCTGACGATGATCACCGCCGGAATGGTCAGCCCGATGGTGGCGATCGCCGAACCGATGGCGAGATTGAGACTGGTCTGTAGGCGATTGTTCAATGCAGCGCGCACGGCAGCGACGCTCTCCGGCAGCAGCACGATGGCGGCGATCAGGATGCCGACGGTTCCGGCAGGCGCACCGGCGCGATCGAGCATCGCTTCGATGGCTGGCGACACCGCTTTCGCGCCCAGCACCACCGAAACCAGTGCGATCGCCAGCAGGATGCCGCTGACCAGCGTGTCGTGATTGGAGGGCGGGTCCGCATGCCCGTCGTCATCCTCGTCCGCCGTGACGTCTTCTTCCGGCAGAAAGTAGTCGCGATGGCGCACGGTCTGGAAGAAGGTGAAGGCGCCGAACAGGACCAGCGTCGCGATGGCGATGAACAGCATCTGCTTCTGGTTGTAGGACGGACCAGGTGCGATGGTGTAGTTGGGCAGGATCAGGGTGAAGGCGAGGATCGCGACCAGGGTGCCGAGCGCGGCATTGATGCCGTCCAGTTTGAACTGCTGGACGTGATGGCGACGGCCGCCGGCGAGCAGGCTGATGCCGACGAGGCCGCTGAGCAGGATCATCACGCCGGCGAACACCGTATCGCGCGGCAAGGTCGCGGCGTCCGGGTTGCCCGACATCATCATCGAGATGATCAGCGCGCATTCGATCACCGTCACCGCCATCGCCAGCACTAGCGTGCCGAACGGCTCGCCGACGCGATGCGCGATAACTTCGGCATGGTGAACGGCGGCAATGACGCTGGCGATGACTACCGCACCCAGCAACAACCCACTGCCGGGGATTCCTGGTGCGCTCTTGGCGATGACCAGAACGACCGCCGCGATGATCGGCAACAGGATGGCCCACAACGGATTGTGCTTGGAAGTCATGTGTCCATCATGCGCGAACGCAGCAACAGTTGCACGATCGCGACGCCGGCAGCACCCGCCAATCCCGCGCAGGCGAAGCACAGCCACATCGGCCAACCGGCGCGGGCAGTGAGGGCGAGGGCAGGGAAGAACACCAGGCTGCCGAGCACAAACCAGAAGATGTCCATGCCCATCGTGGCGACACGGGTTGCATCGCCGGTGTCGCGGTAGAGCCAGGTCAGCACCAGCAATGACGTCAGCGGCAACGATGCCACCAGCGCGCCGAGCACACCGTGTTTCTTTGCAAGTTCCGAAGCGACCATCACCGTCACGACGGTGATGGCGAGCTTGATCAGCAGTTGCAGGTTCATGCGGATTGAACCTGCGCGTGCATCATCAGTTGGCCTTGTGGATGGCGCGCTTGTCGACGGCCATCGCGGCGTCGTGCACCGCTTCCGACAGCGACGGATGGGCGTGGCAGATGCGCGCGAGGTCGTCGGCGCTGCCGTTGAATTCCATCGAGATCACGCCTTCGTGCACCAGTTCTGACACGTTCGGTCCGATCAGGTGCATGCCGAGGATGCGATCGGTCTCGGCATCGGCGAGCACCTTGACGAAGCCGATCGGCTCGGCCATCGCCACCGCGCGACCGACGGCCGCGAACGGGAAGCTGCCGGCCTTGTAGGCGACGCCCTCGGCCTTGAGCTGTTCCTCGGTCTTGCCGACCCAGGCGAGTTCCGGCTCGGTGTAGATCACGTTCGGGATGGTGTCGTAGTTGACGTGGCCGGGCAGGCCCGCGATCAGTTCGGCGACTTCGATGCCTTCCTCGAAGCCCTTGTGCGCCAGCATCGGGCCGCGCACGCAGTCACCGATCGCCCATACACCATCGACGCCGGTGTGGCAGTGGTCGTCGACTTCGATCATGCCGCGCGCGTCGAGCTTCACGCCGGTGCCTTCAGCCAGCAGGCCCTTGGTGGCGGCGCGACGGCCGACGCAGACCAGCAGCTTGTCGACCACCATTTCCTGGTCCGACTTGCCGTCGTTGAAGGTGACATGCACGCCATCCTTCTGCACTTCGGTCTTCGAGACCTTGGTGCCGAGGCGGATGTCGAGGCCCTGCTTCTTGAACTCGCGGGCACCGACCTTGGCCACTTCCTTGTCGGCGGCGGCGAGGAAGTCGGGCAGGGCTTCGAAAATGGTGACCTTGGCGCCGAGGCGGTTCCACACGCTGCCGAGTTCGAGGCCGATCACGCCGGCGCCGATCACGCCGAGGGTCTTCGGCACATCGGTGAAGTCGAGCGCGCCGACGTTGTCGACGATGGTCTTGTCGTCGAACTTCGCGAACGGCAGTTCGATCGAATCCGAACCGGCGGCGAGGATGACATTGGTGCCCTTCAGCTCGACGGTGCTGCCGTCGTGCTGCTTCACGGTGACGACGTTGCCCGGCTGCAGCTGGCCGAAGCCGAAGAACGGCGTGATCTTGTTGGCCTTGAACAGCGCCGCGATGCCGCCGGTGAACTGCTTCACGATCTTGTCCTTGCGGCCGATCATGGTGGCGACGTCGATCTTCTGGTCGGCGAAGCTGATGCCGTGCTCGCCGAAGATATGCGACATGTTCCAGAACTG